>JAUWCZ010000034.1 GCA_030609055.1 Chloroflexota bacterium | reverse complement strand
GAAGATCGATTCCCTCCCGTGAGGTGGTCCCAGGTGATATTGTCTTCCTGGAGGCTGGCAATTATGTGCCGGCAGATGTCCGGCTCCTGGAAACAGTCAATTTACGGATTGATGAAGCAGCCCTGACCGGTGAATCCGTTGCAGTGACAAAAAATGCCCAGCTGGAGCTGGAAGAAGATTCAGCACTGGGCGATCGAAAAACAATGGCGTTTACTGGCACCATGGTCACCTACGGACGGGGAGTTGGTGTAGTGGTATCTACTGGAATGTCCAGTGAAATTGGTCAAATCGCCAAAATGCTGCAGAGTGTAGAAGAAGAGGATACACCGCTCCAAAGACGCCTGGATCGTTTTGGTCGGACTCTAGGCTGGGTAACACTGGTGATCAGTGGGGTGATTTTCATTGAGGGCATGATCACTGGAACAGCACCACTGGAGATGTTTATTATCGCGGTCAGTCTAGCTATCGCCGCAGTTCCCGAAGGACTGCCTGCAGTAGTGACTATCACCCTGGCCCTGGGCATGCAGGAAATGATTGCCCGCAATGCCCTAATTCGGAGATTGTCCTCCGTCGAAACCCTGGGATCGGCGACAATTATTTGCTCCGACAAAACCGGTACTCTAACCCAAAACCAGATGACTGTGACCAGTATTGCTGTGGACGGGGAGTTTTTGGACATCACCGGTACTGGTTATTCACTGGATGGGAAGTTCCTGCGAGACGAGGTGGAGGTAAACCTGGCGGAGGAATATCCTGGGATTCTCACAGCCTTGTGGATCGGAGCTCTAAACAATGACGCCATCCTGGAGACTGATTATGATGAGACCGGGAAAAAGGGAATCCGGATGGTGGGAGATCCCACTGAAGGCGCCTTGCTGGTTGCGGCAGCCAAAGCCGGTGCTCTTCCCGCGCCATTATCTCAAGCGTACCCGCGGATAGAAGAAATCCCATTTGATTCCGAACGAAAACGCATGGTCACAATCCATGCCATTAAGCATCCGGCCGCTGAGGATGTCTCTCCCTTTTATGACCAGAAAAAGCAAGCCTGGTATGTTATTGCCCAGAAAGGTGCACCGGATGTGGTACTGGAACGGTGCACCCATTATCAGAACCGGGATGATAGTGCTGTACCGCTGGACGATGAACAGCGAAGACGAATCCTGGCAGCCAACGATCGCATGACCAGCCAAGCATTACGGGTCCTGGGTGTGGCATACCGGGTTGTGAAAGATCTGCAGTATCACAAGAATGGGGATCTAGATGCTACGATTGAGGAAGAGCTTATATTTGTTGGCTTATTGGGTATGATCGATCCTGCCCGGCCTGAAGTTCTCCCGGCCTTACATACTGCGCGGAGAGCCGGCATCAGAACAGCAATGATTACAGGAGACTATCCTAATACCGCTAAAGCGATTGCCCGAGAAATCGGACTGCTGCAGGAAGGGCACCAGGTTCTGACTGGCAGGGATCTTGATGAATTGACCCGAGAACAGCTTCAAGAATCTGTAAATACCACCGATGTGTTTGCCCGGGTTTCACCGGAACATAAAGTGCGCATCGTAGATGCCTTCCGATCCAATAACCATGTAGTGGCCATGACAGGGGATGGAGTGAACGATGCCCCGTCAATAAAAAAAGCGGATATCGGCATTGCCATGGGCATCACTGGAACCGATGTTGCCAAAGAAACCGCGGATATGGTGCTGACGGATGATAATTACGCCAGCATTGTCTCGGCTGTTGAACAGGGCAGAGTGATCTACAGCAACATACGGAAATTTGTCTATTTCTTACTGTCTTGTAATATTGCAGAAATTGCAACCATCTTCTTGGCAACAATGGTTGGCTGGAAATCACCTTTAAGCGCGATACAGTTGTTGTGGCTGAACCTGATAACCGATGGCGCGCCGGCACTGGCCCTGGGTTTAGAGAAAGGGGATCCGGACCTGATGGAGCAACCACCCAGAGATCCCGAGGAACCGATCCTGAACCGCTTTATGCTGACCGGCATCAGTATCCAAACGGTAGCAATCACTGCTGTGACCCTGGGTGCCTACTGGATTGGATTAACAAGATATCCTGAAATGGCCGCAACCATGGCCTTTGTCACGCTCTCTTTCTCTGAGCTGTTACGCGCCTTTACCGCCCGATCGGAGCGGGTACCTATTCTCCTAATCGGCTTATTTAACAATAAAGTTATGAACGTGGCTATCCTATCTTCCTTGATCTTGCTGTTGGTGGTTGTTTATGTGCCTTTCCTGCAGGGAATTTTTGACACTGTCCCCCTGGGATGGGTTCAATGGCGAGTAATCCTGCCGCTGCTGCTGGGACCATCTATCGCAGCAGAATTGACAAAGGTAATCTTCTCCTTGAAGAAGAAAGTGGAATAATCCCCTTTATAAATTGGTAGCAATATTATTATCCACTGTCTTTGACGGTAGATATTGATCTTAAATGAGCTCCGATTTATAGGATGACTCTCTTGAGACAGGAAATAATAAGATTTTTATTAGAACCATTATTGACATATAGCAGTTAGGTACAATAGGATAATTACAGATTGATTTAAAGGTATAAGGAAGGCGATGATGGGAACAAAGAAGTTTATTGAAGAGCGGCGGAAGAAGAACCAACGCCAGAAGAACCTTATGCTGGTGATGATGATTGGGGGATCAGTCATTATGGTTGGTGCGCTAATAGCGGCCATATTAACCAGCGGTCGGGTTAAAATCTCACAAAAGGATCTAATCCAATCGAAGGTTAATCCAGCCCTTAATGTAGAAGGTAATGTCCTTGGGAACTCCACTGCACCTGTGGTGATTGAGGAATATTCCGATTTTGGCTGCACCTACTGTGCGGATTTTGCATTGGGAACTAAAAAAATTATTGAAGAATCCTATATAGCGAACGGACAGGTAAAACTGGTTTTCCACAGTGTAGGCGGCTTATTAAAAGCTCCTGCCACGTTCCAGGCAGCCGAAGCAGCTTACTGCGCGGCGGATCAAGATGCATTCTGGCCCTACCATGACCTGATCTTTATCAATCAGTTAGAGCTATTTCAGAACCGGAGTGCGGACATCACACCTGCTTTAAAACAGATTGCGACTGCCTTGGAATTAGATCAGGATCTATTTATTTCCTGCCTGGAAAATGGGACCTATCAAGATCTGGTTGCTGCAGATGAAGTCAATGCTCGCCAAAATGGAATTACCGGGACGCCAGCTTTCCTAATCAATGGGGTGATTGTGCGTGGGAACCAACCGTTGGAAACCTTCCAGCAGCTGATTGAGGAGGAACTCGTTAAAGCAGGGCAGGAAGTTTCAAGTAAATAGTTAATACCAAGGAAATGAAAAACCTGCCCTCAGCACCCGGGCAGGTTTGTATTTAAGTTCTTACTCTCAGTTTATAACGATAATACACCCACACTCCCAGGAAGATCGCAAAAATCACCAGGAAAAGCCATGCCGCCGGTGGGCCTCCCGCCCTGATGCCCAGGCCGATCCCCAGGACTGCCCCCAAAGCCCAGATAATTTTTAAATTAAGCATGGCTAAAAAGACTTCCCTGCTGGCATTTCTTCCCAGCAGAGATTCAACTCCGATGCCGAGCAAAGCCGCCCCAACTAGCCGGGAAGTGATGGGATCCACGACAATCCATCCGAGCTGAACCATGATGAATTCAGGGAAAAAGAGTAGGGGAATTGCAAATAACATATCCACCGCAAAATGGATCACAAACCATATTCGCAGGCTCTGGGGTACATTTTTTAAATCAGAGTTCATATATTTACCCTACTTGTAAAAATTTAATATTCAACATAAGCGTGAAGAACATTAAGGTGTCAGATGATCTTCCGGTCGGGGACCGGGGTCATCCAGCCCGCTCTCGCTGAATGGCAGCAGCACGCGGACATGCATATCATGATCAACTGTCGCCTGACAGGATAACCTGAATATTCCCAGGTTCCCCTGGTTTTCCAGTTTCGCTCTTTCCGCTTCAGTCATCCCCTCCGGCTCACCTGCCAAATACTCTACCCGGCAGGTGGTGCAGCGGGCGTAACCACCACAGCGGTGCAGGGGCTCTCCCCCGTGGTCCTCCAACGCGTTCACCAATCGGGTCCCTTCAGGGATTTCGAATTCACCAACACCCGCAATCGTTAGTTTGGGCATATTTTTCTCCTTATCAGACTAATACCGTTTCCTGTTAGGTTTTAATTACATACTTTCTCAGAAAGGCATCTGTCTTATGGTAAAAATCGCGAACATTCTCAAACCGTTTAAAGCCATGTCCTTCTTCCGGGTATAGATGATACTCATGTGGTACACCATTTTTCTGTAGTACCGCTATTAGTTGCTCTGCCTGATCGAGGGGGACAATGGGATCTTTCCCACCCTGGAAAACAGCCACAGGATCGCGGATTCGATCCGCTGAGTATAGAGGCGATCGGGCACGTAACACTTCTGTGGCTTCCGGGTAGGGACCGAGCAGCCAGTTCGAATAATAACGTTCAAATTTGGGTGGATTTTCCAGCAGGGCAATGTGATTGGTGATGCCGTAGAGCGTGATCCCGGCGCAAAAGACACCCGGGTGGGCGATCAGGGATTGCAGTACCGTTAATCCGCCGGAACTGCTTCCGAATAGGACCATATTATCCCGGTTAGCCCAACCCTGATCCGTAACAAAGCGAGCGCCGCTAAGACAGTCTGCTACATCAAGCACACCCCATTCTCCCTTGAGGTGTTCGCGATAGGTACGGCCGTATCCTGTACTGCCGCGGTAGTTAACCTCTAGCACAGCGTATCCCCTGCTGGTGAAATACTGCACCCGGGGCTGAAATTCAGCCCCCTTCTGACGGGCAGGTCCGCTGTGGATGATGACCAGTAGGGGTGGCAAACCTTCGTCCCTGTAGACCGGGTTATGGGGTGGATAAAACAACCCGTGGATGGATATCCCCTCCTCACTTTGCCAGGAAATTGGTTGCGGTAATGAGAATTCATCCTGGGGAAGGTGGTTTGCCGTGGAGCTGCGAATTACTGAGGTTTGCCCATCCGGTGTGACCGTGATTAAACACTGGGGAGTATCTCCCCGGGAGGAGGTTAACGCGATTAGGTCTTTCCGTTTTGAAATTACCAGCCCTTCCAGCCAGGTAAAGTCTCCCTCAAGCCGGATCTGGGATTCCTCCCCGGATACCAAATCCACCAGCCACAGGGAGACGAAACCAGTCTGGTTTCGAAGGAAATATATCTGCTTGTTGTCACCACTGAAACCATAGGTTCGTTGTTCTTGCAGCCAGGGGGGGAGGGCGTGTTCAGCCTCAGAATGGGTGAGCTGTCTGTGTTCCCCGGATTCTAAATTATAGATGTGGATCTGCCACCAGCCGGTTTGATCGGAAATATAAGCCAGAAAGTGTCCATTCGGAGAGAATTCTGGCTGCAGGACAGAAATCCCATCCCCACCTGCAATTATGATTTCATCCTGTATTTCAAGTAACCCTCCTGATCTATGACTCAGTTGTCCCAACGAAAGCCGGGAGCTATCCCAGGGCATATGGGGATGGTTCCAGCTGATCCAGGCCAGGCGGGTTCCATCTGGATGCCAGCGGGGATAGCTATAGAAATCAGATCCGGAAATCAAGGGACGGGTTGATTTTGGGTTGGTGATTTCCAGAATAGAGATGGTATCGCTTGCTCCATCGGAATGGACAAATACCAGGTACTTTCCAGAAAGGGAGATTCTCGGTGAGGCAGTGTTTAAGAGAGAGCTGGTCATTTTTTTAGCCTTTTTATCACCAAGAGAGTGCAGGTATAGCTGGTTGGATCCTTTTTCAACAAATACGACTCGATCACCTTGGGCAGTAAAAGAACCCCCTCCATAACCAATCCCGCCGCCGACATTTATATTGGCGGTCAGCTCGCTGATTTTTTTTTCATCTGAACAGAACTTACGAATACCTGCCTGGTGAGATTCTCTCTCCATCCATAGCAAAAAGCCCTTTCCGTTCCAGGCAGGTTCACTGAATTCGAGTAACGTCCCAGTCAATTCAGGAGTGATTGGAGATGGCCAAAGGCCATAGGGTTCTAATTGTTTGTTTTTAGGCATAATTGTACTAATTGTGAGTGGTGTACATGTTCTGATTAATCATACTATGAGATGATGGAAATAATGGTTCCCGGAGTTTATTAAAACTCCGGGAACCTATGAAAAAAGGGACCAGGTCCTATTAAAGGACCTGGTCCCTAATTATTTATGAGCATCTTTTTACTTTTATGATGATTTTCCGATCTCTCGTATCGGTGCAAATGTCATGCGGTGCAGATGGCAGGGTCCTTTGGTTTGAATCATTTCCCGGTGCTGAGCCGTGCCGTATCCTTTATTGGCTTTAAAGTTATAGGCTGGATATTCATCGGCCAGGGAGATCATCAAGGCATCCCGATGGGTTTTAGCCAGAATTGACGCGGCTGCAATACTGAGCGATCGGGCATCCCCCTTTGTTAGCCGCGTCTGGGGGATAGGGTTATCTGGAAGGACCAGGTAGTCTATCAGTAAGTGCTGGGGATCCAGATCCATCTTATCCAAAGCCCGCTGGATTGCTAATCGGGTTGCATTGACGATGCCCGTCTGGTCTATCTCTGTTTGGGAAGCAAAACCTACCCCCCAGGTCCTGCTGTTGGATTCAATCAACCTTCTCAGTCCTTCCCGGACACTTGGGGTTAATTGTTTGGAATCCAGAACGCCTGATAATATTGGGAGAATCTCCTCCCGGGGAGGAAGGATGACTGAAGCGGCAGCTACTGGTCCGGCAAGCGCACCCCTACCGGCTTCATCGATGCCTGCAACCAGGGTTATACCCTGTTGCCAGAAAGTATGTTCAAAATCCAGATTGGGTCGGAGAGGAATCAGACCAGGGTCAATTCTCCGGGTCATAGACGCCCTGGTTTGAATTCTGGTGGATTTTCCTGATATCCAACAGGATTTTAAATGCATCCCGGAATGGGTTGACTTTGCTTTCTTGGTGATAAAACCAGGGAATGGGTATCTCTTCAATGGTATATCCACGTCGACGGGCAATATAGAGCAGCTCTATGTCAAATGACCATCCAGCCAGTGTTTGATGTTGAAATAGGTCTTTTGCTGCAGTTGCAGAAAAACACTTAAATCCACATTGAGTGTCGTTTAATCCTGGTAACGCCAGAAGCTGGATTAAATAGTTCATCAAGCGGCCGCCCAGATGTCTGAATTGGGGTTCGTTATAGCGGATAGCCCCCGGAACCTCCCGGGAAGCAATTGCGATATCCACGCCTTCCTGCTGGGGGGGGATGAAATTATTGACTTCTTCAATAGGCATGGAAAGATCTGCATCACACATGAATAAGAATTCCCCCTGCGCTTGCAGCATACCTCGTTTTACTGCTGCTCCTTTGCCTTGCTCTTCTTCAAATAACCCTTTGAGATTGGAATATCGGGCCGAATAGTCCTGGATAATACCAGGTGTACCATCCGTACTGTTATTATCAATAATCCATACTTCTGATGAGTAGACTTGACGTTCAAGAAAAGATCCCACTCTATCCAGGGTTTCTGGAAGGCGGGATTCTTCATTGTAGGCAGGTATGATGATGGAAAGAAAAGGCCTCTGCACGCGATTTCCGTTGTATGTATTAAAGAGTGAAAATTACCAGCGTGATCAGGATGATACAGACGATAATTACCAGGGCTCCCAGACTGCCGACAATGATCCATTCCCGGCGGGAAAAATTAATTCGGCTGGTAACTTTTTCGATGCTCTCATCAACTTTGGCAACCACTTCTGTGACAGAGGCTTCTTCTTCCTCGGGGGGTTTTTTAAACGGATGTTTTTCTGGCAGACGAGGTTCTGATAATAACCTCACCACAGCCCTGAAATCCATCTCACTGAAAACCGGTTTAGAAATGGCTAACTCGCGAGCAAAATTCTTTATACCATCCGCTTGGATCACTCGAACCCGGGGGCGGATGGATTCTACATGCGTTTCTGGAGAGACAAAAATCATCACTCCCCGGTCCGTGGGAGCTGAGAAATTATGTTGTTTAAGATATCCTTCAATTGTTTTTTGGTATAGCCAGGTCTCACGGATCAGGTTATTTGAAGCCAGTCGATATTCATCATCCCTCCCTAATTCCTCCCAGAGTTTTCCCTCTGCGCGGAAGAAACCTTGCTGGGATTTTGGATTGATGACCATCAAGCTAACCGGCGTGATCAGAACCACGGGAATCAGTTTGCCTACCCGGGGGATGTCCACATCACGCAGTAAAACACAATCATTGCCCAGAACTGTTTCAAGAATCTCTATCAATTCTTCCTGGTTTTTTCTGTTTTGCTGCCAGTCCAATCCGTATGAAAAAACGCCCTGGATGGTCTTAAAGATCCCGGCAAACCCTGGTTCAGCCTGAAATTTTGAAAGATCTATTGTCCTCATTGATGTATTGGTAGATAAGTGATTTTCTTAGATTATACCAGTCTCTTCTCGAAGAAATCAAACCAGGTGGAATAAAAATAAATTGTCAGTCGATAAATATGGAGGTAGCATTTATGCTGAGGTTTCAACTATTTGGGAATGAATTAAAAGTCGGGGTGGACGGACTTGAACCGTCGACCTCCGCGTCCCAAACGCGGCGCGCTACCAACTGCGCTACACCCCGAAGAAATCCTTAGACATGCTCAAAGCAGTATAATCTTTATCCAAGTGATCGTCAAGTACAGGCAGAACTCGAGGGGTAAAATACGGGATGATGGGCAGTTTGGTTCAAAAACACCATGCAGCGTATACAGAGGATATTCCTTTCTGGAAATCTTGGACTGATAGAAGGGATCCAATCCTGGAATTGGGTTGTGGTTTTGGCCGGGTGACAATTCCCTTATCTCAGGAAGGGCATCAGCTGGTGGGTCTGGATACTGATTGGGAGTGTGTCCGGCATCTGATGGCAAAACTCAAGGAAAGTGATCAGGATTACCAAGGGCAGGTTCTTATCCTTCAGGCAGATATGCTTCATTTTTATACCAATCCAGTATTTAGTGCCGTTCTGTTGCCCTGTAATACCTATAGCGTTTTCCCAACCCATGACCGTCAGCGCCTGTTGTTTAATGTGACCCGAATGCTCAAGAAGAAGGGTCTATTCATCATTAGTGTTCCCAATCCACAGCGAATTACAGAGATTCATGAAAATCTGAGGGAGAAAGATATTAACCCTGAACCAGACCTGGAAACGGTGATAACCCACCCCGAAACTAGACACCCTGTCCAGGTCAGCAGTCAGTTTATCGCGACACCTGACGGGGTACGCTGGGATTGGTTTTATGATCAGCTATTTCCAGATGGAAGAGTGGATCGGATTGTTAGGTCCACTGAACATAAACTCTGCTCTCTGGATATCTACCGGCGGGAGTTTCAAATGGTGGATTTAAAGGTGATTGCCTGTCTGGGAGACTTCAATGGGGCATTTTATGAGGATGAAGCCCCCTACCTGATCCTGGTTGGTCAAAGGCATTAACCAACCCCCTTCAGGAAGTATCCATAGCCTTCAACTCGAGATAAATCAGATTTCCTTGTTAATATTTCACAGATAAAGTGTTTGCTTATCTTTAAGATTTCTTTTGTATTCTTCTAACAATCAGCTTTTATCATAAGTGACAGATCAAACAACTAATAGCTTTCTGTTAGATTAAGGAGCATAAAATGTCCATGTATATTAAACCTTACCCTCGTTATCACAGACACCCGGTTCATAACTGGGGAAGCGTAGAGAGCGATATTCACGTTCCGCTGGATGTCATCGTCGAAAACGATTCTTACGTGATCGAAATGATCGTTCCTGGACTAGAGCCTGAGGAACTTGAAATTGAGATCGTAGATAAAACCATCGATATTCAAGGTGAATTTAAGGCACCGGAAGAAGATACTAAGTTCCTACGCAAAGAACGTCCATCTGGAAGGTTCAGAAGGGTTGTCCGGCTGCCCAAGATGCTGGATATGGAGAAATCCGAAGCTAACCTCAAGAATGGAATCCTTTCTTTGCGGGTGCCGGTTGCCGAGGAAGCTCTCCCCCGAACAATCAAGATAAAAGCGAAATAACTATCCATATCTCTCCGAAGATTATTATTTGAAGAGCTGGTACAACACCAGCTCTTCTGCCTTATTAGTTTGTGAATTCGACTATCCGTGTTGATGTCCAATAGGGGAGCGCATAGATATAAAATGGAATCGAGTATAATAGGCATATTGGCATGAGCATCACCGAGGAGGTTCGGATGACTATAAATGAAGAAAACCAACAAGATGATCTGGAGAAAAAAATAGACGAGGCTGAAATGGAAGCCCAAATTGAAGAGGCTGATGCGGAGTTTGAAACCGCATCCTCGTTTGAGGGAGAGATTAAGGAAAGCACTCAGGAACCCCAAGTTGAAAAGAAGAAACCTTCCAAAGCGCGGTTAATCTTCCGCAGAATTCTAATCTGGTTGGTAGTGATCGCGTTTGCTTTTGCCGGGGGCTTTTTCCTGGACACAGCTCTCCGCTATCAGCCAGAAAAAGATAAGGTCGCTGAGAAAACCGCGGAAATCGCGGAAGCCAGAGATGAAATCTCTACCCTCGAAGAGGAAATCGAACGCTTGAGTGTTTTCGAGGGACAAAACATCAACTTAAGGGAAGATATTGAAAAGATCACCACCCACATTACAATCATAAGCGCCAGAGCAGCCGTCGCGGATGCGGCCCTGGCTCTGGAACAGGACCGTCAGGCTGATGCTAAACTGGCTCTTGATAAAGTTGGATCCACTCTGGAGACCCTGGAATCAATGTTAAACGAGGACCAGGCTGAGGTGGTTGTTAATATGCTCCAGCGGCACAAGCTGATAATAATTGAATTAGATGATGACAGTTTTTCAGCTCAAACTGACCTGGAAGTTTTAGCGTCAAAATTAAACGCACTGGAAAACATCTTGTTTGCATCCCCTTGATGAACTGCGGCGACTATCCAGTATCAAAAAATAAACGCCTCCAAAAAGGAGGCGTTTTCTTCTTATCTGAGACCATCTTAATCCACCAAGATTTACACTTGGTGTGTGTTCATTCTGTCTGACCTTCGGAGGTCAGTAATTCTGCTTCAACGGCAGTCTCGGGCATACCGTTTAACACCCAGGCTTCAAAGATTTTGATATATTGCTCCCTCATTAACTTTGTGGGAGGCATTTGCTGGATGATTTCTTCCCCGGTTTCCGGATCAAAGATACTCTCTCCGGTGATGCATTGGATCAGGTAACTGTCCAAATTGCCGGCAATCATGTTGTTATCGGCATTATCTCCAGTGGTAAGAATTTCCTGGTAAGTTCCCATCAGGTATTCGTTATTCTCTTTGCCTGGTCGGTGGCAGGAGATACAATAGCGCTGTGCGATTCGGGAGATGTGCACCTCGTAAGATGGGACTTCACCTTCTTTGATTTCAGGTATTGCCCTGGCAGCTGCGGCATCTTCAGGAATATCTACCCGGTCATCCCAGGTATAGCGCATAAAGGTGACCAATGCTTCCAGCTCAGCTTTTTTGAGTTCTCCCCCGTATGCCAGTCCATTGGGTGGCATACCCAGATCCTGTTGACCGTAGGCAACAATCGCTTCCAGGGTTTCATCTGATCGGGTATACATTTCATCTCTGCTGCTGATTGATTTCAACACCACCCCTTCTAATCCTTCCACTCCGGCTATTTCACCTCCCTCACCATCCGGGCCGTGACACTCAACACAGTAAACCGAATAGAACTCCTGTCCGAGGATTATTTGCTCCTGGATGGTATCAGCAATCGGAACCTCTTCCTGCTTTGGCGTGGTGATTACCGAGCGGATGGTTAAACCCACCATACCCAACACGATCACACCCATAATAGAGATACCTGCCAGGCGGTTTTTCCAATACCGGAGAGGATTTTTATCCAGGAATGGAAGGGCAAAGAGGGCTAGCACAGCCAATACCGGGATCAAAAAAGTGCCTACCCATTCAATTTTCCCAGGGATAAATTTCAGAAACTCAAACAGGAATAGGAAATACCATTCCGGTCGGGGGATATACGACGTATCGCTGGGATCGGCTTTGGGTTGAGGTGTAACTCCTAAAAAAGTCGCCAGACCAACCAGCAGAATGAAGAGGCCAAAAGACATCAACAGGTCTTTATAGATGATATCGGGCCAAAACTTAACGCCATCCTGTTTGGCTTGTTCGTATTTCCGTTTGTATTCTTGTTTTTGTTCTTCTTTCACGGGATATCTCCTCAAATTAATCCGTCAAACGTCTGCAATAATGGATCAGCTGTCTTTATCTGGGATATTTGAAATGCCCAATCGGATCACCAAGTATAGGTGGGTGATGACCGTGGCGATAATAACTGCCGGAAAGATCCAGATATGCAGAGAAAAAAAGCGTGAGAGGGTGACTGCGCTTAAATCTGTTCCACCACGCAGTACCCGCAGAATAAAGTCTCCCACAACCGGCACTGTCCCTGCAATTTCAGTCCCCACGGTTGTTGCCCAGTAGGAGCGTTGATTCCAGGGTAGCAAATACCCGGTAAAACCCATACCCAGAGCACCAAACAATAAAATGACACCGGTAAACCAGGTGAATTCCCGGGGATATTTATAGGCGCCATAAAAAAATACTCGCAGTAAGTGGATAAATGCTGTCAGAATCAGTAGAGATGCTCCCCAGTGATGTAACCCACGGATCAGCCACCCAAACTGAACCCCATTCATGATAAATGTAATGCTGTCGTAGGCATGATCCGGGGTGGGAACGTAGTACACAGAGAGCAGCATCCCTGTGATTCCCTGGAGAAGTCCCAAAAACAAGCTGGCGCTGCCCAGTGTAAACCACCAGTTCACCTTCGGAACCTTGCGGTCCAGCACAGTGTTGTAAATCGCAGTCAAACCTAATCGTTCGTCAAGCCAGCTGAAAATGCTCTGTGTCATGGTTAGCCTTCCCTGAAGTGGATAAAGAGTTGGTTCTCTTCTAGTTTGATCTCATAGCGATTTAGGGGTTTGGGAGGAGGCCCGGAAGTCACCCCGCCGAATTTATCAAAAGAAGCCGCATGGCAAGGACATAAGAATTCCTCATTTTCAGGATCCCAACTCACCCGACAGCTGAGGTGAGTGCAGACATCAGAGAAAACAACAATCTCTTCACTCGGTCTGCGCAAAACAAACGCACCATAGCTCTGGCTGCTTCTTTCCCAACCGTTTACCCTTGTCAGGGTGAAATGAAAGGGAGTTGGAATATCCAGCGGGTAATTCTCGAGTGGTCCAAGGGAGATCCAATCATCACTGACATCCTTTTTGAGAGCGGGAGAAATAAAATATTGGATCACCGGCAGTCCCACAACCGCTGCCATCATCGAACCCAGAAGGGCGGTGACGATCTTAACGAAACTTCGGCGATCTATCGTGGGTGAGCGATATTTGGAACCCATAGGCCACTCCTGAAGAGATAAATATCAAGTTTTAGATCTATCTCCAACTGAATTACTAAAATTATTCACTCATTATAGACCAGAAGTGGATAAATGGCTGATGATATCTTTGACTAACAAACTGTGAGATATGTCACTTTCAAAATCAGCCCTCACAATGCCATAATGTAGGGAAACATGAAAGTTTCGGGACTGTTTAAGCTGAAAAAACCAACCGGGGTGGTAGGATCAAGGAGGAAACCATGGCACTGAGCCGAAAAGTAGGTCTGATTGCAGGAGCGAAATATAAAGGTGGTGGACCCATGCTGTCCTGGGTACTGCACCGTATTTCCGGCCTCGGCATCATCATCTTTGTCACCCTACATGTAATCGCCTCATTTCTGACCCAACAATTAGGCAGCGACCTGGGTATATTTGTCAACACTATTTACGAATCGATCTATTTCCAGTTATTTATCGTTTTCTGTGCCATATTTCACGGCGTGAATGGTTTCAGGATCATTCTGCTGGATATCTGGCCCCGTCTAATTCGTTATCAGAAGGAATCTACCTGGATAGAATGGTTTGTCATCGTACCTTTGTATGGATTAATTGTATTCATCATGATCCAGCGTTTCCTGCAGGGTTAATCATTCGAGGAGTAAGTTATGCGTTCAAGAGTAATGCCAAAACCCAGTTGGAATCTGGAATACCTGATGTGGGTGTTCACCCGCCTCTCCGGACTATCCATCATTTTATTTGTCGTGATTGGAATTTCTGCCGGTCTGTTAATGGGCGCCCGAACACAGATGGACTTGGGAACATTGATGCGCTGGGGTTTTTTCCCCAATCCCAATCATGTGTTGGACAGTGATATACCAGACCTATTTTTATGGACTAACGGATTCTGGCAAGTTATGCAGATCTTGGTTGTGTTTTTCGCAGCGACTCATGGGTTTAATGGTCTCCGGGTGGTTCTGGAGGACTATTCCTCACCCGGTTTCTGGCAGGTTTTTACTCGTTTTTTGATCTTTCTGTTATGGATATTTTCCACCTTGGTTGGAATTTACGTCATTATTAGCTCCTAAGCGGGTTTAGAGGAGAACAACTATGCAAAAACATCAGTATGAAGTTGTCGTTGTCGGAGCAGGAGGGGCTGGATTAACCGCTGCATTGTATGCTTCCCACAAAGCCAGCACTGCGGTGATCAGTAAACTATACCCAACCCGCTCGCATACAGGAGCTGCACAGGGTGGGATAGGTGCAGCCTTAGGTAATACAGAAGAGGATCATCCCGAGTGGCATGCTTTTGATACCGTAAAAGGTAGCGATTACCTGGGTGACCAGGAAGCGATTGATTTTATGGCGGACGAAGCGGTTGACGCGGTTTATGAACTGGAGCATATGGGTTTGCCATTCAGCCGCAATCCGGATGGCACTATTGCCCAGCGCCCATTTGGTGGACACACCAACAATGAAACCGGAAAACCGGTCCGACGTGCCTGCTATGCAGCAGACCGCACCGGACATATGATTCTGCAGACGCTTTTTCAACAGAGTATTAAGAATAAGGTCAGGTTCTTTGATGAGTTTTATGTCCTTGACCTTCTAATTGTGGATGGAAAAACTGCAGGCGTGATCGCCCTCGAACTTGCCACAGGAGAAATGCATATCTTCCATTCAAAGACTGTGATCATCGCCACCGGCGGTCATGGCCGGGTTTGGGAAATCACGTCTAATGCCTATTCCTATACCGGCGATGGAGTGGCACTAACCCTGAGGAGAGGAATTCCGGCAGAAGATATGGAATTTTTCCAGTTCCACCCAACAGGTATTTATCGTATGGGCATTCTCATTACGGAAGGTGTCCGGGGTGAAGGCGGAGTGCTGATAAACGGGGAGGGGGAGCGTTTTATGGAGCGGTACGCCCCCACAGTGAAAGATCTGGCTTCCAGGGATGTCATCAGCCGGGCGATGTATCTGGAAATGAAAGACGGTCGCGGGATTGATGGGAAACGGTATTTGCATATGGATGTCACCCCGGAAGTAGTTAATCACTATGCGGATGTTGATGGTAGGAAAAACCCTGATGGATCTCCATATAGGGTGACTGCCAGCGATATTCTTAATAAACTTCCAGATATTATTGATTTTTGCGAAACCTATATCGGAATTAACCCTATTTCTGATCCCATGCCGGTCCAACCCACAGCCCATTATGCGATGGGTGGGATCCCGACCAATAAGTTCGGTGAAGTGGTTGTGGATGAGAAGAATACTATCCTGCCTGGATTGTATGCCGCCGGGGAAGTTGCCTGTGTTTCTGTTCACGGAGCCAACCGGCTGGGAACAAATGCTTTATTGGACCTGATCATATTCGGGAAATATTCGGGATTAAAAGCAGCGGAATATTCTGCCAGCGAGCCATACCTCGATCTACCGAAGGAACCAGAAGCATTTGCGATGCAGCAGTTGGACAGCATTCGGCAGAGCAAGGGAAATGAACGCATGATCGACATCGCTGCCGAGATGAAGCAAGTGATGTTTGACCATGTCGGTGTATTCCGGGTGGAAGAAGGCATGCAGCAAGCAGTTGATAAGGTCCGAGAACTGAAAGAAAGGTTTAAGGAGATAACGATTGATGATAAAGGTCTTAAGTTCAATAATAACCTGATCGAGGCCTGGGAGTTAAGCAATCTGATCGATATCGCGGAGGTTACAGCCGTTTCAGCTTTGGCCCGCACGGAGAGTCGAGGAGCCCATTCCCGGGATGATTACTCAGAACGGGATGACAAGAATTGGTTGAAACACACATTGGCCTGGATGGAGAACGGCGGTGTACGGTTGGGATATAAACCGGTTCAAATAACCAAGTATAAACCGAAAGCCCGGGCGTATTAGGAGGAAATCTTATGCAGGTAACGTTGAAAATCTTTCGCTATAATCCGGAAGATGGCCGGAAAAAGCATTACGACACTTTCACACTAGATGCCGATCCTACCGACCGGATTTTGGATTTATTGGAGCAGATCAAAGGATCCGAAGACGGTACCCTAGGTTTCCGAAGGGCTTGCGCCCATGGTGTTTGTGGGTCGGATGCAATCCGTATTAATGGAGTAAACCGTTTGGCTTGCAAGGTCTTGGTACAGGACCTGAAATCCCGAAAAGTAACCATAGAACCAATTCTGGGGCTGCCAATCGAAAAAGACCTGATCATCAATATGGAACCATTTTTTGACCACTACCGGTCAGTGATGCCCTATTTTGTAAATGATGATCCTCCACCTTCGAAAGAGCGCCTGCAGAGTCCTGAAGATCGGGAACGATTCGATGACACAACCAAATGTATTCTTTGCGCTGCTTGCTCTACCAGCTGCCCGTCCTACTGGGTAAATGAAGAGTATGTTGGACCAGCAGCCATTGTTAACGCTCACCGGTTTATCTTTGACAATCGGGACCAGGCTGCCTCGGAACGTCTGGAAATCCTTAACGAGCAGTTTGGTGTATACCGTTGCCATACCATCTTTAACTGTACTGATGCCTGTCCACGCGATATCCAGGTCACCCAGGCGATAGGAGAGGTTAAAAAAGCCATCGTCAATGGTCGGCTGGACTAAGTATATAGGTCAACGATCAATTAAATATAAAACCGCTGGAGATACTTCCAGCGGTTTTCTTATTTTTCTTGTTTTGATTTTCTCAGGCTTTTCCGGCGATATAGTATTCCAGGTGACCGATTAATATTTCCTGGTCTTTAATCACTTGCTTGAGAACATCACCAATGGTGATGATGCCAATCATTTTTCCCTCATCCATGACCGGCAAGTGCCGGATGCGTTTTTCGGTCATCATTCCCATGCAGTCGCAAGCGGTATTTTCAAGACTGATACAGATTACTTCACTGGTCATCACCTCGGAAATCAGAGTACTCTTGGGCGATTCAATTTTGAGAGGGAAAATCCTGGCGTAATCTCGTTCTGAAAATATCCCCACCAGCTGCTCACCTTCCAGGACCGGGAGAGCACCAATGTTTTTCTCTGCCATCACCTTAAGGGCTTGAAGCACATTGTCATCCGGGGGTATTGTCCACAGTTCCTTGATCTCTTTTCCGGCTAACATTTGTTTAACTGTACTGTCCATCTTGGTCCTCCAAGTATCTAGGTATGTAAATAATGGCGATAATCTTTACCAGTTTATCACACCTATCGCGAAAGAGAGAAAAAAGGGGGGAGAGAACACAAGAATTGAAAACCCCGCCTGCCGGAGCAGGCGGGGAGTGCAAGGAGAAACACTTCATGAAGCCAGATAATTAATCGTAGCCCCGGCCAAAGGGGAAGAGTGCCAGGGGAATCAGTTTAAAGTGCTGCTTGGCAAAGGGCAGACCAATGATGGTTACAGCTAAAATAATGCCATGAATAAAATGAGCCAGAGCGATCTCCCATCCGAACAGTAGCAGCCAGAGCATATTGAAGATAATATTGGTGACATTGTTGGCATTTTCCCGCTCATTGACTTCCTTCCCGAAGGGGGCAAAAGTAGCTAGACCGATTTTCATCGCCTGGACACCAAAGGGTATCCCGACTATGGTCAAGCAGAGAGCAATGCCGCCAATGATATAACCTAATCCAGCCAGAAAGCCGCCAAAAATCAACCAGACGATATTACCAAGTAAAGACATTCGTAATACTCCTCACACATTATGACTTGTTTCTACTATTATATACGGGAAAGTTGGCTATGAGTTGCAGGAGGTCAGTAAGAAATAATTAGGTTTCAGTTCGCCGTCATTGTGAGGAGGAGAGCTCAGCTTTCCGACCCTTCGACTCCGCCTGTACCGAGTGAACACTGAGCGGAGGCGAAGTGGAAATCGAGGTGCTCAGGACAGGCGTGGCAATCTCCACCCATTACCATCCGCGGGCTGTGGCTTCCGCCTGGAAGACCTCGTAACCCGGCTTGTCTTCACCCTCTCCAGGATAGGTTCGTAAACCAAGTGTGCGTAAAAACTCCCCAAAGCCAGGATTAGTGAGCCCGTAATATTCTTCAAGCTCCAGGACAGATGATTGGGGGAGATCTGTCAGCCAGGAATAGGACAACAGTGTGATTTGGGAAGCGTGTTCATCCCAGGCGGCAAACATGTTCCGAATGAATTCAGCCTGCTTTTCCGGACTGCTGTGATTGGTTGAACTGGATGGGTAGCCGATCTCAGTAATGTGGATCTCTTTCTCGGGGAAAAGCTCACAAAGTTGATCAAAATCCTCCCTGATCACACACGGGTCCCGCACCGTAAAATCCCCGTTCAACGGATAATAAGTAACCATTACTACATCCGACGCTTGATATAGTTTTCGGACTGATTCTGCCATCGGTCCAGTTAGCCCATCAAACATAACTTTGGTGCCTACAGGTACATCCGGCCACAACCCCCGGGCGTATGCCGCGGCTTGATTAAAGAAGGCGTGGTATTCCTCCCAGGCTTGGGGATCCTGTCCCAGTACCCCATCTATTTCATTGCCGATGGCCAAGGAAGTCAGTTCAAGGTCCGGAATCTGGGTTTTGATGTAATCCAGTAGATTTTTGAACCCCGAGATCATCTCGGGATCCGAAAAAGACTTCCCTTTCAGATGATCAGGAACTCTGGTCTCTGTGGTATCCAGGACTGAGATCACCAGGGAAACTGGCATACCCTGAGGGGGATAGTAGAGATTGGCGATTTCCAGCCAGTTGGGATCTGGGTTAAAGATCCCGGGAGACTGTTCAATATCATCCCAGAATACCGATAAACTAATCGATTCCGATCCCAGCTCTTGGACGAGTGACAGCGATTGGTCGTAATCAGTTTTTTCAGCCTCGGTGATGTGGATTTCTAAGTGGCGGTTGCCTTTTGGCAGCACGTCAGAAGAGGAAATTTCTATATTTGGTGAATTTCCCGATTTCACCGGTGTCGTTTCTGCTGATGCTCCACATGCAAGGGACACCAGAATCAAACAGATTAATCCTGCCAAGAGAAATAAATTACTGCGCATGCTGAGTTTCCTTTTGTTTGGGAAAGGTAAGCCGAATGGCTTTAATGAACATTACTACCCCAAAGGCAATCCCACCAAACCAGAATGTCAGGGCAAGGGCGGTAGCGATTGGACCCAGCAGTAGCTCGCCAATGGTCGCAGCGAGGGGAAATAAACCGGCCAGGATTAACCAGCGCTGATTTGCCCAGCTATCCGGCTGAATTTCTGGAGATGTGATATCTGCTAGGGGATTATTTTGGCTGCGTGAGAGCAAATAAAAACTGACCCCATACAGGATCCAGATCATCACATGACCGATAAAATCAGGGTACCAATCTGGTCGAAGGAGAAGTCCCATCACCAGGTACATGATCCCAGTAGGTACCAGAAGCCATTTAAACTGTTTCCGGTTGGGAAGCAGCTCTTTCATGGTATAGGAAGTGGCCTTTGTTACGCGTTTCCAGATCAGGACAAGTGCTACAAGCACCGCTGTGGTTGATACACCAGAAAGCAGTGACTCACCTACAGATGGAGAGTTGATGCTCTGGAACAGACCGCCAAAAACCATCACAGCTGACAGCCCCCACCAGCTGTTGAGGAATTTCCCGATTTTCCCCGGGAAACTCAGAGATAACTCTATTGATCCAGTTAATAGTTTTTCACTTACCAAAAGTGGAATAATGAAGGAAAACCAGGCGTGCCACCAGAACACCAGCACCAGGGTTTCGATGGGTGCGAACCCCGCGATAATAACCGGATCTCCCCAGGGAGGAGCCCAGAGCACCTTGGTTATATACGCTTCATAGAGACCAAACAACATGCCGGCGAATACCAGACTTGAAAAACAGGGTTTGGGTGCCCTGTACACCAGGCTGGCCAGCAGGACAATATGCAGTCCATACAAAGGGACTACTACGAGCAGACCCCAGGGATGGAAGAAGGGAAACATATCAGATCCGGAAAACACCTCAGCGAAAAATGTGGAAAAGGCAGCCAGGATAATCCAGAACAGCCACTGGTGTTTCTTTAGGACAGATTTTTCAGTATTCATCGGGTTAACTCCTTGGGCGGTTTCATCGCCATTGAAACGAGTGGGAAGCCAACAGTTCGGCAATCAGCACCTCGGCAACTTGGCGGGTTCACAGGTCTAATGTGGACTGCAGAGCAGCTAGCAGATCGGATTAAGTTCCAGATGGTAAGGATCCTCCGAGCAAGCGGTTGGAGACCTGCTCCAGGATAAATATCGAATCTTCCTGGATTGATAATCTTCTACCTTGTAGTACAAGTCAACCCGGGAAAAAGTTGCAGTGAGTTAATTCTCAGTAAGCAAAACTGCTCCCCCCTAAAGGGAAGCAGTTTCAATAAATGGAGAATCAAATGGGATTTGAGCTTACTCTTCAGGTTCTTCTTTTTCTTTGTTCTTGGCTCTTCTATCCTGGAAGATTGTTAGCACTACTGCCCCTATACCCAGGCAGACTACATAGGGGAAGAGCAGGAACCAACCAACCACGGGGAGTAGGCCAGTGAGTAGGAAAACAGCCCCAGCCCGAATATCACGCTGCACGGGGGCACTTTCGGAGAAAAGGTGTCCTCCTAGCAGCTGAACGAATGCCGCCAACCCAAACAGCAACCCGATCAGATATATTCCATAGATGGCAAATGTCGGGATATAAAATATGGGTACGTTATTTCCCAGGGATCCTAATCCGAGAACTAAGATAGTGATTAATACCGTATTTACAAGTCCGAGCCAGAAGGAGCGTTTCCAGTGGTCCTCCAGGGCAGACTGGACCTTTTCCACTCTGCGGGGGAATAGACCGCGAATGAATATTAATGCGGCAATCAGAGTAATTAGGGATAATATCGAGAGCAGAATCATAGATAAGGTTTCCATCAGATCCTCCTTTTTTGATCTTATCTTTTTCTACCGGAGTTCAAGGTAGAGAGGTTAGCTGTCAAAAGCAGACCATTTAACAATATTCCCAGACCTACAGCCAACAGAATCCAGACCCAGGGAGCCGGTAGAGTGGACAAAGGCACCTCAGGAGTTTGGAACGATTTTATTAATTGTGTAAAGCTGACTTGCAGCTTTGCCCACCACAATATCCAGCTGCTAGCCAGTTGGGTCAGGAAAATATTAATGGTAGCTCGGATTTCTAATTGGGTATCCATCAACCGGGGGATCCAAACCGCAGCTTGGAGGGCGGGAATCATTAATCCGAGGACCACGCCAGCGCCTATTGCTTCGATCACTAACGTCCAGGTAATTCCCCGGGAGAGCTGTTTTTCGTCACGGATGGCATGCAGCACAACCGAGGAGAGATCCTTTTCCAGGGAAATTTCCGGCAGAGTTTCCAAACGGGTGTACAAAACCTCAAACCTGAATACTTCTGCTTGGCAGGTCGAACAGGATGCCAGGTGTTCCTTAAGGAGTCGGGATATCATTGGATCAAGTGTTTGATCCAGATAGGATTGTAGCTGGTCCAGATTGGGATGCTGGTCTTGAAAAGGATTGAGAATATTATGATTCATTTTTATTTACCTCCAGGAGTTCTGCTAACTTCTGGCGGCCCCGATAGAGCTGACTGCGTACAGTATTCAAGGGGAGATTCATGGTTTCCGCCATTTCCTGATAGGATAATCCTTGAAAGTGCCGCAACTCCACAGCCAGCCGGTGCTTGTGGGGGAGTTCCCAGAGAGCCTGATAGAGGGCTTGATTTTCCTGGGAGATCTCCAATGCGATTTCCGGGTTCCTGACCGGATCTTTTGGGGGCAAATCCCGTTCATCTTCCAGCATTACCGGGGTTAAATCCCGGCGATTGAGTTTGTTATAGCACAGGTTGGCCGACAGGGTACGTATCCAGGGACCAAAGGGGCGTTCCGGATCATAGCTGGCTAACTTTTTGTGAGCCCGAAGGAAAGCCTCCTGGGCAAGATCTTCTGCGTCCCGCCGGTTTCCAAGAACCCGGTAGCAGACGTTGAACACTGAAGTTTGGTAAATCTGAACCAACTCACCAAAAGCTTCCAGGTCACCGTTCAGTGTCCGTTTTACCAGCGCCTGATCCCCGGAGACAGCCATGTCTATATTGTAGTACAGGAAAGAGTTGGGAAAAGTTGCAGCCCGAATAGGCTAGTTAAGGGTTTCCTTGTCTCTGATTGGTCGGGATGCTATAATTTCCAGGCATGATACAGACCCCGGTAGCTCAATAGGATAGAGCGAGGCTCTCCTAAAGCCTAGGTTGTGGGTTCGACTCCCGCCCGGGGTATCCAAAAAAGACCTCCTGACCCATTGGTGTAGGGGGTTTTGTTCCTAGTAGAGACATTGATATATAACGGATGAGCTCACCTGCTCTGATTGAAGCGGAGCGAAATCGAAGAATCAGTTGGAGCGGAGGTTAGGCAACCTTATTCCTAAAAATGATTAATAATGAAAATTACACCAATAAAAAAATCAATAGAGTTCAAAATACAATGCGCTATTATTCCAATATATAAATTTCTCTTGTGCTGAACGCTATAAATTATAGGTAATACGCCCACTGTTCTGGCAACAAACATCCACGGTGTCCAGGTGTGATATAACGCGAATAATGTACTATGAATAATTGGTGCCAATCCTTTCAGGTTCGATGGCATCCGAGGTAGAAGATAGCCCCGAAAAT
>JAUWCZ010000029.1 GCA_030609055.1 Chloroflexota bacterium | reverse complement strand
ACCCTGGCTCACGAGCTGGGACATTCGATGCATTCTTATCTCACCCGGGAACACCAGCCATTTATCTATGGGGATTATTCTTTATTTGTCGCGGAAGTTGCTTCCAACTTTAATCAAGCCATGGTGCGGGATTATCTACTTCGCACCCAGGAGGATCCCGATATCCAGATGGCAATAATCGAAGAGACGATGGATAATTACCTCCGCTACTTCTTTATTATGCCAACCCTGGCGCGCTTTGAGCTGGAGATGCATGAGCGCGTGGAGAGAGGAGAGCCAATTAATGCAAGAATGATGATCGATTTGACAGCTAAACTCTATAAAGAGGGTTTAGGGGAGGAAGTGGTCTTTGATCACGATAGGATAGGCATCTCCTGGGCACAATTTGGACATTTGTACGATAATTTCTATGTCTACCAATATGCCACGGGAATCTCCGGGGCTAACGCGCTGGTAAATAAAGTCCTCTCAGAAGGGGAAAAAGCAGCTCAAGAGTACCTTGGTTTCTTAAAGGCAGGAAGCTCACTGTATCCACTGGATGCCTTGAAAAAAGCAGGGGTGGACCTCACCCGGCCGGAACCTGTGAAAACAGCCTTCCAGGTTTTAGCAGATACAGTGGACCGGTTAGAAAAACTGGCACTTTAAGACAGGTTAATTGATAATATACTTAAAACTAAACGCACCCTCTAAGGGTGCGTTTTGATTTCCTTTGATGGATATGCAGACCCAAATTATTTCATTGAATGGTTCAGATTTTCATTTTGATCTTGGTCACACCTTTACAGCGTGCCGTTCCCGGAGAATCCTTAAGGTTCGATTTACCTCTTCCTTCTGAACCCCCCCGCCCCAATTCAGGAGTTCGCCGATAATCCCTGCCAGCTCTGTGATGGATTCATGGGAAACCTGATTGACCCAGGCCAGCTTTGAACGCCGGAGCAGAAAGTCATCCAGATGGGTGATTATTTCATTTTCGACCAGAAAGCCGATTTCCCCCTCGCTATATTCGGGCAAGTGAGTTAATGGGTGATCTGTGGTCTCGGTAAGTGCGACAGCGACCTGTTCTGCCCTGGTGCCGTAGCGGGTAAAGAGTTCTTCCATCCGGTCTTGAGAGATCCCGCTCTTTTCTGCCTGGTTTCTGATCCATTGTTTCTGGGTGTCCTTGCTGGCAGGATACTCCCTTCCTCCGCCAATAGGCAGACGGGTAGTACTTTCCTGACGTGATCGATTCAAGCGTCTGAGGACATGGTTTGTGATCTGTTCCGAAAAAGCCCGGTAGCTGGTCCATTTCCCGCCAACGAGATTTAAAATCGGCCAAGGTACCTGATCCGATTTTTCTACTACCTCTAGCGAATGATCGCGGCTAATTTGGCCCGTAGTTCCCTCGGCAGCAGGAAGGGGACGGACACCGGAAAACTGAAATACAATATGCTCCCGGGAAACCTCCAACGAGGGAAAGATATGCGGAACCATACCCAAGATGTACTCAATTTCATCCTCGGTACAGGAAGCCTGATCTGGATCATCAATCCGGATATCTGTGGTTCCAATCAAGACATAGCCCTGGAGGAAGGGGTAGATGAGCACAATTCGCCCATCCAGATACTCAAAAAAGATTTCATGATCGCCGATCGCTTCCCGCAACTCAGGATGTTTGACAATTAAATGAGACCCTTTTGTGCCCCCTATGAAAGCCGAACCCCCATTAACCTTATCATTGACGATATCGATCCAGGGTCCGCCAGCGTTGATCAGGATCTCCGGCGTTACAGAAAACTCTTCCCCGCTGATTTCATCTCTCATCAACACAGCATCCCCCGCTGCTCCCACGGCACGGATGTAATTCAGAGCCCGAGCATGATCCCCTTCTGCCTCACCATCTAACAGAATTTCCATTGCCAATCGTTCCGGGGAGTACATACCGCCGTCGTAATAAGTAGCTGCAAACAGGATATCCGGGTTGAGGGCAGGCCATTTATCCAGAGCTTTTTCCCTGTTATCGAAACGGTGTCTTGGCATGGGGCTGTCTCCCTGAACATAGGCATCGTATAAGATCAGCCCCAATTTGATAATCACAGCACCCCGTTCTGCTGGCTTATTTAGTAACCCTAGGAATTTTAGGGGGGCATTAAATAATCCTGAAAACCACTTAAAGATGGGGATGGTGGTCGGCAGGGGATAAGTCAGGTGGGGCGCATTTCGCAGTAGATTATTGCGTTCATGTAAGGCTTCGCGGACCAGGCGAAATTCCCCATTTTCAAGGTAGCGGATTCCGCCGTGCAGCATATGAGAGGATGCCATACTTGCGCCAGAGCAGAAATCAGAACCATCAATGATTAAACAATCCACTCCCTGGAGGGCTAAATCCCGGAAAGTGCCGATCCCGTTTATTCCAGCACCGATAATTAGCACTGTTGTATTTGGGTTTTTCTTAATCTCTTGTATTGTTAGGTTTCGGTTCATCACACGTTTGATGTCTAAAGTCAGATCCGGATATTGCAGAATTAGGTATGGTTATCCGGGCTGGCAATTATTTTTGATATCCTTGCCTGAAGGTATAATATGTCTTGATTTATTTTATCACCCAGTATATCCGCAACCATCCGAACTAAAATCGGTCTGCTCAACCCGGGCTGCAATTAATCAATGTTAAGGAGTTAAGGATGAATTCATTTCATACCATAAAATGGCTTGATGGGGGGGTGGTCAGCATGATTGACCAGCGAGTGCTTCCTCACGAGATTCGCTACAACGAATATACAGATCCTGTTGCAGTAGCAGGAGCAATCAAAGATATGGTCATCCGAGGTGCTCCGGCAATTGGTGCCGCTGCCGCCTTCGGGCTGGCCCTGGTACCCTGGCATGATAAGACTGGAAATCTAGACCAGGTTTTTGAACAACTCGGTAAAGCAGCCCAAGTGCTCCGGGAGTCCCGGCCGACAGCCGTAAATCTGTTTTGGGCAATTGAACGGATGATGGCGCTAGTTGAGGGGAAGGATAAATACGCTACTGTCAAGGAATTGAAAGAACTGCTTCTGCAAGAGGCGATTATGGTTGCCGAAGAGGATGTGGAAATCAATAAAAGTATCGCGCGCAATGCCCAAGCTTTGATCCCAGATAATGCTGTAATCTTCCATCACTGCAACACAGGCAGTCTGGCCACGGTAGATTATGGCACTGCCCTGGGTACGATCCGTTTTGCACATGAACAAGGCAAGAAAATATTTGTATTTGTGGATGAAACGCGACCGCGCTTGCAAGGCGGGCGTTTAACTGCCTGGGAACTGCAGCAGTACGGTGTGCCATTTAAAGTAGTGGCAGATAGCACTTCCGGACATTATATGAGAACCCAGAAGGTAGATTTGTGTGTGGTGGGAACAGATAGAACAGCTGCCAACGGCGATGTGGCAAATAAAATTGGAACCTACAATCTAGCTGTGGTAGCCCATGAAAATAAGGTTCCTTTTTATGTTGCAGTTCCAAAATCAACAATTGATATGAACACCCCTTCCGGTGATTTGATAAAAATTGAAGAACGACCAGCTAAAGAGGTCACCCATGTTGGGACCTGGCAAATCACACCAGATGGCACCCAGGTAGGGAACCCGGCTTTTGATGTCACACCGGCGAAATATGTATCTGCCCTCATCACCGAGGATGGGATAGTGTACCCACCCTATGAAGAAAACCTGGCGAAACTATTCCAGGTGTCTGCGGGGGATTAATCCGGACGGGTTATTGTCACCAGGTTATAAAGGGACAGTCTCCCCCAGGATTGTCTGAAATTATCATCAGTCATCCAGTAGAGATGATTTTTCCCTGGCCAGGAACTCAGAAACCCCCAGGGTGTTATTGTATCCTCCAGGTTTTTATGCCCCGGATCAAAAGCTGCCAGGATCATCAGATGCCCTCCCACCCAGTTGGCGGCAGTCAGAGCGGTTCCAGAATTTCTACCGTAAGCGATCACTGGCTCCTGACCCTGAAAATATGTAACCGAGACCATAGTTAATGAATTTCCAGACTGAAGGGAGTTTTTAAGGTTTTGAAAGTTCCCTTTTTTTGATCTTACTAGTGGCGTTAGGCCGTTAAGGTGAGCGAGTCTGCGGATCAGATTGGCAGTCTGGAATACAAAACTCCCGTGATTGTTGCCAAAGATTGTATAACGCAGAGTTCCCTTGAATAAAAGATCATTTACCCAGGACACAAGCGTTTCTCCGGACAGTGACGTGCTGTAAAGCATATTCAAGGCGGCAGCCGCAGCATATTTAGCACAGTGGTTGGTGCTGCCCTGATTTTGCTGGTAGGAAGCCAGCTGGTTTTCCGTCCAGCCCCGCCAATAGACAATGGCATCAGACATTAGCTTGCATTCTCCACAAATTTAACTTATCTGTCCATAGTATAACCCCGGTATATAGTGGAACCAGCTGATCTGTTATTGAGATCATCCAGGACAGGATGAATTAATTGACTTCCGGGAGGTCTTTCTCTATAATCCACTACAGCTGCAGGTGTTGGACGGCAATAGTAATTCCACACAAAGCCGATCTCCTTTAGGAAGGGTGCAATGAAGAAAAAAACCCTGTTGATAATTCCAATCTATGCTTTGCTGATAACTATCCTAGCCGGGTGCCAGCCGACAAGTTATGATCACAGCGCTCTCTGTGAGGAAAGAGAAGTGATGTTTTGTGAAGATTTTGAAGGGTTATCTCTCTTGGTATATGCGCTCAATATCACTGGTTCTTTGTGGGAAGTTACTGGTGATGATTTGCTTAACAATTGGGCTGTTGATCTCCCAAGCGATGGAAGATCGCCAGATTATCTAGCGTCGATTGGACCATCGTTAAGGAATTATTATGATAACAGTGAGGCGTTACTCATCACGCCAATCATTGATCTTACTAATGCATCAACTGCAACTCTCTACTTCAACATACTTCACATTACTGAACCCAATTGGGACGGTATGATCGTGGTCGCCACTGCCGACGAGGGAAACAGCTGGATTACCCTCGAACCACAGGGAGGATATCCGAGTACATTAAATTATAGCGGCAGTATTATTCAAGGTTACTCAGGACTAAAGCCATATTGGACCCATGAAGAGGTTGATCTGTTTCCATTACTTGGTTTAGAGGTTAATATTGGCTTTTATTTCTTATCAGATGGGTCAATAACAGACTTTGGAGTTTTTCTGGATGATATTGTTGTGGATGCTGATTTTCAATCACAACTAGTCCGGGAGAATATGATTCGGGATATACCAGAGATTAACCTAGTTATTCCTCAGGACTCTCTATTAATAACAGAGATCCCCCGTGTTAATACATTAACGGACACCCCCTGTGAGGGTGAACAAGAAGAAGTCCTGGAAGAAGGTCAGTGGGCTTATGTAAAAGCGGTCAATGAAACCAGAGAGCGGTATTTTGTGCTGCATCCTATAAGCGGTAATTTTTGTTGGATAGGGCAGGAAGATGTTTGGATTGACAATAATGACTATGATTTGCCCCAACTCTCCGATAAGAAACCAGAAGATCTGTTCCTGCCAGTTTGTGCTTTAAACAGAACCCTCCACCTCACTGATCTTGCCTGCTTAAGTGACCAGGGAGCAGCGGTTGAACCAGCTGATTTGATTTCATATTATTTACATAGTGCATATGTCGAGGACGGTAAAATCAAAACCGTTCTGATTGATCCGGGCAACGGTCCCGGCGGTAATAATCCTCAAGATCTTCCTGATCCCAGAGTTGGCGGTTTGGATAACATGCCGAAAGTTGAACCAGGAAATGGACCCGGAGGAAACCTTGAGGGGTCCATTAATGGAGTCCAGGGTACCTGTTCGTTGGACCGTGAACAACCCGGGCGGGTGATCTGTGAAAACCTGTCACTTAACCCAGCAGGTCCGCTTGGGTTAGAGATCTGCTGGCAAGGCTGGGATGAGGGATCCCGGTGCCCTCCCGGATTTGCTGCCGATCAAGTTGGAGCCGGCTGTTTGATCCTTTCTGATCTGGGTGCCTGCACTGTGGAGTGCCCAGAGGGGTATCAATTTTCCCCTGATGAGGGACTGTGCATTGTAAACTATAACCTGGCGGAGGCGAATCCCGAGCTGTGCCCGGAAGGTTTCTCGGTGAATCCTCAGGCCGGTTGCTGTGTCACCTCTGGTACTTCAGTGCAGGAGGACTGCCCCCAGGGTTATTATTTCACCCCAGATACATCAGCTTGTTTGAGATTACCTGAGCAAGGAATCTGTCCTGAAGGTTATATTTCCCAAGAAGAGCCACCTTCCTGTATCCCAGAGACCGGCACCACCTCACCTGTTTGTACAGCATTTGGAGTGAAGTTTCCCAAACAAGAGGTAACAGTGAAGGAAACTACCCGCTGCTGGAAAGGACCAGGAAGCAGTTATGAAACTGTGAGTTCCCTGAAACCATTTACGGTTGTAGAAGTTCTTGGCATCGGGGAGGTAAAAGGATTTCTGGTGATCAATAATCCCAGATACCAAGCACCCTGTTGGGTAGCTGAAACAGACCTTTACCTTGAAAAGCTGGATAGGACAATCCTTCCAGTTATCCCCGTTGAGCCTGATGACACTGGACAGTCACGGGAGAGCAGCTCTCAGGGATGCTTGGTTGCAGTGGACATGACTTCCTCGCCAAAATGTGTTGCCCCCTGCCCGG
Organism: Chloroflexota bacterium; assembly: GCA_030609055.1. Classification (GTDB taxonomy): domain Bacteria; phylum Chloroflexota; class Anaerolineae; order Anaerolineales; family UBA11858; genus B10-G9. The sequence goes on along the minus strand of JAUWCZ010000029.1, from coordinate 19,627 downwards.
ATCCGTTGAAATATCCCTCGCCCTGTACTCCCTAATTTTAATCTGCGTTTTATCTGAGGGAGCAAATTACTGACAACTGACCTCTGAATTCTGAGTTGGTTTACTCCTGCAGGTTTTCCCATTCCTTCAGAAGCAATTCGAGTTCTTTTTCAGCATCTCTGTAGTCTTTCCCCAATCTGGCAACTTCGTCTGCATCCTCTGGTGGAACAATCAGAGATTCCCCAATGTCTTCCAGCAGAACTTCCAGGTCTGTGATCCTGGTTTCCACTTCTCGTAATCGAGCAGCCCGTTGACGATCTGCTGCCAGCGCCAGGTTTTTAGCCGATTTCCTGTCCTTGTATGCATCTGAAGTTTCATCCTCAAGATTGATTTCCTCATCAGGCAGCTTTTTCTCGCCCTGGTCCGATTGATAAGCCTGATAATTCCCTTCATAGACAATCAAATCTTCCTCGTTGACATCAATTTCCCAGATTTGGCTGGACAGAGCATTGATCAAGTACCGGTCGTGGGATACCAGTAGAATGGTGCCCGGGTAATCGGTTAATACTGCTTGAAGTGTTTCCTGGGAGGGAATATCCAGATGATTTGTCGGTTCATCCAGCAACAGCAGATTCGCGTTGCTTAAAGAGAGTTTTGCCAGCGCCAGCCGTCCTCTTTCTCCACCTGATAGAACACTGATTTTTTTATACACTTCTTCCCCTGAAAAGAGATAAGAGCCTAAATAACTCCGGGCAGAGTTTTCTGATTGAAATTTTCCCACCCCATCAATTTCTTCCAGAACGGTATTGCCATCGTTAAGGTCCTGGTGGGCTTGCGCAAAATAACCTACATCAAGGTTGGCACCTAACTTTACGATACCGGACCAGGGCTGCAGCTGTTCCAGGACAGTTTTCAGGAAAGTGGTTTTTCCTGCTCCGTTGGGACCAATCAGGGCGGCACATTCCCCGCGGAGCAGGGTGATATCAGGTACTGAGAATAGGGGTTTATCACCATCCGGATACCCAATTTCCAAGTCGTTTGTCCTGAGAACCAAATCCCCTCCCCGCTTTTTGGTTTTCAAACTCATTGATAAAAGCTGGGGTTGTTTAACCGGGTTTTTAAGCGCCATAATCCGTTGATGAGATTCCTGGACACTCATTGGACTGGTGGTGGTTTGGACTTCCTGGCTGATTTGAGCCCAGGTTTTACCCTGGATTGCCTGTAATCCTATTTGTTCTATGGCCTGGACACGGCGGCTTAAGCGCCGAAGTTTTCCCTTGGCTTGATTGGTTCGCTGCCCGGCGATATTCCTTTTAACATAATCCAGTTCATTCACCAGGCGGGCTTTTTCCCTATCAAATACTTCCTGCTGCCGTTCCCAGCGGGATTGGCGTTGTTCCAGATAGGCGCTGTAATTCCCCCGGTAGGTTTCAAATCCTCCCCGGCTCATCTCCCAGATCTGATTACAGACCTGATCGATAAAATACCTGTCATGGGAAACGAGCAGGACAGCGCCGGAGTAATTTTTCAGGAATCCCTCCAACCATTGGATAGCTTTGATATCAAGGTGATTGGTGGGCTCATCAAAAATCAATAAATCCGAAGGAGTAAGCAACACACGACTGAGCAGCGCCCTGGTTCGCTGTCCCCCTGAGAGGTGGTTTACCGGCATGTGGAAATCGGGGGAAGAAAACCCAACACCGGCTAACACTTGCTGCATGCGGCTTTTATATGTATATCCTCCCCGATGTTCAAAGTCTGCCTGGAGAGTACCGTAGCGGCTTACCAGCTCTTCAGTTGACCCGTTGGGTTGACTCATTCTCTGCTCAATCTTATGCAATTCCTGTTCAATTTTAAGCAGGTTATTAAATGCGGTCAGGATTTCTTCCCATAGGGTAAGTTCAGAATTTAGGTCGCTTTTTTGGGGTAAATAGCTAACCCCTAACTGGTTAGCCCGTTGGATTTTTCCCTCGGAAGGGGATTCTATATCTGCAAGGAGGTTCAACAGGGTGGTTTTCCCGATCCCATTTTCTCCTACCAGGGCGATCCGTGCCCGGGGTGGAATGGTCAGGTTCAGCCCACTGAAAATATCAACGGGACCATATGCTTTGGATAAACCGGAGGTGGTTATTAACGACATAAAATCATCCCTGCCATATTTGATACCCGGCTGCCCCAAACATTTCACCAATTGAGTGGGTGAAATGTCCGAGCTGGTCCATGTTATAATCGCGACCATATCAAACCGGATAATCGAGAGCTATTATAGTCTGGTACAAGCAATTTGGAAGGGTTCTTTACGAGTTGTTATGCAAGAATTCCAATCTAATGCTAGGAAATCTCCCGATAGGATAAAACGAGTCTTGTGGGCAGCCTTATTGTTTTTCGCTGTCATCACAGCAGTTCTGGCGTTCCGGGGTTTTAAGAAAAAATCGCAATTACCTCAACCCACAGTGATAAGTGGCACAGATTCTGCAGTGCCCGCCACAAAAAGCTCAATTCCTATTGTGGCTGACGATCGACTGTTACAAGGCAGTTCCAATCGTCCCGGGTTTAAAGAACTTAATCAGGATCAAACGCTCTATTTTCTACTGACCGGGTTAGATAAACGAGAATGGGAAGGAGATACCGGACCGGGGTTAACGGATACGATCATGGTGGCTTTTCTTGATACCGAGAAGCACACAGCAGGCTTGATCTCGCTTCCCCGGGATACCTGGGTGGAAGCACCGCAGTACGGTCCTTATAAGATCAATCAGGTATTTTCTGTGGGAGAATCTCTCAGCTATCCAGGTGGCGGTCCTGCATTATTGATGGAAAGTGCTGGAAATCTCCTTGGCATTACGATAGATTATTATATTCAGGTGGATTTTGAAGCTTTTGTAGTCTTGGTTGACGCCGTCAAGGGTGTTCTGGTAGATGTGCCAGAAATCATCTTGGTTTGGCCGAATGCCGAAATGGAGGGGGATATGAAACGGCTGTTTCCCGGTAAGCAGGTATTGCCGGGGAATCTGGCTTTAGGTTATGTCCGGACCCGGGATACACCGGAAGGCGATTTCGGGCGGACAAAACGCCAGCAGCAGGTTATGGTTGGTTTACAGAAAAAGATCTTTTCTTATGAGATTCTCCCTGTGCTGGTTCCCAAGCTGCCAGGCCTGTACCGTGACCTATCGTCCAATATTGAAACTAACTTAACCCTCCCCCAAATTGTGACCCTGGCCTGGACTGCAAGAGATATCAATCCCAGAGATCTGCAGACTACAATTGTCAAAGAACCGATGGTTACGGCTGGGTTTAACGATCGCGACCAATATGTTTTGTTCCCGGATATTGAACGGATCCAAAAAGTGTGGAGTGATATGCAGCAAATCGCTGCTACTCCTGTACCTGAGCCAACCCGGGAAATCACGCTGGATGAATACGTCCAGGAAGAGAATGCTAAAGTAGCTGTCTTGAATGGAACCACCTCGCCTGGCTTGGCTGGAGAGACGGCAGAATACCTGATCGCCAGCGGCATCAATGTTACAGAAGTCGGTAACTCAGATAAGTTCAAGGATCAAACTTTTTTATATGATTATTCCGGAAAACCTTACACAATACAGGCAATCCTGAATTTGATGGGTTATTCTCAAAATCAGCTTTATCACCGATCAGATCCTAACAACTCAGTCGATATTGTCATTGTCCTGGGAGCGGATTGGATTAAGGAGAACACCCTACCAAAAACAGATTAAATATCCTCCAAACAAGACCCCCCGGTTTAATAAAAATCGCAAAAACCTGTTTGACACCGTTCAAAAAAACCGATAGACTTAAAGTATCTTTTCGACTCAGAATCAGGAGGAAGCATATGGGGCATAAGAACTATCACCTGACGATTATTAAAGGATTTAATAAAGGGGAGGTATATCCCCTGGAAGATGATGAAATAATCATTGGACGTGGTGAAGAGCATGGCATTGCTCTGAATATAGCTGAGGTTTCCAGATCGCATGCGGTACTGACCAGAGCAGAAGAGGGTTACATGATCAAAGATCTCGGGTCCACCAATGGCACTTATGTGGATAAGAAGAAAATTGGAGGAAAATATCTTCTTAAACCGGGTGACACAATTATGCTGGGTGATGCGATTTACCTTAACTATCAAGCCGATGTGGACCCAGAGGAAACACTGGTTTCTCCTCGACCGGATGTGGTTGCAGTGCCAGAAGACACCGCAGTGACACCAAAACCTGCTGACCGGAAGAAAGCACCTGTCCCGGCCACAACGCCGCAGCAAAAGAAATCCGCGGAGGAATCCCTGACCCAGGACCAGGTTACGGAAGAGAAAAAATCTCGGACCTGGCTATGGGCTGGCATAGGTTGTGTGGTGGTGGTATTTTTCCTGATTGTGATCGGATTGATCGCTTTTGATTACTTGAATCTATACTGCACACCACCATTCGATTCATTGCTGAGATTTCTCTATACCTGCCCATCATAACGAACCAGCAACGCTGCATCATTCTCCAAAATACAACGAAGAACGGATTTTGGAGAGATGCGGGGCACGGTGAGATCTGGCAGATATGAATCATTCCCAAGAATATGAAGTTACCCCCACCGTATTGGTATATGGTGGAGATGCCCTCGCCCGACTGCCTGACGGTCGGGCAGTTTTTATCCCTTTTGGTATTCCAGGAGAGAGTGTAAGGGTCAAATTGGTAGAGGAAAAGGATCACTACGCGAGAGCGGAGATACTGGAGATATTATCTCCCTCATCCCCTAGAATTGCCCCGCGTTGCCCCCATTTTTCCCAATGCGGTGGCTGTCACTATCAACATATTCCTTATCAGGAACAGCTAAAGAACAAACAAGCCATTCTTGAAGATCAACTAGAAAGAGTAGGCAAGCTTTCTGATCCACCTGTGGAAAAAATTGTCCCCTCACCTGTTGCCTGGAATTACAGGAACCACATTCAATTCCATATTTCTGAAGAAGGGCATCCGGGATTTTTAGGGTATCGATCAAATCAGGTCATCCCGATTCAAGAATGCCATTTGCCGGATGAGAACATAAACCAGGTATGGCCGGCCATGGATTTGGAATATATTCCAGGTTTGGATCGCATCATTCTCCGATCAGGTGAGGGGGGAGAGGATACATTGGTTATCTTAGAAAGCAGTGATCCCCAACCAATCGAGTTTTCAGTGGATGTGCCCCTCTCAGCGATCCACCGTGGTCCGGGGGGCGAGATTGTGCTGGCAGGAGACGATTTTACAATCATTCACGTCCATGATTTTCCATTTGTTGTTTCCGCAGGATCCTTTTTCCAGATAAATACTCGTGTAGCCGAGCTGATCGTGGATTATCTTCTGGATATTTTGCCCTTATCTGAGAACTCTCTTGTGTTGGATGTCTACTGCGGCGTAGGGCTATTTAGTGCCTTTTTGGCTCCCCATGTGAAGCAGGTGATAGGAATTGAATCGGACCCCTCCGCGGCAGAAGATTTTTTATACAATATGGCTGAATTTGATAATGTGGTGCTCTATGATATTCCAGCCGAGGAGACATTACCTTATCTTGAGATCACTCCAGATATCATTCTGCTTGATCCACCCCGGGCAGGAGTTTCAAAAAAGGTACTTGACAGTATAGTATCCTTAAAACCTGACTTGATTACCTATATATCATGTGACCCTGCAACCTTGGGACGGGATGTGCGGAGATTGCACAACCAGGGGTATAAACTGAAAGGTTCAACTCCATTTGACATGTTCCCACAAACCTATCATATAGAGAGTGTCAATTTGTTCCAGAGAACACTTAGAGAAGTATGATTTTCTGCACTTTGACTGAAATATATAGTGGTGTAAAATGCGGATACAGAGTTGCAATAAAGCCGGGTTTATTTTACCGATACACATTGAAAAACATCAAAGTATGGGTGACCCTTCTGCAAAGGATTGATTGTGATAACAGGTTTCAATGCATTTCTGTCGAATCCGAGGTCAGGATTTATAGGTAAACTATTGGGCATATTTCAGTTGTTGTTGTCTGAACCCTGAAAGGGTATCAGGCCTGTTTCGAAAGTGTGTAAATCGAAACGGGCTTTTTTTATCATCAAATCGGAGAACAAAGAAGATTTAGCTGCCAATAATTAGAACCAAAAATTTGGATCTCATTAGGAGGGAAAATATGGACATAAATCATGACCTGGATCGTGATATCCCTGTTATTGATTGGGAGCCGCATCTAGCAGAACGCACAAAAAGTATGGAGAGCTCAGCCATCAGGGAATTGCTGAAGTTTGCCCAGGATCCGGAGATCATATCTTTCGCTGGCGGGCTGCCGGCACCGGATCTTTTTCCAATCCGGGAAGTAGAAGAGGCGTGTATCTATGTTGCCCGGGAACAGGGTATGAAGGCACTGCAGTATAGTGCTACAGAAGGTTATTATCCGTTGAAGCAATACCTGGCGGACTCCATGCACAAGTACGGGATTCCCGCCACCCCGGAGAATGTTCTATTAACGAATGGATCCCAGCAAGCCCTGGATTTGATTGGCAAAATATTCATTGATCCGGGAAGATTTGTATTAACCGGCCGCCCCACTTATCTGGGAGCGATTCAAGCCTGGCGGACTTATCAGGGAAAATTTCACACCATGCGGCTGGATGACGGGGGGATGGTAGTGGAGGAGGTTGGGCGCGCTTATGAAAAAGTAGTCCAGGACAGCGGAAGACCGCCGGCGTATATTTATGTGCTGCCCAATTTCCATAATCCGGCAGGCACAACGTTATCCCTGGAACGCAGAATTCAGCTGGCTGAAATCGCTACCAAACTTGATCTGGTTGTTGTAGAGGATGATCCCTATGGTCAGCTCCGATTTGAAGGTGAATTTATCACCCCGATCTGTAACTTAATTCCGGAGCGAACTATCTATCTGGGCACCTTTTCAAAAATCCTGGCTCCGGGTTTGCGTCTAGGCTGGATCGTGTGTTCCGAATCTCTTATGAAACGACTGATACAGGCCAAACAAGGATGTGATTTACATACCGGTACATTTGTACAGTACGTTGCAAATGACATCTGCCAACGAGGTATCCTTAAACCGCATATTAAGAAACTCATTGCGGTATATAAAGAGCGCAGGGATACCATGCTGGATGCTCTGACTGAATTCTGGCCAGAAGGTTGTCAATGGACAGATCCAGAAGGTGGCTTATTCCTTTGGGCGCGGGTGCCTGAATCCATTGATACTGAACGATTCCTTAAAGAAAAGGCGCTGAAAGAAAAAGTTGCTTTTGTTCCCGGGATTCATTTTTACCCCAACCAAGACGGCGGAACCAATGCCATGCGGTTGAATTTTACCTATGCACCCCCCGAGGTGATTGTGGAGGGCATCCGCCGATTAGGGATAGCCTTAAAAAAGGAACTCGGCCAGAAGTAAGAAACTAGAATGTTGGAGAAGGAGGGTGGTTCATTTTTACTGATTTGAACTGACATATGTCATAAAAATGATATCCTTGGATATCAGAGCTTCTCAGGACCTTTATGATATAGCTGCTCTGGAAGAAAATGTTAAAGTATACCTAAAAGCTCACTAGTGAGAGTATTGTAACAAGGAGGTAAATTGTGTCCCTTATTCAAGATGTGATCGCTAAAACTAAGGAGAAAGATCCTGCTCAGCCGGAATTTCACCAGGCGGTAGAGGAAGTCCTGAACACTCTACAGCCCACCGTCGAACGACACCCCGAATTGGTTAAAGCCAAAATATATGAACGGATTGTTGAACCGGATCGAGTTGTCATGTTCCGTGTGCCATGGATGGATGACGATGGGGAAGTACACGTCAACCGTGGTTTCCGGGTTCAATTTAACAACGCCATTGGTCCGTATAAGGGAGGTTTGCGATTCCACCCTTCCGTTAATTTGGGCATTATTAAATTTCTGGGATTTGAACAGATTTTTAAGAACTCACTAACCACCCTGCCTATGGGCGGCGGTAAAGGGGGATCTGATTTTGATCCCAAAGGGAAAACCGATAACGAAGTCATGAATTTCTGCTATGCTTTTATGCGGGAATTGTACCGTCATATCGGCCCTGATACGGATGTCCCCGCAGGAGACATCGGTGTAGGAGGTAGGGAAATTGGTTACCTCTACGGATATTACAAAAAGATCCTCAATGATCATACTGGGGTCTTAACCGGAAAAGGGCTGGAATATGGGGGCAGCTTGATCAGACCAGAGGCAACCGGTTACGGTGCAGTATATTTTGCCGGTGAAATGCTGGCGGTTCGTGATCTAGACCTGAAAAAGAAAACAGCCATTGTTAGTGGGTCAGGGAATGTCGCTCAATTTACAATCGAAAAACTACTGGACCTGGGCGCAAAACCCATTTCCCTCTCAGACTCAAGTGGCACAATTATTGATGACGCTGGGATTGACCGCGATAAGCTGCAGTATGTAATGGAGTTGAAGAATATCCGACGGGGACGCATCAAGGAATACGCCGAGGATTATGATGTGCCCTATTATCCAGATCTGAGTGTCTGGGATGTGGTGAAGAAAGAAGGTGTCAAAGGGGAACTGGCATTTCCTTCTGCAACTCAGAACGAAATTGATGCAGAGCATGCCCAAGCTCTGGTGGATAATGGTTGTATTTGTGTCTCAGAAGGCGCAAATATGCCCTCCACGCAGGAAGCCGTTGATATCTTCCAGGAAAACAAATTACTTTATGGTCCTGGAAAAGCTGCCAATGCCGGCGGTGTGTCAACATCGGGATTGGAGATGAGCCAGAATAGTACCCGCTTATCCTGGTCCCGTGAAGAAGTCGATCAAAAGCTGCATGGCATTATGAAGAGCATCCACAAAACTGCTCTGGATGCCGCGGAAGCATATGGCGATTCCGGTAATTATGTAATGGGTGCAAATGTTGCCGGATTCCTGAAAGTAGCCAAGGCTATGCTTGCTTACGGTGTAGTCTAGCCCCTGTCGGGTAGAACAAAGAAACCGCCAGCAGGTTTTCTGAGCTGGCGGTTTATTTTATTAATTCAACAATAGCTCAACAGATGTACAGAGAATAGAGCGCTTATCGTGCCAACATCTCTCTTTCTGTGAAAACGACTACTTCCTTCCCCGTTAATTTCTCTTGCACTTTTTCAATGATCAGATCAAGATGTCCATTATTGGCTACAAAATCCAGGTTGTCGCCGGGGATTGTTAACACCGGACATAAACTGAATTCATCAATCCATTGTTCATAGAGGATGTTTAATTGTTCCAGATATTCAGGATCGATTTGTTCTTCGTAATCCCTTCCTCGATGCTTAATACGGTACTGCAGAGTTGGAATTGACGCCCGGATGTACAACACCAGATCTGGGGGAGGTAAAAACTCCACCAGGGCCTGATAAAGTTCCTGATAGGTCTGGTAATCTCTTTCTCCAATTTGCTGTTGTTTGTAGAGATTATGGGCAAAAATCTCGGCATCTTCATATACGCTGCGATCTTGGATGACGGAACCGGGATGGGCACAAAGATTTTTATGAGCCCTGAGTCTTCTGGTCAAGAAAAAGACCTGACTGTGGAAAGCCCAGGTCCGCATATCTTTATAAAAGTCAGCCAGGTAGGGATTTTCTCTTTCGGGTTCGAAGAAGGGTGTCCACCCCAGATTCTCACAGAGCATTTGTACAAGTGTGGTTTTCCCTACTCCAATATTTCCAGCCACCGCAACAAATTTTTCCATAAACTCTCCCGAATACTGTTAATTTGATACCTGAAATATTGAATGCATCAAGGCACTCTTCCAACCTTGTTAAACTCCTGCAGATGACTAATTTGACAGCAAAGGTCTTTAGAAGTCAAAACAATAAGAACCCGGTTTCGTTACAGAAAACCGGGAAGATAAGTCAATCATATCGATCAGCGATTGTAAGATGTAATTCTCAGTTGCCCAGATGCATTGGCATGATGACATGTAAAAAGTCATCTTCGCCGACTGGGCGGATTACTCCGGGACTGGTGGGTTTTGAAGTTTCAAGCGCAACAGTGGGAGTTTGAATCACATCAAGCACTTCCCTGAGGTAACGGACATTAAAAGCGATAATAATGTCATCGCCCTCAATGGTCGCGTCCATAATAGACTGACTGGAACCGGTTTCTTCAGACTGGCCAGAAATTTCTACTTCGCCGGGTGTATTCTCTTCTGTGCCAGGTCTGATATTGACCTGCGCAATCAAGGAACCTTCCCGGGCAAAAATCTCCGCCTGTTTACTAGATTTCAAAAAGGCAGGAGTGGATAAAATAGTCCTGGTCTGGTAGTCCTTGGGGATGATTTGCTGATAGTCAGGGAAAGTACCTTCAATCAGTTGTGAAGTGAGTTCAATATCCTTGGTCCGGAAAACCACCTGTCCTCGCTCCGGGGGCAGTGACATGGTGATGACTTCACTGCCGTCATTGCTGATACGGGCCAATTCACTGAGGGCACGAGAAGGAATGACAGCCTTGACTGGTTCCTGAATTGCAGAGGATAAGCTCGCAGACCTAACTGATAACCGAAAACCATCAGCTGCGGCGAGTGTAATTGTATTTCCTTCAATGGTGATGAGGACCCCCGTCAGGATAGGTCTGGCTTCATCATGCGAAGCAGCAAAAACCACTTGTTTGATCATCTCCTTAAAATCGGCAACGTTGATTTCCAGACCGGATTCCAGGTCTGGGGATGGCATGGGAGGGAACTCCTGGGCGTCAATGCACTTAATATCTGTGTTGAGGGAACCGCTCTTGATATTCAGCGTCTGGGTGGGTTCATGAAGAGATATTTCCGTTTTCGCAGGTGGTATGGTGCTGACAATGTCTGTAAAGGTTCGGGCTGGCACCGTGGTTGATCCTTCTTCTTCTATTTTGGCGCCAATCCAACAGGTGATGCCTAGCTCAAGATTGGTAGCGGAGAGCCTCAATCGACCATCATCTGTTGCTACGAGAATATTGGATAGTACTGGAAGGGTGCTCCGGGGAGAGACAGCCCGGGAAACAATGCCCAAACCGTGGGCAAGATTTTCTTGCAGAACAGTGATCTTCATAAACATATTCCTATTATGGCTTTATAGTGTTGCTTATTTCAACTTACTGTAAGTATACAATGAGTGCGTTTTTTTGGCTAGCTCTAAAACCTTCCCTTCGGATGTTTTGTGTTCACAATTTTGTTATATGAATTATGCGAATGCGGATCCGAAATGCAATACAACCTCTCTGAGGTAAATTGACAGTCTTTCTCAGCCATGTTATCATGCCCCATACAATATAATATGCCTCTGACGTCACTCTTATCCAGAGAGGTGGAGGGAACGGCCCTTTGAAACCTCGGCAACCGGGCAGCGCTTTGCGATGCAGATGGTGCCAACTCCGGCAGGTGGGTTCTGGAAGATGAGAGGGCAGCACTGAGTTTGTGCCCTTTCTTGAAAGTCAGAAAGGGCAATTTTAGTTAAGAAGCAAACTCATATCAAGGAGGGTTCATGAGCAATACATTAAACAATGTACCGAGTATATTGTTTACATCTGAGTCTGTGACCGAAGGCCACCCGGATAAGATGTGCGATCAGATCAGCGATGCAGTCCTGGATGCCTGTTTAGCACAGGATCCCAAATCCCGAGTTGCCTGTGAAGCGGCAACAAAAACAGGTTATGTGATGCTGTTGGGTGAAATCACAACCTTGGCGGATATTAATTATGATTCCCTGACGAGAAATGTAATCACTGGAATTGGATACGATCGAGCAAAAAAAGGATTTGATGGTCAAACCTGCGGTGTGCTGGTGGCAATCTCCCAGCAATCGGGTGATATTGCACTCGGTGTGGATCAAGCCCTGGAGTCAAAATCCGGTGAGATGACAGAAGAAGAAATTGAAGCCGTAGGCGCAGGCGACCAGGGGATGATGTTTGGTTATGCCTGTGATGAAACCCCCATGCTGATGCCAATGCCAATATATTTGGCACATAAACTTTCCCGCAGACTGGCGGAAGTCCGAAAAGACGGCACCCTGGATTGGCTAAGACCAGACGGCAAAAGCCAGGTCACTATTGAGTACCAGTTCGGTAAACCAGTTCGGGTGAATACAGCGTTAATCAGCGCTCAGCATGAACCAGAGCTTACCCAAGAAGAAATCCGGGAAGCCATCATCCAAGATGTGATTCAATCGGTACTGCCGGAGGAGATGATGGATGATAAGCTTAAAGTCTTTGTTAACCCAACTGGTCGATTTGTAACCGGAGGACCAATGGGAGATGCGGGACTAACCGGAAGGAAGATTATAGTTGATACCTATGGTGGTATGGGACGACATGGCGGCGGAGCTTTCTCCGGAAAGGATCCCACCAAAGTTGATCGGTCAGGTGCTTATGCAGCCCGCTGGGTGGCAAAACATGTTGTTGCTGCCGGAATGGCCAGCCGTTGCGAAATTCAAGTTTCCTATGCCATTGGAGTTGCCCATCCTCTGAGTATCAATGTGGAAACCTTCGGGACAGGCAATGTGTCAGATGAAAAGATCAGCCAACTGATCGATGAGTATTTTGACTTGCGGCCCGGGGCCATCATCAGGGACTTGAACTTACGGAAACCCATTTATCAGAAGTTGGCAGCTTATGGTCATTTTGGACGGGATGACCTGGATTTGAGCTGGGAGAAAACTGATCGGGCGGAAGAATTGCGAAAAGCTGCTGGTTTGTAATTAGATATTTTTGTGATGAATCAAGAACCCCCAAGATTTGATATAACTTGGAGGTCAGATTGTTCAGAAGGACCAGATGCTTTAAAAGCATCCGGTCCCTTCTTATTAAAGAAAGGGCTCGAAAGTAGTCTGAAGCTGCTTTTTTGGCCTAAAGCCTGTTATCCGGGCTGCGATTTCACCGCTCTTAAATAAAATTAATGACGGCACACCCATCACGCCGTATTTTATCGGTGTATCCTGATTGGTGTCAACATCCATTTTATAGACCTTTGCTTTTCCCTCCCATTCCTGAGCTAACTCTGCAACCAGCGGGGAAAGCATCTTGCAAGGACCACACCAAACTGCTGTGAAATCCACCAGGACTGGTACCTCTGATTGCAAAACATCCGATTCAAAAGTCTCTTCTGTTATATATTTCAATTCATCCATTCCATACTCCTTAGAAGTGAAATCACCAGTTATTCTAAAAACCGGGATTACAACCTCCCGTTGAGAGGGAAAATGCCGGCATAATATAGAGTCGGTGTCAATGGAAAATTATACCAAAGTCACTTGGGAACCCTGGGGTGTTTTTTCTACCAATAATTGAGTAGAAAACGCTTCTTTAATTTGTTCAATGTGGCTGATGACCAGAATCTTCTTAAAGTCACCCTTGATCAAGTTGATTGCTTCAATAAGACGCTGCCTGCCAAGCGAATCCTGACTGCCGAATCCTTCATCAATAACCAGCGTTTGAAGCTTGGCACCTGCTCGCTGGGCTAGTACGTGTGACAATGCCAGCCGGATAGCAAAATTTATTCGGAAGGATTCTCCCCCGGAATACATCTCATAATCCCTGACCCCGGCCTGATCCCGGATCTGGATATCAAGGGTTTCCATCAGATCTTCCCGGTTGAGATCCTTGTACGATCTTTGAGTGAGAAACCGGATAGACATAGTTCCACTACTCAACCGCTCCAGGATTTGGTTCGCTTTGGCTTCGATGTTTGGAAGTGCCTGTTCAATCAATAAAGCTGGAACGCCATCTTTACCAAAAGCGGCTTCCAATTGTTTAAATTGTTTCACCCGGTTAGATATTTCCTGACGTTTCTGTTCCAGTTCGTATTTCCGCAGTTTTTGATTCTCAAGCACAGATACCTTTTGCTGTGCTGCGCCAACTTCCCGTTGGAGAATATTCTCCTTCTCTTTTAGTTCCAGCAGAGTTTTTTCCGACTGCCGAGTATCAGGGGCTTGATCCATCGCGGCTTCCAACTCCTGTCGGCTGCGTGTAAGGTCGGCAGCTTGTTTCTTAAGATCTTTTTGTTCTGAAATCAATAGCGCAGTTAATTCTTTAATTTCTCTCTCGAGAGGTTTTAAAGCTGCCTTTGCGCTATCCAGTGCTCCTTTTCTATCCTGGATCACCGTTCCTTGATTTACAAGTTTACGCACTTGATCATGTTCAGCCGCGTCATAACCGATTTCTTTCAGTTCGCCGTTGATTTCGGAGAGAAATTTCCGGGCTTTAGCCGCATAAGCCCCATTCTCCAATATTTGTTTAATATCCTCTAGCGTTTTACTGTTATTTGACTCCCAGGACTGTTTTTGATTATTAACATGGGCAATCCGATTTTCGACCCTGTCCGAGTGCTGATTCAGATTACGGAGCTTGTTTTCTGCCAGGCTATATTCAGTAATTTGCAGCTGAAGATCCTTTACCACCTGATCAGCTTCCGCAAGCAGGGCTTTATTATCCCGGTAGCGATCTCCAAATTCTTTTCCTTCAGCTTCGAGGGTAAGGATTAGTGATTTTCTGTCCTCAGGCGAGAGCTCTTGGCCACACAAAGGGCAGAGCGATCCAGCAGTTTCTTTCAGCTCATTAATACGATTTTCCAGCTCTTTCATTTCCTCGTACAAGCGGGGATTTTCAGCTTTTGCCTCTGCCTGTTGTTGGCGAGCATGTTCTAATTCAATTTTCTTTTGATCCCGGATTCCTATATCAATTTCTGTTCGTTTGATTTTTTCTTTCAGTTCAACTAATTCATTCGAAAGAGGTGATAGTTCCTCTAATGTTCCAAGCAGCTCCTGGTGACTATCTTCCAGGAACTCTTGTTCTTGCTTAAGACGGGCGTTTTCTGCCGTAATCTGGAGCAGGGGTTCCTGTCTCCTGATTTCCTGCTCCCTGAATTTTTCTGCGGTTTTTTCCCAGTCCGATAACGCTTTTTGAGCTTTTTTCCAGTCAGAATATTCCTGGTTGATGCTGGATGATTGAGACAAGATTTCCTGGAAACCCTCTCTCTCTTTCTCCCGAAGGGCGAGCTTTTCCTGCGTTTGAGCAACCATTATCCCTGCTTTATCTATCTGGTTAGAAAGAGTATTTAACAGCCTGGCTTGATCATTTAACGAAGCATGAATTGACTGAATATCTGCTAACTGGGTTTCTCCATTCATCCATGCTTCATGGGCCTGGGTTAACTCCTTTTCCAGAGACAGCAATCTGGCATTCCGCTCCTGCTCTTCTTCTAATTCGCTGAGGATTTCCGCGATCCGGCCATCCAGGGTATCTATTTCAGATTCGGCAGTTTTTCGCTTCCGGACTGAGCGTTTACGGTACTTTTCCCAGACTTCCAATCCCAGGATCTGAGAGAGAATCCGTTTTCTGGTGGATGGGTTTTGCTGTGTAAATTGATCTGCTTCCCCTTGGAGCAGAAAAGATGCATTGATAAATGACTCATAATCCAGGCGTAAAATATCTACTATTTTTTGATCTGTTTCCCTTAAGGTACGTTCGGTTAATGGTTTCCAGAGTGGTCCACCTGGGTCATTTCCCTCATCCTGCTGGATGTGAAATTCAACCAGTTTGGTTTCCCCCCTGGGATTGGAGCGGATGATCCGGTATGTATTCCCCTCATAGATGAAGAGGAACTTCACTTCTGCTCGCTGGGATTCCAGATTGATTACAGATTCATCATGTTTTCTGGCTCTGCCAAACAAAGCCCAGGTTATAGCATCCAGAATGGAGGATTTCCCTGCCCCGTTTTCGCCGGATATGCAAGCTAATTCAAAGCTGGTGAAATCAATCTCCACTGGGTTCTTGTAAGATAAAAACCCCCTCATGGACAACGAGATGGGAATCATGTTACCAATGATAACAGATTGTGATTGAATCCCCCTTTGACTGGATAGGTGAATACTCTTTTTAGAACCCGATTTCTTGCTTCACGGTTTGGAGAAGCTTTTCTGCCTGCAAGTCAGAAAGACAGTAATAGGATGCTTTTAAATGGTCTGCAATTTCACTCGCCAGACCTTTGTCAAATTCCCGGTGTTCCATATTGATGACCACACTTTGGATTTCTTCCTCAGCAATTTTTTCGGCAATTTTGTAAGCTTCATCCTGAGGAGGCATGTTGGAAATGGAAACGTTTCCAACCCCGTCAGTGAGAAGGATCAGCAGGGGGAGGACATCCGGATGGGTGAGTTCCTCCCTTTTAATTACCTCTAAGGCCATGTTCAGTCCGGCAGAAAGCGGTGTTTTTCCCCCAATGGGAATATCCGACAGGCAGCGGCGAGCCAGCTCAATAGAGTTTGTTGGAGGTAGAACCAGCTGTGCACGGTCCTTCTGAAAAACCACCATGCCAACCCGATCGCGGCGCTGGTAGGCGTCTGTTAACAGAGAAAGTACAGCGCCTTTAGCCGCACTCATCCGTTCAGCAACGGCCATTGACCAGGAGGCATCCACTACAAAGAGAATTAAATTAGCTGTTTGTTTAACCCGGACTTTTCGCTGTAGATCATGTTTCCGAATAGAAAAAGCCAATTTGTCTTCAGCTGACCGCCGCGATTTCTGGAACGGTGCCGCAGCCCGGATCGTAGCGTCGAAGGCAATATCTGAAGTCTCTCCCCGGGCTGGTCGAGCCTGGATGTACCTTCCCCGTTTAGTTTCTGAACGCGCTTGGGACCGCCGCCCACTGGAGCGCCGGTTTATCCGGTCGAGTGGGGAATCAATTATGTCTGGATCAATAGTATCGCCGATTTTTACTGGATTGCCGCCTTCCCACCAGGCAGCATTGCCGTGATCAAAAACATCTCCTGTTCCGGCATCAGCAGGGATTTCGGTCTGTTGTGCATCAATAACCGAGCTGACTAGCGTTTTTTTTTATCTCCGTTTTCCCCCGTCGTTTCTCCCCCAGATTTCTCTCCTTGATCTCCGCCCTCCCCTTCAGCCTCTGCGGCTGCCCCCTTGAGCTGGTCAATCTTTTCCGTCAATTCTTCCGCAGAGATCTCTGATTGCTGGAAAGGCCCCCGTTTTAAGCGGTGAGGATATGCGAGTTCTGCCGCCAAACCGATGTCCCTGCCCGTGATTGCTGTTCTGCCCTCAAAAGCAGCATGCGCCCGGGCAGTTTTAAGAATAACAAGATCAGAGCGGTGCCCATCCACCTGGAGTGAGACGCTCAGATTGGCAATATCAACCAGATTCTTGGAGGAATACTGGACCTCTGGAAGGATTTTCCTAGCCTGCGTGATCTGATTGGATAATTCTTGTTCCTTGGGAAGCCACAGTTCCCGAAAAGCCTCTGGGTCCTCTTCATAAGCCAGGTGGTGTTCCATAATCAGGACACGTTCCCGTGTTTCCCGAATTCCGCGGATGTCTACTGAAAGTGCAAAACGGTCCGTCAGTTGGGGCCGCAGGTCGCCCTCTTCTGGATTCATGGTGCCAACCAGAATGAATCGTGCAGGATGACTGAAAGAAATCCCTTCCCTTTCCACGATATTCATACCCATGGCGGCAGAATCGAGCAGCACGTCCACGACATGATCATCCAGTAGGTTTACTTCATCAATATAGAGGAGCCCCCGGTTAGCATCTGCCAGCACGCCAGGCTCAAAATGGCGTTCACCTTTCTGAATGGCTTTTTCTATATCCAGAGTGCCGACTACGCGGTCCTCAGTCGCTGAAACCGGTAAATTGATAAAGGGGGTCGGCAGCATTTCCACTTTACGGTGGTCTCCATTTTTTGACCTTTCCCGGCATTCTGTACACCAAGTGGATAGCCGGTTTGGATCACAACCGAAACGGCAGTCAGAAAAGGTTTCTACTGTCGGCAGCAATGCCGCCAGAGCCCGGGCGGCGGTGGATTTTGCAGTTCCCCGTTCCCCACGGATCAGTACACCGCCAATTCTTGTATTGACAGCGTTAAGTACCAGGGCACGTTTCATGCGTTCCTGACCTACAACTGCTGTAAAGGGGTAGATCGCCGTCATTTACTTCCTTTATTAAGGCATATATTGCCTTAACAAACGAATAAGCATCAAAAATATCATAAAAAATAGGAATGTTTTTTCTCAGCGTCTATCTTACCACAAAGGTTGCCAAGTTGATACTTGCACTGTATAATGGTGTCCATTCTAAAACGGAGTGTGCCATTATATGGATGAGATGAAGTCCCAAAATGGGGGAGAATCAAATCGTAAGAATCCCCCGCCAACAGAATTAATGGATATGGAATCGCTGTTAGCCCAGGAAGGTTTAGGCCTTGGGAATATCCCTGAACGGGGAGATATTCGAAAAGGGGTGATTACAGCCATAACATCAAATGAAATCCTGATAGATGTCCAATCGAAAGCAGATGGATTGATCGCAGGACGGGAATTGGAGCAAATCAACCCCCAAACCCTGGAAACCTTTACGGTAGGAGAAGAAATCCTTGTTTATGTCCTTGAACCGGAAGATATTAACGGACATGTCGTGCTTTCTTTTACCCGTGCTCAGGAAGAACAGGACTGGGAAAAGGTAGAAACGAGCCTGGAAACCGGGGAGGCGATTACAACTATTGTTGAAGGATACAATAAGGGTGGTCTGCTGGTTCCGGTTGGTCAGCTACGCGGGTTTGTCCCCGGCTCATTAGTGAGTGTTTTCCGTGAGGGTGAAAGCGGATCCCCTGAAGACCGCTGGAGTGAAGCCATTGGCAAGGAAATCACCCTGAAAGTCATTGAAGTAGACCGATCAAGGCAGCGCTTGATTCTATCTGAACGGGATGCAATTGGAGAAACTAGGGAAGCGATAAAAGATCAGTTGCTTGATAATCTGGCAGTCGGAGATCGGGTGACTGGATATGTTAGCAGCCTGGCGGACTTCGGAGCCTTTGTCAATATCCAGGGAGTTGACGGATTGGTTCATCTTTCCGAGCTTTCTTGGGACCATGTTGATCATCCCAGTGATCTGGTGAAAGTCGGCCAAGAATTAGAGGTAGAGGTCATCAGTATCGATGAGGAAAAACGCCGCATTGGATTATCCATGCGAAGGTTGCTGGATAACCCCTGGATCGAAAAAGCTGAAGAAATCCAGGAAGGGCAGTTAATCCAGGGAACGATCACCAATCTAACAGATTTTGGAGCCTTCGCCCGAATTGAAAATACAGATCTGGAAGGGTTAATCCATATTTCTGAACTCAGTATGGATCGCGTTGGTCATCCTTCTGAAGTTGTGAAAGTAGGGGAAACTCTCGCCTTACGAGTGATTAGTCTGGATATGGAACGCCACAGAATTGGTTTAAGCCTGGAAAAAGTGGACTCCGCGGAATTTGCTGCGATTGATTTTGAACAGATTCAAGAAGAACTGAAGGAAGATGGTTCTTTAGAGGAAGTATTATCCGGCGAAGACTTCGTTGAGGAGGATACCGAGGAAGAAGCCGAGGAAGGCACTGAGGAAGAAGCCGAGGAAGACACCGAGGAAGAAGTCGAGGAAGACACCGAGGGAGAAACCGAGGAAGACACCGAGGAAGAAGCCGAGGAAGACACTGAGGAAGACGCCGAGGAAGACACCGAGGAAGAAGCCAAGGAAGACACTGAGGAAGACGCCGAGGGAGACAGTGAGGACAAAGCCGAGGAAGACACGGAGGACGAAGCCGAGGGAGACACTGAGGAGAATGCCGAGGAAGACACTGAGGAAGACGCCGAGGG
>JAUWCZ010000022.1 GCA_030609055.1 Chloroflexota bacterium | reverse complement strand
GGGGGTGAATAACCGGGCAATCCCGGCAAAGTCAATCCCACAGAAGGCGATCGCCAGGATGGTGGCCCAGCGCACACCCCAGAACCGCAGCTCTCCCAGCAGATCGGTCAGAGCAAAATCGGTGGTGCTGTAATTGAAGATCTCAAAGGCAACCAGGGCAGTGATGATTAACAAACCAAAAACCACCCCGCGTTTGACCTGGATCCGTTCCGGAATAAAAGAAATACTGTTGGCAGACATGGTATACCTCCCTTTAATGGAAAAAGTCTTGAAGAATGTATAGGATCCTCAGTATAGAACATATGTTCTAGTTTGTCAAGACCTCATTGGGGAGGAATTCTGTTAAAATATAATTCAATTGTTACTATTAGACAACCCACCAAAATTGTAATGTCACATATCTGGTCTCCCTGGCGTATGAAGTACATAGAAAAAGAATCCCATCAGGATAAATGTCCCTTTTGCGAAGCATATTCAGGCACAGATGATGTGGAAAACCTGATCATATTACGCGGGGACAAAACCTTTGTGATGATGAACCGTTATCCCTATACTACCGGTCACTTAATGATCCTGCCGGTTGTTCATAGGGAAAAACTATCCGATTTGGACCAGGAAACAAGGGCGGAAATGATGGAGTTGATCAAAAAAGCCGGGGATTCCCTGCAAGCTGTCTACCAGCCGCAAGGATTTAACGTGGGATTAAACATCGGGATAGCTGCCGGAGCGGGGATTCCCAAACACTTACACTGGCATGTTGTACCCCGCTGGCAGGGGGATACTAATTACATGACAACGGTAGGTGGTGTCCGGGTGATCCCGGAAACACTGGAAGACTCTTATGAGAAGATTCTATCTTCCTGGAAAGACTAGCACAATCGATTGATTTCACGGGTGGGAGGGGATTTTATTCGTTTTCAAATTTCTATTAAGTACCTTTGAGGAGGTTAATACCCAATGACATCGCATTCTCCGGTAATCCTCAGTGCAGTCCGCACCCCATCAGGAAGCTTTCAGGGTTCATTGAGCGGTTTTACGGCTCCCCAGCTGGGAGCGCTGGTAGTAAAAGAAGCCGTCCAACGGACCGGCATCTCCGATCCTGCGGAAATCCATGAAGTGATCATGGGTAATGTTGTCTCTGCCGGATTAGGCCAGAATCCTGCCCGCCAAGCTGCTATAAATTCCGGGCTACCAGTATCGGTCGGCGCCTTCACATTAAATAAAGTCTGCGGATCCGGATTAAAGGCTGTCATGCTGGCAGCTAGCAGTATCCGAGCCGGGGATGCGGATCTGTTTGTTTCTGGTGGAATGGAGTCCATGAGCCGGGCTCCGTATCTGTTGCATGCCCGATCTGGTGAGCTGCGGTTTGGCCATACTGAATTAAAGGATGCCCTGCTGCATGATGGATTATGGGACCCATTCGAGGATTGGGGCATGGGCAATGCAGCCGAATTTATCGCCAAGGAATATGACATCTCCCGGGAAGAGATGGATCAGTTTGCTTATGAAAGCCATCAAAAATCCATTCAAGCGATAGATCAGGGCAAGTTTAAGGCTGAAATTGTTCCGATTGAGGTCAAAGGCAAAAAGGGAGCAGTTTCAATTTTTGATACTGACGAAACTCCCAGGCGGGATACCACCCTTGAAGCCTTATCCAAATTAAGACCCGCATTTGTCAAGGAAGGGAAAGTTACTGCCGGAAACGCCCCAGGATTAAACGACGGTGCTTCCGCTCTGGTGGTTGCCAGTGAAGCGAAAGCTAATGAGTTAGGTATCAAACCACTGGCCAGAATCGTAGATTATGCTTCCGCTGCTGTAGAGCCGAAATACTTGTTTTATGCGCCGGCAGTTGCTCTGCCTCTTTTGCTGGAAAAAATTGGCTGGAAATTGGATCAGGTGGACTTGATTGAGCTAAATGAAGCCTTTGCAGCCCAGGTGCTGGCAGACGGGAAAGCCATGGCAGATCTGGGTTGGGACTGGGAAAATGTTAACGTTCACGGCGGAGCGATTGCGCTTGGGCATCCGATTGGAGCCAGTGGGGCCAGAGTACTGACAACCCTTATATATGCCCTGCAGGATCGGGGTTTATCCCGCGGGATAGCTTCCCTTTGTCTGGGCGGTGCGGAAGCGGTTGCGTTGGCAATAGAACTAATTTGATCTTAAGGAGAAACTATATGGCGTTAGAAAAGATCTTTGTTGTTGGAGCAGGGACAATGGGGAATGGCATATCCCAAACTGCAGCTGTTTCGGGTTTCCAGGTTACGATGATGGACGTAGATCAGGAGCCATTGGAGAGGGCGAAAGCTGTCATATCCAAATCTGTTGAGAAGTTATTTCAAAAAGAGAAAATTACCGCTGAGGGCAAAGATAATGCCCTGCAGATCAAGACCACAACCAATCTTGGTGGAATTAAAGGGGCTGACCTGGTGATCGAAGCGGCCACTGAGAATTTTGATCTCAAGCGGAAAATATTCCAGGAATTGGATGAAAAAGCCTCTCCAGAAACTATCCTGGCTTCCAATACCTCCTCTATTAGCCTGACACAGCTTGCGGCTGCTACCAACCGACCTGAAAAAGTTATTGGCATGCATTTTATGAATCCCGTCCCGCTTATGAAGCTGGTGGAAATCATCCGCGGTCTGGATACCTCGGACGAAACCACAGCGGTGGTGGTTAAGGTGGCAGAGAGAATGGGCAAGGTGCCAGTGGAAGCCAAGGATTCCCCGGGATTTATATCCAACCGGATATTGTGCCCCATGCTGAATGAAGCTGTCTTTGCTCTCCAGGAAGGTGTTGGTACCAGGGAAGCAATTGATGAGGTAATGAAGTTAGGCATGAACCACCCCCTGGGTCCCCTTGCATTGGCAGATTTGATTGGTCTGGATGTTGTGCTTTCAGTAATGGAGGTTCTGCAGGCCGATCTGGGTGATGATAAATACCGCCCGGCCTATTTGCTTCGAAAAATGGTTGCGGCAGGACATCTGGGACGCAAAACAGGGCGGGGATTTTATGAATATTAATCGCTGACAGGATTTCAAAAACCAGCGGTTTTCCTCCGGGAAGAAGGAGATGAGATGACGATCAGCATCCACGAAATGAGTATTGACGATTATGATACCATCTATAGTCTTTGGAAAAAAAGTAAGAATTTAGGGTTAAGCAAGGCTGATTCACACCATGGTATCAAGATCTTTCTGGAAAGAAATCCGGGAATGAGCTTCACAGCCTGGAAAGAAGGTCAGTTGGTTGGAACCGCGCTCTGTGGGCATGACGGCAGGCGGGGTTATATTCATCATTTAATGATCCATCCGGATTTCCGCCGGCAAGGATTGGGTCAATCGCTGGTCAGCCGCTGTATGTTTGCCCTAACCCGGATTGGTATTCAAAAATGCCACCTGTTTGTGTTTGAAGACAATGTTGCAGGAGTCAAGTTCTGGGAAAGCCTGGGATGGACTAAACGCGTGGAGCTAACCATGATGTCTCATCAAATCCTGGAATAAGAATCATCATTTATTCACAAACAAAAACCCCCGGTGGAACTGAACTGAACCCGGGGGTTTTCTTGTTATTTTGAATACAGGGAGGTTAATCCAGGATATCTCTAATCATATAAATTCAAATAGCCGAATTAATACCAATAATCCGATAATACCCAGGGGGATCCCACTGAATATACCGGCTCCAACAGTACCTCTGAAGGATTTAGTTCTTAGATAACCAATTACGTGAATGATGCCATTTCCTACTGCAAGCAGTGAACTAAGGAATCCCAAGTAATATCCAATTGTGAACCCTTGCAGGATAAGGAACAACGGGAGGTAGTTAATAATGACGAGAAAAGAAGCAACAACCAAATACTTTTTTAGAGATCCAACCACTTCGTATGCTTTAAAACCAATTTCCTCAAAGATGTGAATGGTCTGCAAGAGCAGCATTGTGAGATATAAAATCACCAAGGGATTATATGACATTGATAATTCCTCAACTCTCTCATCCATCCGCCGAGGGGGAGCCCGTTAGATTAATTTCTGATCTATTTCAGTAATTTTTCGAGGGTTTCGCGCACAACCTCGGGATTCGCTTTCCCACCTGATTTAGCCATCACCTGACCGATGAGCCAGCCAACGACACCTTCTTTCCCAGAACGGTACTGCTCCACCTGAGCTGGGTTTTCTTCGATTACTTCCTGGCAGATGCGTTCAATGGCAGCGCTGTCCGTAACCTGCGCCAATCCCTCTTCTTCAACGATGCTGCCCGGTTCTTTTTTAAGTTGCTGTGTTTTCCTGATCAGCATTTTTCCAGTACTGGTATTGATCGTACCTTCGTCAACTAGCAGTAGGATATTTCCCAGGCGCTCCGGAGTGAGGAATAACTCATCTGCGGATAAATTCAGCTCATTCATCAAACCCAGCACATCGTTGATCAGGGAATTAGCAGCCTTCTTAGGCTCTCCGGGATAACTTTCCAGGATACCTTCAAAGTAATCCGCCAAATACCGTTCACTGGTGAGTACTTTTGCTTCCCGGGCCGGCAGCTTGTATTCATTGATAAACTGGGATTCGCGCTCGAGTGGCAGCTCAGGAAGTTTATTTATTACTTCTTGAATATATTCATCACTTAGGTTAATAGGTAGTAGATCCGGTTCCTTGAAGTACCGGTAATCAGCTTCGGTTTCTTTGGAACGCATTTTTGAAAGAGTCTGGGTATCTTCATTCCAGTCCAGTGTCCAGGATTCAATTTTCCCACCGGCTTCCACTTCTTTGATCTGACGTTTGATTTCAGCCTTAATTGCTTCCCGGCCATGCTCAATCGAATTCATATTCTTAATTTCGGTTTTAGGATTTAAAACCTCAGATCCTTTTTCCCGGATAGAAACGTTGGCATCAAAACGCATCTGCCCTTTTTCCATATCCGCCTCAGAAACCCCAATCCAGCGGAATAACTGCCTCAGTCGGCGGATAAAGTCAGCGGCTTCATCAGCTGAACGCAGGTCGGGTTCTGTGACCATTTCTACCAGGGGAACGCCACAGCGGTTGAAGTCCAGCAATCGCCGGTTGGGTTTATGGATGGTCTTTCCCGCATCTTCTTCAATATGCAGTTTCTCAATTTTTACCCGCCTGATGGAGCCGTCATCCAGCGGCAGCTCCATGTAGCCGCCATTACCAAGTGCCAGGTCATACTGGGAAATTTGGTAACCTTTTGGCAGGTCGGGATAAAAATAATTCTTTCGGTCGAAAAATGAAACTGGCTGAATTTCTGCCTTTAAGGCAGCCGCCAGCAGGATACCTTTTTCAATTACAGCCTGGTTGGGGACCGGCAATACTCCGGGTTGACCGGTGCAGACCGGGCAGATATTGGTATTGGGTGGATCTCCCCAGGAATCTGCTTTACAGGCACAGAAAATTTTGCTTTCAGTATTAAGCTGGATATGGATTTCCAATCCGATTACTGCTTCGTAAGTGGTCATAACACATGCTTCCCTGATTTCTAATTATTCAATTTTTACTACACTGTGAGCGCCCGCCCGGATCAGGCTGGCTGTACCCGCAATTATACTTAGAGTATAATCTAGATCATGAAAAAATCCTCCTGGATCCAAATCCTGGTTGGTCTGATCCTGATGGGATTGATAATTGCAGCCCTTTCCACCCAATCACAGGTTCAGGCTGCACCTCACCTCCAACTGACCAATTTCCCGACACCCACCCCGGGGTCTGATGGCAGGATTATTTACATTGTACAGGAGGGGGACACTCTGTGGCGCATCGCCGCAGTGTCAGGACTTAATTTAGCCGATCTGCGGGATCTTAACCTTCTGGGTGTGGAAGATATAGTTTTTCCAGGTCAACGTTTGTTTTTAGGACTGGGCGGTCCTGCAGGGGCGCAGCCGACTGCGGCTCCCATCATCACTCAGGGACCTTCTGAACCAACTAATACACCGGTACCCGGTTTAGGGACTTTATGTGTGATCTTGTTTGTGGATCTCAATGGTGATGCCATGCGCCAGGAAGAAGAAGCGAGTTTGCCGGGTGGAGCAATAAATATTAGCAACCGGGATGGCTCGGTTTCAATCACGGAAGACACACTGGAACACAATCCCAACTCTCTGACGGATGATTATTTCTGTACAGAAGGGCTAAATGAGGGAGATTATAATGTCAGTGTCGCCATACCGGAAGGCTATAATCCCACCACGTCATTAAATACAGGTCTTCAGTTACTGGCCGGGGACATCACCTATCTCACATTTGGTGCCCAGGCGGGATCTGTGGTTATAGAAGAATCCGCCCCGCTCCCGGAGAGCACAGGAAACACACCTCTGCTGGGGGTGATCGGAATTATCCTGCTGTTGGGAGGGATTGGCTTGGGGGTCTATTCGATCTGGTTTAGAAGGTAAAAAATATCCAGCTTATCAAACCGCTGCAGTTGAAATATGTTCGTTAATTTCAACAATCGGATTGATGTTCAGGATTTGTATCCATCCGGATGTGACTGGTGCCAGGACCAGGCGCTCTGGATGATGTCTATTATTTCCGGGATATCTGGTTCCCAGCCCAGCTCAGTTCTGATTTTGTCCGAAGAAGCTACCAGGTGGGGGGAATCTCCTGACCGGCGTTCTGTTTCTATCGCCGGAATCGGGTGACCGGTAACTTCCCGGGCGGTGTTTATCACTTCCCGGACTGAATAACCTTTCCCGTTGCCAAGGTTATAAATCAGCTTGTCATGATCATCAAGGGCATTCAGGGCCAGCAGATGGGCTGATACCAGATCGGAGATATGGATATAATCTCGGATGCAAGTACCATCCGGAGTGGGGTAATCCGTTCCAAAGATTTTGATATTCTCCCGCTTTCCAAGCGGGACCTGCAGAACAAGTGGAATCAAATGGGATTCGGGTTGGTGGGCTTCTCCCTGGTCTGGCAGGGCGCCGGCGGCATTAAAATACCGCAGCGCTGCGTACCGCAAACCGTGTATTTCCTTGTAAAACTCCAGCACCTGCTCGATCATTAATTTTGTGTGTCCGTAAACATTTACAGGACCGAGTGGGGATTCTTCAGATAATGGCTCATCACTGGATTGGTATACCGCGGCAGTGGAAGAAAGCACAAAATGTTTTATCCCTGCTTTTAGTGTCGAATCAATCAAATTGGTGGAGTTAATGAGTTTGTTCTGGTAGTATTTCTGGGGTTTAACCATGCTTTCCCCGGCTTCAATGAAGGCTGCAAAATGCATTACCGCATCAAATTGGGTTCCTCCTAAGGCAGTCTGAAGGGTTTTTTTATCTCCAAGATCTCCCTGGATGAACGATGCACCTTCCGGGATCGCTTCCTTGTAACCAGTGACCAGGGAATCAAACACTGTCACCTGATGTCCTGACTCAAGCAGTTTTCTGGCTGCAATAGATCCGATATACCCGGCACCGCCGGTAAGAAATATATTCATCTTAGATGGATTCCTTTTCTCTATGACCTCACCGATAGTATACTCTATCCAAATAGAAGCGGGGGTTGGGTTAACCCTTCCCCTACTGGGGTAGTTTTAAAACACGATCTTCAGGCTGCCGCCCACCAATCCTGCCCTTCGATAAGATTTAAATCTCCCAAGTTTTTCCGGATTAAGGGTTGAGCTTTGCGGGCGCGGACTGCAGTCAGTAAAATTGGATTGTGGTATTGTTTCCAAAGGGAGGGTAACTCATCCTGGGAGATAATCGGTTTTCCCCGGCGGGTACTCCCGATTTTTTTTGGGTCGACATCAATGAAGGCAGTTAGGGGAAGACCTTCCCGGGAGAGATGTTTGCTCAGACGACGACCGGTCATTCCCGCTCCCCAGATCAAGACCGCATCCCGGTCTCTGGCAGGTCCTTTTGCCAGATAATGTGCTTTTGCTCGGAGAAAGTTTTCCACTGAATACCTGGAATCCAGGTGAGTCAGCCTTCCCGGATGCTCCCGCCATGCCAGAAGCACCCGGGGAATTTTGGCGAATTTAGCGCCGGCGAGATACAATCGAAGCCAGAGATCATAGTCTTCCGGCCACCCGTGGTCCTGATATCCACCTGCAGACAAAATCCATGATTTTCGGATTGCTGTGCTGGGATTTGCCAGGGGGGATTCCACAAAGATTTCCCGGGTAATATCAGCGTGATTTATGAGGGAATTCAGCCACTTGTAATAGAGTTCAAATCCTTCGCCAATCTGACCTTCGGGAAAGCCTTCTACCAGAGATCCCACTACTGCAATATCGGAATTCTCATCCAGATACCCTTTTTGTAGTTTGATCCGATCCGGATGACAGCGGTCATCGGCATCCATTCTGAGGATGATCGGTGTTCTGCAGAGAGACAATCCCCTGTTCGCTGTTTGGATGATACCCCGATGGTTTTGTCTAACCACCACAAACCGCGGATCCCGCCGGCTCCAATCTTCCAGAATGGAGACTGTGTTATCAGTGGATCCATCATCCACACAAAGCACTTCAAAATCAGTAAAACTTTGGGCTAACAAAGAAGACAATGCTTCTTGGATGGTAGCTTCGGCGTTAAAACAAGGAAGCAGAACGGAAACCTGAACCATTTCTCACTCAAGTTCCTGATCCGGGTGAATAATTTCCTGTGCTAACTCGTTGAGGGATTTGATTTCATCCTCGGGTGTTTGACTGACTTTCCAATACTGGCCCAGCAGTTCCTCCGGCGGAAGGCTGCCGATAGCCCGATCTTTTGGGAGTCGGATCCTGACCTCGGATTGAGGCTGCTTAACAAAGTGGAATTCAAAGCTGTCTTTCACCAGCTCCCGGACAGCATTTTCGTCAATTAGAGGATCCCAGGCCCGGGGGTATTCCAGGACTAATCGGACCAGGGCATCTTTTAGCTTTGAGGCAGGAGGTAGCGCCTTCTTGATCTGACCTGTGATGTTATCCTTGGATTCCAGCTTCAAATATGTATCTACAAATGGTCGGATATTCTTCAACTGCCGCCAATCGAGAGATGTTTTTCCCCGCTCCACATTTGCTATCAGGAAGAATTTGTCATCCTTAGCTTCACCGAAATCTACCCGTTCAATTGATCCTGGATAAACTACCGGGGGATGATTTCCTTCATTCAGATTCTGACATTTGTGGATATGACCCAGGGCGGTGTAATCCAATCGGGGATCCTGGGTAAGTGCTGCAGGAAGCAGGAGATCACTTCCCAGGCTTACGGACCGTTCACTACCGAATACCCCTCCTTCAACCGAAGCGTGAGCGGACAGAACTGTCGGAACCTCCGGGTCGGCGTTCTCTAACCAGGTTTGAATATCGGTAGTGAGTTTTTTTACCATTTCTTCGTGGATCATTGACAGGTCCCGGGTTTGCATGTCGAGGACTGCCGCCATTCCGGTCCGGGAGAGCCAGGGCAAAGCCAGCAGTTGAAGATCGAGAGTCTTTTCCTGCGGGCAGAGTTTGGAAAGATCCTCCTTAGTGAGGAAACAGGGCTGGTCAACGATCAGCACGTGGGGAACCTGCAGAGTCTGAAATTCAGTCAGCGCATGGGCTCTGCCGATTGAAGGGGAGATATCGTGGTTTCCAACCAGAAGTATGGTCGGGATGCCCGCTTGGGAGAGGCGCATGATCCGGTTGCCCCATTCCCGCTGGAATGTCGGGGCAGGATTACGGTCTTTGTATGCGTCCCCTGTAAACAGCACACAATCCACTTTCTCATCAATCGCGGTAGTGATGATTTCATCAAGAGATGCAAGAAAATCCAGGATCCGGAGAGGGAGTCCAGTTTCGGGATCTCGGCGGCCGTAGTTGGCGATGTCGATGTGGGCGTCAGCAAAGTGAAGGATTCTGGGCATAGTATTTTTACATTAGAGGCTCCCGGAGCTTAGAAAGCTCCGGGAGCCTTAATTCAATTCCTCAGTCAAAATCCAGCTGACTGAGCTGGATCAGACCAGCTTCAAAATTAGGATTCAACCAGACAGATTGGTAGAGGTCAGATTTTGCCTGGGCTTTATTACCCAGGGCATAATGTGCTAATGCACGCCAGTATAATGTTTCCTCCAGGGTGGGTTCGGCGATGGTATCAAGCGTGAAGTTGGCCAAATTGATCACATCCTGGTACCGCCCGCTGAAATAGTAGGCCATATATGGCCAGGTTTGGTACCAGGTAATTCGGTATGGTCGGAGGGCATCATCATCCACTAAACCTTCATAGATCTGGAAGGCCTGGTCATATGCTTCCGCTGCTTCCAAAAAGCGCTCCATCTTCACCAGGCTGGTTCCTTTGTTAAACCAGGCAAAGAAGGCGTTTACACCCGTCTGGGTTTGGATTTCGTCCTCTGCCACCTCCAACGCGTGGGTATACGCCCAGGCCGGATCTCCCCAATCTCCCAGAAGCTCAAAAACACGCTCTTGCTGATCAGGTGGATAAATAATCATAAAGAGATAATCAAAGGAACGCCAACCTTCCAGGTAGGTTTGATAGTCTACCCGCATATTTTTACCCGGAAGGAGATAGGCATCCTGAACTACAAATTCTTCTGTAGACTCGTCATACCCGGTTGTGAACAAATAATGACCCATCCAGGCTACTTTCCCGGTGTAATCTTCCTCGTAATATCCCTTCTCAACCAGGACAGGAAAGCCATTAGCGATGAAGTGTTTCAGCAGGGCCAGGTCCCCACCAAAGCGGGCAACAACGTTAAAGTCGGTCTGTTCCGCCACAAAGTTAATCATCTCGGAGGGCATGACATTTTTATCAAGCCGGCCCTGCTGGATGAAATTCAAATCGGGATCATTTATGCCCGGTTTGACAATCCGGGCGATGTCATCCCGATCTCCAGGCCAGCCCCAATAATTAAGAGCCATGGCCAGGTTGGCAGGACCGCAGTAGTTCCAACGTTCGTGTTGATCAACATACACCACCCCGTCCAGGATCACCCGTTCGGGTAGAGGGGTAGGCGTAAAGACCGGATTGGAAGTGGTTGAATCAAGTGTTGTTTCCGGTGTGATCTCAGGACCCGGTTCTGTGCTTTCCGGGGGAATTGTGAAGACCGGTGTTGGAGCCGGTGTACCGCCGACCGGTTTAAATATAGCTTCATCCGGGGGATTAAACGCATAGATGATCCGGGTTTTAAGATCCTCCACCCGCCAGGATAAACGATCAAACACAAAAGGAATCCTGTAAAGAAGCGCTGCCAGCAGGATCAGGAGGGGAATTATAAGAAGAAATATTGCCCTGAAAGGTTTTTTCATCACGTGGCAATTATAACATTTCCAGAATTAGGGGTTAAAAGGCAATTAAAAAAGAGATTAAAGTTAGGTGTGTTTTAGCAAGAGGGATATTCAGGGTTATTCTTTACTTGTTGGATCATCCGGATTGTGATCGAGTACCTGTCGGGCTTGGGGACCGTCTTGGGCGGGACCGATAATCTTCTCCGCGGCCATATGATCAATCAATCGGGCTGCCCGGGTGTACCCGATCCGCAGCCGACGCTGCAACATGGAGATCGAAGCCCGGTCTTCCGCTCGGACCAGACGCACAGCTTCGTCCCAGAGTGGATCCCGCTCTTGCTCTTCCTGCATATCTTCCCACATTTCCTTCTGTTTCAGCGGGATAGCGGGAACCCTTGCGTCTGGTTCTCCGGCACCCCGGAATGATGTTCTTGGCGCCTTGATTTGGGCTGCCAGGAAACGCCAGTAGCGGACCAGCCGGTCAATTTCCACATCTGATACAAAGACACCCTGAAGGCGGATGGGAGCGGCAGCATCCGGTGCTTGGAAGAGCATATCCCCCCTCCCTAGAAGGGTTTCCGCGCCTGGTTGGTCGAGGATGACCCGGCTGTCCACACCGGAAGCGGTGGCAAAGGCAATCCGGGCTGGGAAGTTGGCTTTGATCAACCCGGTGACCACATTGGTGGAGGGTCGCTGGGTGGATATAATCAGGTGAATGCCGGTTGCCCTCGCAAGTTGAGCCAGGCGGGTGACGGCTTTTTCAGTTTCAGTGGGTGCCAGCATCATCAAATCAGCCAGCTCATCAATGATCACCAACAGGTAAGGCAGCGTCCTGCCGTCTCCTTTCTTCATTCGCTGGTTATAGTCTTTAATATGTCGGGCGCCAGCCTCGGAGAACATATGATAACGCTGATCCATTTCACGGGAGACCCACTGTAACACGCCGACCACTCGCTCCAGGTCCACCACAACCGGTGCCAGCAGGTGGGGGATGCCGTCATACCCGGAGAGCTCCACGCGTTTGGGGTCAACCATGATCATCCGCAGATCATCAGGTGTGTTGTGGAGCAAAAAGCAGCATATCAGGGCATTAACGCAAACCGATTTCCCGGAGCCGGTTGTCCCGGCTATCAGCAGATGCGGCATGTCAGTCAAATCGTCGGCAAAGGCTACCCCGGATACATCCCTGCCGAGGGCAAACTTCAGTGGTGTTTTGAGTTTTTTGAAACTGGGGCTCTGGATGGCATCTCGCAATGCCACCAGGGAGATCTCTTCATTGGGTACTTCTACACCGATATAACCCTTACCTGGAACTGGTGCCTCCATGCGGATGCGTTTGGCTGCCAGCGCCAATGCCAGGTCATTCGCCAGGCTGGTGATTTTGTTGACCCTTACCCTGCGTTTCTGACCTCTGATCTCTATAAAATCCGGTTCTACTCCAAATTGAGTGATGGTGGGACCGCGATTAATTTCTACTACAGTCCCCGGGGCACCAAAGGATTCCAAGGTTTCCTCGATCATAGCTGCCCGATGCTGGTCAAATTCTTCATTGGGTTCAATGTCCTGACCGATATTAAGGATATCCGGAATATTAGGGAGCACCCAGTTTAGAGCCGGCTCATCTTCAGGAAACAGCGAAGGAACAGCGGCGGGACTGGAATCTACGCGAATCTGATGCTTTTCAACGGGGGCTGGGGGAGGGGCAGCTGGGAAAGATGGAATTTCTTCTTGTTTCGGAAATAACTTTTGAAACAGGTTCTTTATACTTTCCACGAAACCAGGAACCCATTTGAACAGTGCCAGGATAGGTATATCCAGGGTCAGGGATAAGCTTAGTAGGATGATGGCAAAAAGGGCAATGGCAGTTCCGACTGTAGCGAAAGTTGACTGCAGTGGCGCCAGTATATAAGCACCCACGTAGCCGCCACCTAATCCCCCGGCGGCAATCTCCCGGGAAGCCCTAAAATCCACCGGGAATGTGAAATAATGCAGGGATGTTAATAATGCCAGAAAAAGTATCCCGATGCCTACTCCTTGTTCCGGCGAGGGTTTAGGTACTCCCTCTATCTTTCGCAAGAGAATTAATAGACCAGCCCCCAGTAGGATTAACGGGAGAAAGTATCCTCCCCAGCCGAATCCTTTTCTGATCAGGGTCTGGACCCTGAAGAGGATCAAGCTGCTCTGGCTGGAAAACAAACCCAGGGCGGTGATGACCCCCAAGGCGACCAGCAGCAACCCGGTTAGTGCCAGATTACCCTGAGGAGGTTGGGGAGCTTTTTTGGTTTTAGATTTCGATTTTGAGGAGGATTTTGCCATCTTGGGTTACCCTGCCAATCTTTCCGAATTATAGCACAGGTGGTTTGGGTTTATTTCTGTCATTGCGAGGGTGCATGACACCCGAAGCAATCTCCTGTTAGGTAGGGGGAGATTGCCACACTTGCGGAGCCTGTCCTGCCTGTCCTGAACGAAGTTGAAGGGAGCTTGGCGAAGGGCTCGCTCGTGATGACAACCGCTTTGAGGAGTCCCCAGTCTCAGCTGGAGATGGTGTAAAATAAGGAAAGTAGTTATTATTGAATCGAAGGAATTAATCTTGTTCGAGATTGTCTTCTTAGGCACCTCCGCCTCCGCGCCCTCTATGCACCGGGGATTAACTTCCCAGGTGGTGCTTCACGGGGAATATCGCTTCTTGATAGACGCCGGGGAAGGTACGCAGCGTCAGATCCTCAAATCAGGCTTGGGCTTTAAGAGACTGGATCGCATCCTGGTCACCCATGGTCACCTGGATCATATTCTTGGCCTGGGTGGGTTGATATCCACCTTCGTACGCTGGGAAGCGATGGATAAAATCCTTATCCTGGGTGGAAAATCTGCCCTGGACCGCATTCGGGATTTACTGTTCGGCGTGGTTTTGAAGGGGAAGTACCCCCCGGTAGAGATCACCCTCCAGAACTTAAAACCGGGACCTGTTTTCGAAGAAAGGGATTTCACCGTTACGGCCTTCCCGGTATCTCACCGAACCCCGGATTGTTATGGATTTGTTTTTGAAGAGTTATCCCGCCGGCCTTTTCTTCCCGAAAAAGCCCAAGTGTTAAAAATCCCTCCCGGACCCTGGCGTGGTGAACTGGTAAGAGGGGAATCGGTCACGCTGCCGGATGGACGGGTGATCGATCCGGAGATGGTTCTGGGTGATGAGCAGCCGGGCACTAAATTTGTGCATGTGGGAGATGCCGGAAGGACGGATAATTTACTGGAAACAATTCGGGGCGCCGATGCCCTGGTGATTGAAGCTACTTACCT
Source organism: Chloroflexota bacterium (assembly GCA_030609055.1). Classification (GTDB taxonomy): domain Bacteria; phylum Chloroflexota; class Anaerolineae; order Anaerolineales; family UBA11858; genus B10-G9. The sequence continues at coordinate 14,306 of JAUWCZ010000022.1, read as the reverse complement.
GGAAACGGAAAAGGAGCTGGCGGAGCAGTTTGGACATTTAACAGCCCATCAGGCGGCGGATTTGGCGGTTCAGGCTGGGGTGGGAACGCTTATTTTGACCCATATTTCCCGCCGCTACCGCGAAGAACAGGTCCTGGAAGAAGCCCGGTCAATATTCCCTGAAACCTTTGTTGCCAAGGATTTTGACCGCTACCAGGTCAAACGGGGGGAATGTAAGAAGGTCTGACTGGGGGAATTTGAGACTGGATCCGGTGTAACACGGAGACCATTTGTGTCACTACCTAATGGGTTTGGGGAAGGCGAAATCATCCAGGTTAATCTAGTTACCTGGGATGGCACGATCAGTAAGATCTAAGAAAGGATAAGTTATGAAAGTTTGGCGAATAAATGTAAGGAAACAAGCTTTACAGATAGAAAATGTTCCGGAAACCTGGCAGGGTCTGGGTGGACGGGGGTTGACTGCCCGGATTTTACTGGATGAAGTAAATCCGGAATGTGATCCCCTCGGATCTGAAAACAAGTTGATCTTTGCCCCGGGGCTGCTGGTTGGCCACCGACTATCGAGCTGTGACCGTATTTCGGTAGGCACAAAATCACCCCTGACCAAAGGTATTAAAGAAGCTAACGCCGGCGGGCGGACCGGTTTCCACCTCACCCAGCTGGGGATCAAAGTGCTGATTATTGAAGGTTCCCCTACGGATGAAGGATTCTGGGTATTGGTTATTAACAAACAGGGCGCTGCATTTAAACCAGCGGGAGATCTGGTGGGTAAAGGTGCCTATGAAACCGCTTCCAGGCTGATTGAAGGGTACGGGGAAGACCCAGCAATCGCACTGATCGGACCCGGTGGGGAAATGAGACTCACCGCTGCCGGAATCCTGAATATCGATAAAGACTTGGTGCCCTCCCGCATCAGTGCCCGGGGTGGTGTCGGGGCAGTAATGGGTGCTAAAGGGTTAAAAGCTATTGTGATCGATGCCTCGGAGGGGGAAGCACCGCCGATTGTGGATCTGAAAACTTTCCGGGAAGCTCAGAAAGAATTTAACAAAGCTCTGCTGGAGCATCCCCAGATAACTGCCTATGCCGAGTACGGCACCGCGGGGATGGCCATGATATCTAACGGCTTTGGCGGACTCCCCACCCGTAATTTTTCCAGCGGTGAATTTGAGGGTGCGGATGAAATCAGCGGTGAGTTCTTGCGCGATCTGCTTGTAGAGAGAGGAGGAAAGGCGAAAACCACCCATGCCTGCATGACCGGGTGTACCATTCGCTGTTCGAACATATTTGCTAGCCAGGATGGGAAAGAAGTAATTGTCTCTCCCCTTGAGTATGAAACGATCGCGTTGATGGGATCGAACCTCGGCATCTCTGATTTGGATGTCATCGCCAAATTAAACTGGCAGGTGAACGATCTGGGTATAGATTCGATTGAGATTGGCGCTGCTCTGGGTGTAGCAGCGGAAGGGGGAGCCTTTGAATTTGGAGATGGTCAGTCTGCATTGGCTCTACTGGAGGAGATCCGCACTGGAAGTGAATTAGGAAAAGTTCTTGGAAACGGTGCGGTAGCAACCGGGAAACACCTGGGTGTTGATAGAGTGCCGGTAGTAAAGGGACAGGCCATGTCAGCCTATGATCCTCGAGCTATCAAGGGCACGGGTGTTACCTATGCCACCTCACCCCAGGGCGCGGATCACACCAGTGGCCTAACCATCCGGTCCAAGGTTGATCACCTGGATCCTGAAGGACAAGTGGAACTCTCCCGGAATTCGCAAATCAATGTGGCTGGCTATGATACTTTGGGCGCCTGTGCCTTTGCAAGTTTTGGATTTGCAGCCGCCCCGGAGACAATCACTGCTCTGCTGAATGCCCGCTATGGGGGAGAATTTGGGGAGGATACCTTGAGGAATTTAGGAAAAGAAACCATAAAACTGGAACGGGAATTCAACAAAAGAGCCGGCTTTACTAAAGAAGATGACCGGTTACCAGCCTGGATGAAGGAGGAACCTCTACCACCCCACAATGCAGTCTTTGACGTACTTGAAGATGAAATGGATCATATATTTGATGATCTTTAAATTGGGCCTTGTTGCATGCTAACAGTAACGGTTTTTTTAGGAACGATATTACAGAAGAAAACACCCCAGGGCAATCAACGCCGGCTGGAGGTTTCCCTGGATGAAGGAGCTTCAATCGTTGATTTGATTTATCACCTGGATCTAGAGGTCGAGCCTGATTATTTATTATTGGCAGTTAACGGCAGGATTGCAGAACTGGATCAGGTCTTAGCGGAGGATGATAAAGTCCACCTGATGATGCCGATTTCTGGTGGGTAAAGGATTTTAGGAGAATAAGGAAGAGAGGGGCGCCATTATGCTAGAAGTCCCTTTTAGGCATCTATTCCCAGAAGCCCAGATGTACTTCCCGGGCTTCGTCTTCTAGCAACGGACCAACAACTTCGATGACCTTTTTTCCCTTGGCGAAAACCTCCCGACAGGGCAAAATATGGACCTCGTCGGAGTCCTTCCCGGCAAATTCGTATAAGCTTTCCTCGCTTAATCCAAACACCACCCTTCTGATGTTGGACCAGAAGATTGCCCCGGCGCACATGGGGCAGGGTTCCGTGCTGGTGTAAATTGTACAATTTTTCAAAAACTCTCTATCATATTTTGCAGTAGCCTGACGGATCAGATTGACCTCGGCATGTGCAGTGATGTCCCTGGAAGTGACCACTGTATTTTCTGCTCTGAGCAGGATTTCACCCTTCGGATCTACCAACACTGCTCCGAAGGGGTGGTTACCATTTTCCCGTGCGCATTGAGCAACCTTAAAAGCCCCCCGTAAGGGTTGTAAGTGATTTTCATTCATTTTTTACCTCATAAATAACTCGTAAAGTTCTAACTCTCCACCTCATTTTGGATCTCATGTTGCAGAAATTATTCATAGAGCAAACCGAGATGGCAGCTCAAGTCTTCGATGACTGTCTCTACCTGGATCTTAATCCAAAGAATTCCTGCAAAACGAGTTTGGACCAAGGTAGCGGGGAACTTTTTCACAATAATCCAGATAATCCTGCCCATGGATTCTCCGGAGGTGCTCTTCTTCACTCAGAACCATCAGATGGATCAAAGGAAGGAATAAAACAGCCCAGCCTGCGGCATACCAGGAAGGCCAGAGGATTAAAAAACCAAGCACATAGAGTCCACAGGCAATAGCTTGTGGATTTCTTGACCGGCTGTATAAACCTGTTTGCTCCAAATGGGGTGATCCCCGGCCCATTGATCGCAGTACCCCTATTCGACTCATCCCGTAAAGGATAACCCCCAATCCAAGGTAGATAAACAAAACCCCCGTGATATGAATAAACCGGGGACCATATATCGCGGGCCAATCATTTTCCAAATACAAATATGGGAAACCGCCATACACAAAAAACAGCAGGGCTTGAAGGAATGTAATCACGGGCGACAGCTTGCCCCGGCTCAGGTAATCTCGTCGTACAAGGTAGCGAAAGATGATAAAGCCCAAGGAGAGTAAAAGAATGTAAGAAACTAAGTAGAGCGATATCTCATTCATAGTCATTTTATCCAATGAGGAATTTCAAAATCCGAATAAGAGATCTTCTTCCTATCGACCTTGAGATGCATGATAGGGTTGTTCATACAGGATGGGACAGTGGGGGTTGGTGTACATATTTTTACCAAGAATTTTATTACCCCTCTTGGGTGACTTTCCGTTTATTGTACTTGGGCAATAATAGGGCGTAGATTGAGAGAATCAAAAGAGGTAGATGTAATACGCCCAGCCATCTCAATTGAGGATTAAGGAAGTGGGTGAGGTTGAAAATCCCATAAAGCAATCCATTGAACGCAGTTATCCTATATGCAAAATCATTAACCTTTGGATAGAACAAAATGAGAAGATACAAGAACACAGGAGTAGTAAAGCAGAAAGTGAGACCATAGTCTGGAGAGGTTATCAGCAGGATTGGATTGAAGTCGGGCTGCACCTCTGCGTTTAAGGGAGACCAGAAGGCTAGAATGGCTAGAGGGAGTAATAAGTACCTCAGCAAGGGTACCTCTTTAAAGGATGGCTCGAGATCTCCTCGAACTGCAACTATGATCCAAGCAAAACCTAACAGAAGGGATGTAATCAGAGAGCCAGTGTGAATGACAAAACCATACTTAGCTGTTACTCCAATGGATTGGGTCAGAGCAATAATAATGAAGTTCAACCCCATGTAAGCAGCCAGGATCCGTCCCAGCTTATATTCGAATATAGCTATCAGCGCAACGATAAGCAGCGTCATGATATGGAAGAACGGTCCAAACTGCTGGTATGGTTCTATCGACACCATCAGTAGATTGATAATTACATCTTGCGTATCCTGGGGTGCATACGGCATCTGTGTATAAAGCGGCAGGAAATTGATTATTATAAATAACAAGTAGACCGTTGGATAAACCCACCTGCGTCTTTTAGGATTAGATCGAATGTAATCGTTCATTTTATACCTACCTAGAGTGCCTATAGATTATATAAGCAGCCCAAATATCGAGCTGTTGAGCTGCTCTTTTGATATTTGAACTTTAACCTCTTTGCCTACGCAACACCTTGGTGCAGACAAGTTATTCCTCATAATCCTTATAAGTTGTTTTGACCCGTTTGTAATATTGGCGGCCCTTGATCATCAAATGAGGTAATTCCTTCAAGGGAAACTTCTGCAGAAAAGCAAGTTGTTTATTCAGGGCAATACCCTTTATGTAAAGGTCGTGATACTCAGCATAAAATTCTTTCAGCGGGAGTGTAGTTGGTAATAGAGTGTGAATGAAATCGAAATAGTCATAATTGTGAATTATGAGTTGATCCTTTACTTCGTGATACAAATCGGTGCCGGGCAGGGGTGTCAGCACGGCAAAAGAAGCGTAACTCAAATCCAATTGACGACAATAATTTCGTAACGCCGCAAAATCTTCCTTGGTAAATTCTGGCCGCAGTATAAATGATGCATAAACATCGATACCGAGATCATGTAGAATACGGACTGCACCCTCGTTATCCTCTGAAGTTGATTTCTTTCCAATAAAGTTAAGATCTTCATCCCGAAGAAATTCTATTCCCACAAATACTCGCTCCAGCCCAATGTCCCGCCATTTGCTTAGCAGAGCAGGATTTTTGGTAATTGTATCGCTCCTGCTGTAGAGAAAATAGCGTTTGGTTATTCCTGCCTCTTTGATCAATTGAGCCAACCTGCTCATTCTAGATCCATCGATCAGTGATTCGTCGTCGGCAAAAAATACATATTCTTCCTCAATCCCGGCCAATTCCTGGACTATTTTCTCAGGATTTCTTTTGAAGTATCGCCCCCCCGCCACCTTCCAAAGGGCGCAGAAATTACATCGATATGGACACCCCTTTGATGTTCGGATTGAGGCTAATGGTTTCATCCATTCTGAGTAGTAAGCTGATCGATATTCTTTGGTTAGACTGCGGGCAGGAAAGGGTAGAGCATCGAGATCAGTGATAGACTGACCATTTGATACCCTAAGGTTATTCCCCTCCTTGATGGTGACTCCCGGTATGCCGTGAAATGCCTCACCTCTACTGTATCTTTCCACTATTTCTTTGAATGCAAAAACCCCTTCACCGATGACAATCACATCAATAAAAGGAGATCTAAAATCCTCTGGAATTACCGTAGCATGGTGCCCTCCAACAACTGTAAGGACGTTTTTATTCCAACTTTTGATTTCCTCGAACAAGCTTTTAACAACATTGACATGGATGGTGTAGGCTGTTATGCCAACAATATCCGGCTGATAATCTGCCAGGGTGGATTTTAAAACCTTCTCCAGGCGCAGATCAAGAATCATTACTTCATGCTCAGCGAGCACTCCGGCAGCTAAATATTCTAATGCCAGAGGTTCAAATATAAAAACATCTTCTCCCCCAATCGCTGTGAGCGGTTTCGCTGGTTCTATCAAGAGTATTTTCATTCTTCTCGACCTCTCCAAATAATCAGGAGTCCTTTATTCACTACTGGTGAAAGATAAAATCAGAAATGCTTGTTAATCAATTTCTTCTACTTGAGTACTTTTTCAGTTGCTAATTCAATCTCCAAAGTCCCGGATTGGGTGTAGCTTTTGATAATGGGTGGGACAGCTAACCCTCCCCTGGTTTCATATGCTTCTCGTATTTCTGGATAATCAACTTCGTCAAAAGTCTGTTGGGCGAGCTGATCTAATAATCCAAGTTCCTCTTTTATCAGACTTTCTTGCTCCCGATCTATCAACCCCCAGCCATCCCAGGGTAAGAGCGGAGCTTTATTTAGAGCTGCGACGTCCCGGACCAGGTTGCCGCGGATAAACCACAAGCCATGCATATCAAAGATTCCGAATCGTTCTGGATCACTCTCTCCCTTGCGGCACCGATCCCAGGCTTTACCGGCCACGATGAACTGACCCCGGGGTACGTCCAGGGGGTCGAATCTAATCTTTAATAGCCGGCATTGAAACTCGTCCAGCTGGGCGTCTACCAGGATCCAGCGTGCTTGTTCTTGGTTCCAGTACTCACACACCCAGTGATCTTCAAACCAGTCGGGTTTAAAATACCGGCCAAATCCGCATCGTGGCCGGACAGGTATACCCTGGTACCGTAAATAGGAAGTCAGCAGAACAGAGAAGGTGCGGCAGTTGCCAATAAAACGCTCCTTCAAGGGGCGGCTTTTTTCGAGGGGATCCCCCAGGATTTGCTGGATCTGAGCCAGGATGTGTTTCACATGGCGAACCCCAACTTGTTTTTTCCGTTTATTAACCTCCAAGTTTTCCCATTTTTCCGGCTGCACAAATCCCTCCATCGATCCAACTAAAGTTGCTTGGGATCGATTATCTGAGCACTCTCCGATAAAAGTCTTTATTGCTCCTTATGCTTGCCTATGAGCTCACCCGCTCTGAGTAGCTCTGAGCCCTTCGACTCCACTTTGTTCCGCTCAGGATAAACGCAATCGAAGGGTCAGGTGGAGCGGTGGTTAGCTGGCAATATTAATCTTTTAACAATTCTCTTAACGCTTTATCGAGCAAGATTTCCAAATTTCGATATGTCTTCTCTGATCTTCGCCCTACTTTGCATATTACGATAACTACTTCATCATCAAATACGCCGTAAACGATTCTGTATTCTCCTACTCTTACCCTATTTAACTCATTCTGTAAATGTTCACAACCCTGTGGTCGAGGATCTTCACACAAAGAGCGCATGGTATTGACCAAGCGCTCCTGTTGTTTTTTGGGTATTCGACGAAGCTGCTTTTCAACATCACGATGCAGCTTTAATTCATAAGGCATACTTAATAACCCAGGCGTTCAAATACCTCTTCTCCATTGACTACATTGTCTGGGTCATCACGATATTCAGCTAATGCACGACGACCGTCAACAAGATCTTCAAGCATTTCAACTTTTTCGACTAAAGCATCGAATAGTTCGGGATCAACCAGAACTGCCTTTGGTTGACTATGTGAGAGAACTAATATGGGACCATCTTCTAGATTACTAAGATACATTGAAAGATCATTACGAAGATTAGAGACATTAGTTGTTCTTAGCATTTCACACCACTTTCAATTGATAAGAGTTCTTACAATTATTATTACATAATTTGCTACTAAAGTATGTACATATTATAGTACTTAATTCTTATTTGTCAACCCCAAAATGGAAATATAGCCATCTAACGGTTGAGCTTTGCGAAGCATCCTTTAGGGCACCCGTCCTGAGCCCTTCGACTCCCACCTCGACTACGCTCGGTGTTCGCTCAGGATAAATGCAATCGAAGGGTCAGGTGTCGCAGATCCTGAGCCCAGTCGAAGGGGAGCGGGGGTTAAACGGCGCCGACTGAGTCTGAGATGTTACTTTTAACTGGATCATTAATTATTTGAATAAACCCTCGCTTTCCCTCTCTATTGAGTAAACCCATGACCAAATGGTAGATGGCATACAATTCTAAGGAAAACGGCAAGTAACCCCCATAACCCAACAGCGGCATCTCAAATATGTGTAGAACGTTAACAAAGGGGACTCGATAGACCCATTTGGGATAGGAATAGAAATTCCACATCTCCCAGAAGAAGCTACAGATTATGCAACTTACCCACAATGCCCACACAGGCCGCCAATCACCTACGGCTGTATACTGTGCTAAAGAGCGATACCCCAACCAAACGTTCAGAGGTTCCAGAATGAAATAGACCGATAACCACAGAAACGGAAAGAAATAAAGAGGCCAGAGAAACAGCAAGGTTAGCATCAACCAACCAGCAACGAAAAAACCTAGTAAATTCCTCTGCGTTGGGACAATCCGCAATCCAGGCCGAACCTCTTTAAGCCACTTAAAGGTACTGACCAGCTCTGCTGTGCCAAACACTGCTGGTATAACCGTCGAAAAGCTCACTGAGGCCAGCACAGCATATTGAAAATCAGTAAAGAACTGCCGACCCTCATAGAACCAATTCTGAGTGCGCCAGTTGAGAAGTTCAAAGAGCCACCAAACCGGCACAGAGACCAAGAATAGCTCCACATACGCCCTACGGCTACGCGTCAGCATGGAGTCACCTTTGCGAAGGAGAACAAGGGCGTCAACCGTAAAGCAATACCCCAACCACAATGGGAAGAAAATCCAATGTGTGCGCAGACCAGACAATGACCAGTTCATTGTCCAGAAGATTGCCACCAACCCGAGCCCCAGCCATCCGTGGACAGGCCAGCTATTTACTAGCGACTTCAGTTCATCTCGCCCTATCATCTCGTGCCCTACATGTTTGCAAAACCGTGACACAACCTCCTGAATTCTCCAATACAGATTGCATCGCGCCACCTAACGGATGAGCTCACCTGGCGCCGGGGCCAGCTTTTAATGATTATATAACCAAAACCAATAAAGGGGATTTAAGAACGGGGACTGGACTTGCCCGGCGGTCAGGTGCAGCGGGGGTTATGTTGGCTGAATATATAACTTTCGCCCAATGCTGCTTCTAGATATAGCGGCGAACTCTTTCACAATACTCTTCGAAGATATCTCCGAATTTCTCTCTAAGAGATCTTTCTTCCCGTAAGATGACCAAATAATGAGTTAGCAATATTGCTATGAAGAAGAGCAGCATTAGTCAAAGGGATCGATTGAGAAAGAAAACTAAGAGGTAGATGGAGATCCAAGAAAGATACATCGGATTCCTGCTAATCGAATATGGTCCGCTTGTTATCAATTTGCCCGGGGAAACCATATCAAGCAAACCTGCCTCTCGAACCGACCAGATCATCAAGATAAGCCCAAGAATGAGAAGGATCAATGCCAGAACAATCCAAAAGATCTTCGATGGGAAGAGTGGTTGAGTGAAGAAAACATCGATGATGATCCCAATTGTGAGTGGGATTACTATAGTTTCGGGGATTGGTAGGTTTTTCCAGGTCATAACAGGTTTTTCATAATCACGTTATTGGCAACATAACGCCCAAGCTCACCGGGGGTAATGAAGCGGAGTGGAATTACCGTCCGGTGCAGCGCCTTGTTAGGCATTTCAGTCTTCGAAGAACGGTGCCCATTCTGTTTCGGTAAATGCTGATTTCAATTCATCGTAATTTGTTATAGTCTCCCTTAAAGTTCTGTTATTCTGCTTTTTCAGTTTTGTTTGTAGTTTTAACTGTTGAACCCCCAAAAAATCATTTAACTTGAAGAATGCTGCTGTGGGATGATTGACTAACTCTTCGTAATCGATCGACAGGAGAGGATGGTTCCTAAAAGCATTATCGCCAGCTTCCTCCCACTCTTTAGTTTGCTTAAAACCTTGGTTTAGTTCATCAATAGTAAAGCTAACAGATACTTCCTTTTTAAAAGAACTCGAAGGCAGATCAGACCTAACTGACCACACGTCTGTAATTTCCGCAAACTTTCTTGAAACCAAAGTGTGCAAGATGTTTCTTCTTTTTAGGTGGATTACGTATAGGTCATCTAAGGATGCTAGATTATCCCAAATACCGCAAGATTTATCATCTAGTGGATGGTAATAGAAGATCTTGAATCCTTTGGCCTTCACATAGAAGGGTTGTTTGCCGAATGCCCGTTTAAGAACTTTCTTATAGTCTCTTCCGTTCAACTTGCTGAATATCTCCCGATCCAAATGAATATTTGGATGTGAATTAAGTAACGAGATGAGCAAGTTGGATCCAGCTCGCGATCTCGAAAGCACAATAAATCGCCTAAACTCATTATGACCGACAACACTGAACAGTTTGTGACTAATTACTGATAATGCTCTTTTCGGATTTCTTACTCCTATACTTACTAATCTTATTATAGACATATTGTTTTTTCCGTATGATTGCCTAACGTTAATTATGTTTCACATGCGGGATAAACAATTATTGTGTTAGGTTAAAAATGGTAATTAATACAATCAAGAGATCGCCATCCAACGAATAAGTCTGTAAGACTACCTCATGATATGGAGTATAGCATGAGGTTTTATTGTATCGAGTCGCCCTTCCCGTGTTGTCTGATATTCTGTTGTAGTTTGGGTGCAGTTGGGATGGAATTTATGGAAGCAATGGATATTATTGACAAAATCATTCTCGTCGAGAGGAATCAATGGACATAATAGGCCCCTTTGTAAAGGAAAAACTCCTTCTCATCTGATTCGAAGTCAGACGCCTGTCCTGAGCAGCATAAGCATTGCGAATGCGTATCGAAGGGCTCTATCCATTGAGCTACGAGTGCGTGGTGTAACGCATTACACCTCAACCCCCGGCTCTTTTTGTGATTCTCAAAAATTGATGATATAAATCATAGTCTTCGTAATAACCAATTAACGGTATGATTTTTTCTTTTCTTTGGGTGTTAAAACCTCGTAATATAGCTTTAAAAAATTTAATAATACTGCCCGTTGATGTGCTTCCTTTATGAATAATAAACACAGTAAATTCATCATCCACAATTAATGGTTTATGATCCCTGATCAATTTTAGCCACAGGCTGTATTCGACAACATAGTTTTTTTCTTCATTAAAACCTCCATACACCAGGACAGCATCTCGCCTTATAAAGGTATTTTCATGGGAGATGAAATTCATGCAAGACAAAATTTTTTCTGGATATAATCTCAAGAGCTTAGCCATAGGTATGACAATCTCTATATCATTGATTGCCACAAAGAAGTTACCAGTGAGCCAAACAAGATTTGGATCTTTAATAAAATATAAAGCTGACTTTTCTAAAGAGTCATTTTTACAATAGTAATCATCTGAATGAAGATAATGGATAATATCCCCCGTTGCTTCTCCTGTGGCAACATTTAAGGCTTTTGCAACACCCTTAGGTTGAGATTGGATAAGTTTTATGGAGTATTTTTTATTATTCTGCTTAATGTATTCTGTAATTATCTCCAAAGTTTTATCAGTTGAGTAAGAATCATTAATGATATGTTCTATGTTCTTATAGGTCTGGTTCTGAACACTTTCCAAAGCTTTTGGAAGATATTTCTCACTATTAAAGGTGCAGGTTACGATACTAATCAGTGGTTTATTTTTTGTTTTTATCATTTGAATGCTATCCACCTCTTCGAGGTTCTTTTACAATTTAGAATAATAGATATCAAAAAATTGAACAATGCCAATAGGATTTGGCATTGTTAATTGGAATGCTCTTTGGAGCCAGTGTGGGATGATTTGTTTGATATCGTCTGCATAGTAGCATATATGAATCACAAATACAATCAGTAAAATTATCATCCCCCTCGAGTGGAAACTCGGACACTGTAGTCACCGATATAAAAGAAGAACAAACTTACCTCTGGTTAAGAGTCAGTCACTCCTCTAGTTGAGCTAGTGGGCCGCAAGAAAAGATTATCCAGTGATAGCGATTTCAATCGCTCCCAGGGTCGTTACAAAATAGGCGCTGGGAGATTGAGTTAATGCTCGGACGATACTACTGCCTGAAAGTCAAGAGATCAACCCGGATTGAATGCGGCCTGGCATCACACAAACCCCAATCCGTAACGGATTGGGGTTTGAATATTATTTTTGGTTTGTTGATGGCTAAGCTACATGTGCTAGCTCAGGCTGAATGGTGGGTATTGGTCGGTCACCAGCAGGGTTGTGTAGGCGCCCACCCGCAAACACCAGCGATAGAACCCGACGACGAAATCGAACAGGGCTCTCGGATATTGCCCGGTCGCCAGGATGGCGAACCAGGCGAAGACCACTGCAAAGAAAGCGGCTACTGAGAGAACGGCAAGGACGATGTAATGTGGTATCGCGAGCAGCCACTTGACCAGGGGCATCCATCGATTGAGATCAGTTTCCACGTTAGGGTAGTCGATCTCCAGGTGGACAGACTGCTCCTCGACGGTGGACGGGTATTGGTCAGTGAGCAGAGTCATGTAGGCACCGACTCTGGCCCCGAAGCGGGTTAGCTCGCGAGAAAAGTCGAACCACCAGCGCGGATAACTCTGGCAAAAGATAATCATCAAGGCCGTAGCTCCAACGAGACCACTGGCCAGCCCCCCGGCCGTCTCGCGTGTTGTCCTAATAACCTCACCGGCTTCATTGAGGAAAACCGTGTTGGTGACTGTCTCGCCAGCCCCCGAGACCATGCCTAAAATAATGGCGATGGGAATGATCCAGATTAAACGGAATAAAGTCGTTAGCCGGTCCAGTGTCTCCGGATAGTCGACTTCCAGACGAGCAGCATATTCGGCAGGGGAATCCATAAAGCACCTCACTTATATAGTTGTTAATTTCTTTAGTATAACAGCAATCTGGTATTTGCATCATACTCCGAAAGGGGGATTAGGGGTATAAATTTCAATTTAAACCACTCTTCAGCGTGAAAAAGCGGTTCTGCATTAAGTATCGGCAGTATTGGACACAAACGGTTATGAGTTCATTTTCGAGTCACATTTCTTTATTCGTGTATTTCTGGTGTAGTTTGGGTGCAGCCCGTGGCTGTTAATCAGGGCCGCTGTTTGACGGCTTCGGTGAAGGTGGGGTAAACCCCGCTCAGCACACCCACAAACACGGCTAATTTCAACGAGGCGAGCCATGTCAGGTTTGCGTTAATCAGACCCTGAGCAACCGCACCGGGGAACAGGTCGCTAACGACCCAGGCCCACACGAACTTGAACACGACCATCGTAATGACAAAGGTTATGGCGACGCTAATGAGGATGGCGATCCCGCTTTGCACCCCTTCTTCCACCCGTTTTTCTACTTCTTCAGCAATCCGGTTTTCTAGTTCGTTTCTTGACTCCTCCATTGTAGTATCCTCCTTTTATAGTTTGCACTTAATGTCTAAAGTATACACTATCTCTCTCTGCAATCTTTTATGTCCCTCCCTCTCTCCAGATTTAGCCTCCCCAAACCTTCTAATATTAATCACTTGATTCACTACTCATTAATACTTATCGAAAGCAATCTCAAGTTTCAATTGTTTTCCCGGCACTCCCACCCTTTTTATTTTTTTCCCCCTCGGTTTATTCTCCAACCAACTAATTAAGAGTCAGTTGCCATTAAGTAACACAAACCGCTCGTGATCAACGAGCGGTTTGTGTTGTGTGGACGTTGCTGGACATCAGCGGGAAGGGAAAAATCCAAATCCCCATCACTTAAACCCAACACAGGGGTGTTGGGGTATCTCAAACCGGCTGCGCCGTTCCCCATCAATATTGAGCGATTATTCTCTATGGGGGTAGCTTTTCTATGATCATTATATCAATATACTGGCCGCTGATCTCCAGTCAGGGGTTCGTTCAGCGCATTTATCAATGCCGTAAGCAGCATATCTGCATGTTCCTTCTGGAACACAATCGGCGGACGGATTTTTAGGATCGAGTAGTGTCGCCCTGTGGTTCCAATAAGAACGCCATTCTCGCGCATATGATTCATGATACGGTCAGCCATTTCTGGATCAGGCACGCCATTAAGTTTAACTATATCTATACCCTGGAGCAATCCGGAACCGTGCAATTCGCCAATCACAGGATAGTCCCTCTGTAGCAATACCAAACGCTCTCTCAGATATTGGCCGACTTCAAGCGCATTATGCTGCAACGCTTCCTTTTCGATCACTTCAAGAACCGCCAACCCTGCCGCACAAGATACAGGGTTGCCGCCAAAGGTATTGAAGTAACCTGTTTCATTAGCGATTGCTTCGGCAATCTCTGGACGAGTTACCACTGCAGCAATTGGATGCCCGTTGCCCATTGGCTTTCCCACGGTCACTATGTCGGGGATCACATCATCGAACTGAAAGCCCCAGAAATG
>JAUWCZ010000084.1 GCA_030609055.1 Chloroflexota bacterium | reverse complement strand
AGAAGGAGATGAACCTGGTTTATGCCAAGTGTATTATAAAGCAGGTCCTGATAAAGGCTGGAAGCTATGTTACCGTGTTACTGATACATTTGTTGTATGCTCGGATGTTTGTTTAATAAGATGTCCACGAGAATTGCCTTCCCGCTGGTTCTGCGATAGATGTAAACTGCCTAAAGCAGATTAGAGATCGATTTTACTCAGCCTGCTGATTCTCCAGAAGGTTGAGCTTATTAGCAGCAGGCATAATTTAGTTTACTCGGGTTGAGACGATTTTCTATCTCCAACCTCTGATAGATATCCCCGTTGACGGAAATCTAAATTTTGAGTAGACTGCTACAGTGAAAGTCTTTTTCAGGAGATACTGATGCATAAAACCAGCCTTTTATGGGTGTCCTTGGCACTAGTTCTTGTTGTGTTCATAACTGCATGCGGTTCAGCGGTTGGTGATAACGTAGTAAACTTGGATGATGCTGTTCAGGCTGGCGTGGCTGCAACCCTGACAAAAGAGGCCTGGCTTGCTGGCGTGGAATCTGCCCGGAAGACGTCAATCGCTGGAGAAAACCTATCCCAGGATGATGGAGGTGAGGACGGGACCAGCTTAATACTTCCTACTTCAACCCCTCAACCTACAGGGACTCCAACACTAAAACCTGCTGCAGAACATGTCCAAATTCCTGGAAAGCCCAAAGAAAGAATTGATACTTTCCTCACTGATTTCAATTCCAAAGATTATGCAGCAGATGGTTTCACATATGGAGATAACTTTAAAGGGAATATTTTCGAGCGGCCTTTTACAGCTCAAGAAATGAATTACCGCGGAGCGATCGATATTATCCGGGTGAATCTAAAAATCAGCGAAACCTGGGTCTATGTATCAATATTCCTGGCCGAAGATCTACCAGAAAATGGTGAGATGAAATATGGCATGGAGTTGGATCTGGATGAAAACGGCAGAGGAGATTACCTGATTCAATCTGATTTGCCATTGAGTGAAAAGTGGAGTGTAGATGGTGTGCAGGTGTATACAGATTCTGATGGTGACGTGGGGGGTAAATCCCCGATGCTCATGGATGCCCTGGATCCAGAACTGAACGGATATGAAGTATTAGTATTTGACTCCGGTGATGGAGATGATCCTGATCTTGTCTGGGTCCGACGAAATCCAGATCAAACCAACAGTTTACAGTTTGCCTTTAAATATAACCTGACCGGTCCAACCGGTTTTATGTGGAGTGTCTGGGCGGATGAAGGACTGCGGGCACCAAATTATTTTGATTATAGTGATCGTTTTACAAATGAAAGTGCAGGAAGCCCATACCCCGAGAGCCCTTTATATCCAATCAAGGGGCTTGCCTTAGTGGACAGTACCTGCCGTTCCTACTATGGATTCACTCCTTCAGGAAAAGAACCTGGTCTGTGTCCATAGGTAGTGGAAGCTCAATTAATCAAAGAAACCTGCTCCAGAACTGAGCAGGTTTTTTCTGTGTTGAGATACTATTGTGTGTTCTGTAATTACTATGAATGGCGAGGGAGGGATTTGAATAGCATGCCCCCTAGGGTACCCACGACCAAGGGCTTATGAGTTCTCTGGTTCATCCTATGAAAATCAATACAGGAATATTATGATTTCAGAGGGTGAGCTCGCCAGATTAGTGTGCTATATTTGCACACTCACTATAAATTTTGATAAAGTCCCTTGCTTCTTATTTCTAGTATAACATGAAGATATCTGTTAAATAGTTCCCTGGTTTGATTTCATGGCAATCAATGGTATATCAAACTGAGGGGATTTTTGTACGTTCGATGTAATCGGATAATTTCTGATAATCTTCAGGCAGATCCATATCCATGACGATACTGACATCGGGAATGATTGTGACTTTTATTTTTAGATTCAGAAACTTAGATAGAATCTTCTCAGCATCAGCCAGCGAAAGTCGCCCTGATAAGTACTTGAAGATTAATAAGCATAAGCGAGGTCTTTTTGCAAAGTACTTGAAGATTAATAACAATAAGCGAGGGTTTTTTGCCAAGTACACAAGCGTGGGCCCTGATTTTAAAGTGTCGTACCTGCGGTTAAATGGTCTAAGCCAATTAGTAAACTGATTGAGTTCATTCTTTATAACAGGAATACTGTTTTTCCGGATGGCGGCCATCTCACCAAAATAGAGATTTTGATCTAAGAATTTTCCAACTCTCCGCCCATGTTCAGGAAATTCTTTTGCCGTGATTTCTTCAGGAACGCCGGGTATGAGTACATCAATATCATTGTGTTGGTCAAAGACTTTGAAAAATTGATCAATTGCTTCTGTGGTTATTGCTGGAGCATCTCCTGTACTGATTACTATGTGTTCCAGGTCAGGGTAAAGGTTTGATATAGTTTTCCAGCCGGCAGTTATTTTTTCCTGAATGGTGGATGTGGTTTCAATTGAGATGTGTTGGACCTTATCACTAAACGGATAATCGTCCTGGTGGAGGCCGATGAGATAGATTTCCGCGACATTGGATGAGGCTTGGAGTGCTTCTAGCTGCCAATCAATAACGCGTTTACCAAGCATGGGCAGCAGTGCTTTAGAAGGGTATTTTCCATCTGGATCAAGGACTTTTAGAAGCTCTCTCCGATTAGCATCCCGACCACAGAGAACAAGCACCGGATAAGTAGTTTGTGTCATCATGTGCAGGGCTCCTTTGTAGATTCGGGTCAGTTTTGGATATGTTATTCATCTATATAATACATCAAACCCACAGCAAATTGGAATCGCTGTGGGTATGGTTGTTGTAGAAAGGGTAGTTAATCCAATCTGAGTTTGATTCCCAATATTAGAATTTTTTGTTGATCAACAAATTCTTGGTAGCAACTCTCCTGCCAAAACATCCACGACCCGGGTGGATCCAAGTCTAGTTCTTAACAACAACCGGCCTGAAGGGGATCCTTCGACACTACCAATCACGGTTGCGTTTTCTCCATATTTGGTTTGCTTCATAACTTTCAGGACTTTCTCAGCGTCATCTTGGCTAACAATAGCCAGCAGCTTTCCCTCGTTTGCGATATAAAGAGGATCAAATCCAAGCATTTCACAGGCCGCTGCCACCGCGGGTTGGATTGGTAAAGAGGTTTCTTCGAGAACGATACCTACGCCGGATTGTTTGGCAATCTCATTTAACGCAGATGCTACACCACCACGGGTCGGATCTCGCAAAACATGGATGTCTTTACTGACTTTCAACATTGCGGAAACGAGGTGATTTAAGGGGGCGATATCACTCATTAAATTTGTTTCGAAACCAAGCTCTCCTCTGGCTTCAAGAACGGCAATTCCGTGATCTCCCATTGTGCCTGACAGTATCACCAAATCTCCAGATTTCGCCATGGCTCCGCCGATTTTTAGGGAGGGATCCAGTAGACCAACACCAGTTGTTGATATATATATTCCATCAGCTTCGCCATGGGCAACAACTTTTGTGTCTCCGCAGATTATCTCAACACCAGCTTCCTGCGCGGCTGTTTTCATTGATTGGACTACTAATTGAAGAACGGTGATTTTCAGGCCTTCTTCTAGGATAAAACTGGCGGAAAGATAGAGCGGTTTTGCTCCGACCATTGCGACATCATTTACTGTACCGCAAACTGCAAGTTTACCAATATCACCACCGGGAAAAATCAGAGGAGAAACCACATGGGCATCTGTACTGATTGCTAGCGCTGTCCCATCAGCTAAATGTACGACTCCGGCGTCATTCCCGGCTAAGAGAACCGGATTGGCGAGGGAAGGGTAAAATGTCTCCTGGATCAGGTCAGCCATCATTTTTCCACCGCTACCGTGACCGAGGACAATTGTATCCTTGTGGGTCCTAGGCAGTGGGCAGATTAAGCTTTCTAGCGGGGGAAGTTCTTTTGCCATCATAGCACCTTGTTGTCTTCCGGTGTGCGATTTCTGTAACGGTAATACGCCGCACAGGCACCTTCGTCTGATACCATTGTGGCGCCTAGCGGATTATGTGGAGTACATAATGTTCCAAAAGCTTCACATTCATCAGGTTTCTTTAATCCCTGCAATACCAGACCTGAAATGCAAAGGGGGGATTCTTCCGCCTTGATAGTTTGAACATTAAAGCGCTGCTCGGCATCAAAAGCCGCATAGGCTGGTTTAAGACACCATCCACTTTCGGGGATAATCCCAATACCACGCCATTTTCTGTCACAGGACCCGAATACCTGGTTGATCACTTTCTGGGCGTTTTGGTTACCTTGTTCTGTGACTGTCCGGATATAGGCATTTTTCACGACAGGTTCCCCGGACTCAAGGGATTCAACTGTTTTCAAAATCCCCTGGACAATATCCAGCGGTTCAAAACCAGTAACTGTAATTGGTATTTTATATTTTTCAGCAATGGGGATATATTCCCAGAATCCCATCACAGCACAGACATGACCAGCAGCCAGGAATCCCTGAACACGATTATCCGTGGAACTCAGGATTAGTTCGATAGCAGGGGGGACTCTAACATGGGAAACCAATATGCTGTAATTGTCGATTTTTAATTGGTCTGCTTGCAGTATGCTCATCACGTTTGCTGGTGCGGTAGTTTCAAATCCAATGGCAAAGAACACGACCTCTTTATCCGGGTTTTCCTGGGCTATTTTTAAGGCATCCAGGGGTGAATAAACGACTCTGATGTCTCCACCCTGAGCTCGAATTGAAAATAGATCTGCCTGAGATCCCGGAACTCTCAACATATCCCCATAGCTGGTGAAAATCACACCCGGCTGTGAGGCAATTGCCAGAGCTTTGTCAATTAATTCCAGCGGGGTCACACAGACGGGACACCCCGGACCATGGACTAATTCTATTTCATCTGGCAGTAATTGATCCAAGCCATTTTTAATGATGGAATGGGTTTGCCCGCCGCATATTTCCATTAACGTCCAGGGTTGTGAGACGGTCTGGGAGATTTTATTTATGGTTGCGTGGACCAACACTGCATCCCTGTATTCGTCCAGGTATTTCATTGGTTGTCTGTGCCCCCAGATTCTTCACCAGCTTCAAGAATTTCCCGCAGCAAATCTATCGATTGCTGGGCTTCTTCCTCACTTAACAAACTGATGGCAAATCCAACATGAATGACCGCATAATCACCGATTGTCGCTTCCGGGACATGCTCAATACAGGCTTCTCGAGTTACCCCGCTAAAGTCGACTTTTGCCATCGTTAAGCCTTGTTTCTGGTAAATTTCAATAATCTTTCCCGGGACTGCTAAACACATGGATTGTCTCTCCTTATACCTCTAAATACTTTTGGCCGATCACAACCTGGCCGAGTGCTAAACCGCCGTCATTCGGGGGTACCTGCTGATGAATGTAGACCTGGAAACCAGCAGATTTTAGATACTTGATGGATTTGATCAAGAGGGTCATATTTTGCCACACCCCTCCACTCAACGCAACCTGTTCAATGCCATACTTCTTCCGCAGGCAGGTTGAGATCTCGAGCACCATCCGCGATAAACCGTTATGGAAACGTGCAGAGATTTTGGGTGTTGGCAACCCTTGAGCTAAATCTATCAGGACGGCTTCCAGCATGGGTTCAGGATCAACCAGATAATCTTTTGAGATCTCGAATGGGTAACTGCCCTGTTCATCTGGATCAACCAGAGCTTCCAGTTCAATGGCTGCTTGACCTTCATATGTGATAGACTGGCGGATGCCCAGAAGAGCAGCAACACCATCAAAAAGCCGACCCAGGGAGGATGTTTTTGGAGAGTTTATTCCGGTAATTAGCTGATTTTTGATTACATCCAGAGGAGATAGACCAGGAACTTTTCCGTCAATTGCAGCGGCGTGTTCCACGGGTGGAATAGTTGGTTCCCAGGGAATCCCGCAGCTATGTAGAAGTGATAATGCGGTCCGCCAGGGCTGCTGAATGGCAATGTCTCCCCCCGGCAGCGGAAAATATTTCAAATGGCCTGCCCGACTATATTCCTGGAAATCAGCAATCAGGAATTCACCTCCCCAGATTGCTCCGTCATCTCCATATCCAATGCCATCAAAAGCGATGCCGATCACCGGTTCCTCGCCGTGGTAGAAATTATCTGCCAAACAGGAGGTTATATGGGCGTGGTGATGTTGAACAGGAAGAGCCGCAATGCCAGGTTCTTTACAGCGTTCCAAGGCATACCTGGTTGATAAATAATCTGGATGCAGGTCGTAGACGATCAACTCCGGTTCGACCCGGAACAGACTCTCAAAATGTTGGATGCTTTCTTCAAAACTCAATAAGGTTTCATAATTCTTTAAATCACCAATATGCTGACTGATGAAAGCATAATCATCTTTTGTGAGGCAGAATGTGTTTTTCAATTCTGCACCGACACCTAAGACAGATTTACCCTTGGCAGGAAGTTTAATTGGATAGGGGGTGAAACCACGGGAACGCCGGATTGGATAGGAGACAGATATATCCTTAGATAATTGAACTGGCAGTCTGGCTACTGTATCATCACAATGTACATGGATTTCCCGATCATGAAAGAGATAGGCATCAGCGATAGTATCAAGTTGGTCTCGCACCTGCTGATTCTCAGTCAGAATAGGATTTCCGCTAAAGTTAGCACTGGTCATCACTAGAACCGAATAGGGCGCATCCGGGAAAGAGTCTTTCTTGGAGAATAATAAGTAATGAAGTGGTGTATATGGCAGCATCACCCCCAGTGTATTTTGACCAGGAGCAAGTCCATCTGGAAGATTAGCATCGGAGATCTTTTCCAGTAACAAAATTGGTCGCTGGGGGGAGGTCAACAGAGCCTCCTCTCTACTGGATAGGATGCAGTGTTTTTTAACAGTCTCCAAGTTGGGCATCATGACAGCCAGGGGTTTGTAAGGACGGTCTTTTCGTTTTCTTAATCTTTGAACCGCTGCGGAATTCTCGGCATCACAAGCCAGATGGAATCCTCCCAATCCTTTCACTGCCACAATTTTTCCCTCAGCTATCAACCGTTGGGTTTCAAGAATCGCTGCATTTTCTTCAGCTGCTGGTATTTCTCCTACAGCATTTGAAAATTCAAGCCATACCCGGGGTCCGCAATGAGGGCAGGCTACTGGCTGGGCATGAAATCGTCGGTCAAGCGGATTTTCGAATTCTACCTTGCAGTTTGGGCAGAATTTGAAATTTGCCATAGTTGTTTTGGGACGGTCGTAGGGGATATCTGTAATGATCGTGAATCTAGGACCGCAATTTGTACAGTTGATAAAAGGGTATCTATACCTGGGATCAGTAGGTGTGAAAAGCTCTTGGCGGCAGTCTTCGCAAATGCTGGTATCAGGAGAAATCGGCTGGAATCCGCCCTTTACTACATGGGAATGAAGGATCAGGAAAGATTCATGTCCATCAGCCTTGATTCCCTCGTACCGCAAGGATTCAATTTTAGACAAGGGAGGGGCTTCTTTTTCCAGGCTGGTTATAAACTGTTCCAGCTGACCTTCCGATCCCGAGATCTCAATTTCCACACCTTCGGAAGTGTTTCGCACCCAGCCATGTAAACCATATCGGTTTGCCAGTTCAAATACAAAGGGGCGAAAACCTACCCCCTGGACAATACCATTAATATAAACCTTGTACGCGTTTTGCAGAGTCATTTTAGATGTTCTTTTTACTGTCAATCTGCTCTTTCAGCCATTCGATCCAGAACTGAATTCCCTCTTCTGTCCGGCAGGAAACAGGGAAAGTAACCAGATCTGGATTCAAGATTTGAACCCCTTTTTCGAAATAGGGCATATCAAAATCAACATAAGGGAGCAAATCTATCTTATTAATGATGAGGGCGTCCACGTCCTGATACATGGCAGGATATTTATAAGGTTTATCATCTCCTTCCGGGATGGAAGCTATCAACAAGTTTTTATGGGTACCCAACTGGAAAGAAGCAGGACAAATCAAATTTCCAACGTTTTCCACCAGAAGTAGATCAAATGAATCCAGATCAAGTTCGTTCAGCGCCTTCTGAAGCATATTTGCATCAATATGACATTGGCCGCCGGTATTAATTTGAACCGCAGTTGCGCCAGCTTCTGCCGCTCGATTTGCATCGATACTAGTCGCCACATCTCCATCAATCACTGCGATATTAAACAGGGGGGTTAATTCATGTAATGTGCGTTCGATCAAGGAGGTTTTACCCGCTCCTGGAGAGGCCATAAAGTTTAAACTGAAAACAGAAGATCGGTCCAGGCGCTGCCGATTTTCTGCTGCCAGTTGATCATTTGCACTATGAATTTTCTCAACGATAGAGACCTTTTTGACCATCAGGACTCCTAATTAGATTATATTAATGCTATCCAGGTGAAATTCCTTTCCATGGAGGATTTCCATCCGGATGCTCTCGCACTTTGGACAGGGTGTTAGTTCTCCCTGGACCAGATTGTACTCCGTCTTGCAATCCAGGCATCGAAACAGTGCTGGAATCCGTTTAAAATGGAGTTTTGCCCCTTCACAGAGAGTATTCTCTGTGATTAGATCCCAGTAAAATTGCACAGAATCGTCGATTACGGAGGATAGCTCCCCGATGACGAGGTAGAGATCTGTAATTTGCCGGGCAGCATTTTTTTCCCCGTGTTTGACGGCAATTTCTGCTATTTGTTCGGTGATGGATAACTCATGCATACGATACCAATAA
>JAUWCZ010000103.1 GCA_030609055.1 Chloroflexota bacterium | reverse complement strand
AGAAAAAGTTAAGCTGCTGCCCCCAGTGCAGCCAGGTAAAATCATCTGTGTCGCCCGAAATTATGCTGCCCACGCCGCCGAACACGGGGCAGCGGTCCCGGAAGTACCGGTGCTGTTTTTCAAACCTCCCACGGCTGTAATTGGACCCGGAGAGGCGATTGTCCTTCCACCCCAAGCGCAGCGGGTAGAGCAGGAAGCGGAACTGGCGGTTGTGATCGGTAAACAGGGCCGCTGGATCTCCGCCGAGGAAGCTGAAGATCACATCCTGGGCTACACAATTGCTAATGACGTCACAGAGCGCTTTTTTCAACGTGATGACTTGCTCTGGACCCGGGCGAAAGGTTTTGATACCTTTGCCCCCATCGGTCCCTGGATTGAAACCGAATTAAACACGGCGGATGTTATCATAAGCTGCCGTGTAAACGGTGACCTGCGACAGATGGCTTCCACGCGGGAAATGGTTTTTCTGGTTGATCAATTGATTGCCTTCGCTTCCTCTTTCATGACTCTGATGCCGGGGGACGTGCTTCTCACAGGAACCCCCGAAGGGGTTTCAAAACTGGAGGATGGGGACCTGGTGGAAATCGAGATCGAGGGTATCGGCACCCTGACCAATCCAGTGGTGCGGGCAGAACAGGAATAAGGAATGTCAATTGATATAAAAGCTGGAATAATCGCAGGTGTGATACTGACGCTGGTTTTTTTCCTGATCAGTGTTATTACCGGGATTCAAACAGTGATTTCCGGTAAGCAGATAAGATTTTTCAAGCTGCGACGGGATCAGATGATGCGCGGATGGCGGCTGATCATCCTGGGTTTATTCTGGGTTTTGCTCGGTGTGGGAGTGTATTTCTATGGCGAACCAGTCGCATACCGGTATATCACTCCGTCACCGACCCTGCCAAGGACCCTGACGCCATCGATTACACCATCCGCCTCCATCACACCCACAATCACCAATACCCCCTCAATCACCCTCACCCCCGCAGAATCCTACACCCCTACCTCCACCCTGACACCCCATATGCCGGTGGCTGTAGAAGCCCGTTTTGAGGGTAAAAGAACCCCACCGGCCGAAGCTGCTTTCAGCCCGTTGATCTTCTCAAATATCGGATTAGATGAGGATTACAACGCTATCGGTCCAGGGATTCAGTTTACCAACCCGGTGGGACATCTGTATGCAAGATTTTCATACGCCAAAATGGAAGATGATATTCAGTGGAGTGCACTCTGGTACCAGGGTGGTGTTCTGGTGCACTTTGAAAGCCTGCCCTGGAACGGCGGCAGCGGTGGAATAGGTTACACCGATTGGGATCCGGCACCCGAGATGTGGCTGCCGGGAGTATATGAAATCCAGATTTTCCTCGGGACAGATTATATCTTATCAGGGATCTTTACAGTTGTTGGTGATCCCCCCACTCCAACCATATCCCCCACTCCTTTAATCACGATAACTCCCTCCCCCAGCATAACGCCAAGTCCAGCACCTTCTGATACTCCCGCTGGCTCCTGACCTTAGATCTTCACCAGCTCTAAAGCCACCCGGGCAGCCACCCGGGCGTTGTTCAGCAACAACGCGAGATTTGCCTTCAAGCTGGCTTGGCCAGTGATCTCATTGATTCTTTTTAACAGGAATGGCGTGACTGCCTGCCCCTGGATTTTTTGTTTTTTTGCTTCATTAAGTGCTTTTGTAATTGCATCCTGCATCTGACGTTCTGGCAGGGCATCGTTTATCGGTGGTGGAACCACCAACAGAATCGCGCTGTTTATCCCCATCCCCCAGTGAGCTTTGGCCAGAGCTGCTGCCTCCTCGGGTTCTTCAACACTCACACTAACAGGCAGTCCACTGGACCGGGCATAAAATGCCGGGAACAATGAGGTTTGATATCCCACCACTGGAACTGACAGGGTCTCCAACATCTCCAGGGTTGCCGGTAAATCAAGGATCGATTTCGCCCCTGCACAGACCACCAGGACCGGTGTTTGTGCCAGCGTTGGTAGGTCGGCGGAAACATCGTGAGGTGCATTGCGGTGAACACCGCCAATACCGCCAGTAGCAAATACATTGATGCCGGCTTTAGATAGGGCTGTTAAAGTCCCGGCCACAGTTGTTCCCCCATTCAGTTTATTAACTGCCGCCCGGGAAAAATCACGCCGGCTGATCTTAATCACTTCCCTGTCCTGCGCCAGCAGCTGGATATCTTCTTTATTCATTCCTACCTGGGCTTTACCGCCCAGGACCCCCACAGTTGCCGGCACAGCCCCTTCCTCCCGGATAATATCCTCCATAGTCTGGGCAAGTTCAATATTGGTGGGATAAGGAAGCCCATGAGTGATCACTGCTGTTTCCAATCCAACCAGAGGCTGCTTATCTCTTATTGCTGTCCTGACTTCCTCTGAGTAATGCAGTTCTCCCATTCTCTACTCCCATACTTGAGGATGAAATCCCGCCGTACTGTTATTTATTAACGTTACACTGATTCTATCATTTTTCCCCCCGACAACTTTCGAAATGGTTAAGTTATAGATATTTAAACCGTGTCGAAAGTTTTCCTGATAGAATCAAATTTGTGAGTGAAAGCTTTTGATTAACTTCATTTAAAAAGGATTATCAATGACCGACTTTCCGGGAAAGGGTCAGGTAGCCGTACTAAGGACCAGCCCTGAGACAGTATTGGAAGATTATCACCGATTGATGGAGCTGGCTGGTGTAGAAGGTGCTCTTCCCAAAGGCATCCAGACCGGACTGAAAATCAATATCTCCTGGCAGACCTGGTATCCAGCCTGTTCCACAGCACCCTGGCAACTCGAAGGTGTCATAAAATCGCTTCAGTCTCTTGGATATCAGGACCTGATTGGCGTGCACAACGATACAGTGGTAGTAGACACCAGCGACGGAGAAGCCAATAATAAACACAAAACGGTTACGGATCAATACGGTGTCCCCTGCTTGTATCTCTACAATCAGGATTTTGAGTGGATTGAATTCTATCCCAAGAACCACAAGTACCTGGTACTGGATAAGGTCTATCCTGATGGTGTATTTATCCCCAAAGCCTTACTTGGGATGAATATTATCCAACTCCCAACTGTTAAAACCCACGTATTTACCACCATCACGGGGGCGATGAAAAACGCCTTCGGTGGCTTGCTGCACCGGGAACGCCATTGGACCCATGCGGTAATCCACGATACACTGGTTGATTTGCTCGCCATTCAACAGGAAATCCATCCTGGTTTGTTTGCGGTCATGGATGGCACCTTCGCCGGTGATGGACCTGGTCCACGGGCAATGCGCTGGCATGAAAAAGATATCTTGCTGGCTTCCGCAGATCAGGTGGCAATTGATGCTGTCTCCGCTAAGCTTCAGGGCTTTGATCCCATGGATTTGCGCTTTATCCGGTTAGCCCATGAGCATGGAATGGGTATTGGCGACCCCAGCCAGATCAATATTATCGGCCATGATATCGAACAGGAAGAACCCTGGAATTTTAAACGCGAAGACACTTTTGCCAGCACTGGACAACACATGATTTATCACGGTCCGTTAAAGCCTTTGGAGAAGGTACTGCTGCAAAGTCCTCTGGTCCCTTGGGCGTATTTTGCCAGCAATTTCTACCACAACGTCTATTGGTATCCCTTTGTCGGTCGCAGACGCGTAGAGGAAGCATTGAATACGAAGTGGGGAAAAGCTTTCAAGAAATATGGGGATGGCGACGTGGTCATGCCGGGGATGGAGAGGAAAACTGTCCTCCAGGCGCTGGTAGGGATCATCCTGACCGCGGTTGTTCTCGCTGGACTTCTTTATTTAATACTCCGCTGAGAAATGGAAGGAAAATCAAATTCAATCCTTCGCAGGTTAATCCCAGGTCTTGTATTCGGCTTCGTGGTTTTTCTAGCCGTGATCCTGGTGGGTGACCTGCGGGACGTCAAGGACCAAGTCATCGGATTCAGGTGGGGATATTATCCTCTCGTCTTGCTTCTTACTCTCTTTAACTACCTGCTGCGATTTTTTAAATGGCATTATTACCTCGGATTGGTAGGCGTTAAGGATTATCCCCTTCCCCAAAGCGCCAGGCTGTTCCTGGCTGGATTTCCCCTGGCTGTCACGCCCGGGAAAGTCGGAGAAGCCCTTAAAGGTGTCTGGTTGAAGAAAGAAACCGGCCTTTCGGTTTCCCGGGGAATTTCTGTAGTGCTGGCGGAGCGGATCAGTGATGGTCTGGGGGTCTTACTGCTCAGTACACTGGGTGTAATCGCAACTCCCCGTTACTGGCCGGCTTATGGTATTGTCCTGGCCGGGTTAATCCTCCTGATCCTGATCATCCAGATCCGACCAGCCGCACTCTGGCTGCTGGAGCTGGGAGAAAATCTTCCCCTGATTAATCGGCTTTCCGGGAACCTGCGGGAGTTTTACGAAGGCAGCTACACCCTGTTCCGTCCCAAAGCAGTCCTGGTCGCGGTGAGCCTGGGTACGATTTCCTGGTTGGGAGAAGGCATTGGGATGTATTTAATCTTACTGGGGTTAGGGGTTGCCCCTGGTTGGGCGACTTTGTCTAGCGCTGTTTTTGTATTAGCTTTTTCCACAGTAATAGGTGCAGTCTCTACACTTCCGGGCGGATTGGGTGCTGCGGAGGTTTCCATCGCCGGAATGTTGACCCTGCTGCTAGGTCTCAGTCGTGATTCTGCCGCCGCTGCAACACTATTAATCCGTTTTGCTACCCTATGGTTTGCAGTTGGATTGGGTTTATTGGTTTGGTCGTTTTCCCGCAAACTGCTCTTTTCTGGGGAGGAACGGAATCAATCAGCTTGATAATAAGTTAATGGCTTTCTCAGAACTCTATCTATAATTAATCTCTGAATAGATCTTATTCCCACACTTTTTCAATTACAATTAATTAGATCTTATTCTATCTGAAGGTGGAGATCAAACTGACAGATTGTCAGACGAGAAGGAATTTATCCTTTACACAAGGGGCCATTATGTTCATTGTGGCTACTCGACAGGGATGATTTAGTCCATATAATTCATTGTTTCCACAAGTTCCATCCTAGCTGCACCCAAACATACATTTAACTCATGGATTAACAATTCAATTCATTATGTTTTCAAGGAATAATTCTCAAAGAGTAGTACATTCGTTCTATATTATGTCACACTAAGTTCTTTTTGTATATACATAATACCTTTTTTGTGGTATTATCCCTATATGAAAAGAATAAGTATGACCACAGAAGAGCTGAAAAACCTTGAAACTGCCTTGATTGATTATGGCAATGTGGTGACATTTGACCAGTTAATTGACCTCTTTAATGAAGATCGGGCTTACCTGAGAAAACGGATCAGCCGACTGGTAAACGATGGCTGGTTAAAACGGGTCAAGAATGGCACCTATGTCCTGTCAGATCTCAGTACCAGGGGGAGATTATCCATTTCCCATATTGCCATCGTGAATCTCCTGGTTGATAAAGCCTACATCTCATTTGAAAATTCCCTGCAATATCACGGGCTGTACGACCAAATGCTGAACAGTATCAATGCCATTTCCCTAAAGCAATATAAAAACACAACCATTGATGGAATTACCTACAACTTCATCAGGACACAGGAAAAATACTTCTATGGTTGGAGCATGTATGATATTGACGGACAGATCGTGAAAATTGCCGGGGTTGAGAAAGCTTTGATTGACCTGCTCCAATTTCATCGCAGCCGGTATTCAACCGACCTGGTTCTGGAGAAATTAATAACATACCAAAACGACCTCAATCATCAAGTGTTAATTGAGCTTGCACAGCAATCCAATTTGACAACCCAGCGAATACTAGGTTTTTTGCTGGACTATGCCGGGTTGGATTCCTCCCAGCTTGAGCGGGTTTCATCTGAAGGTCGAAGCATCTCCAGCATCAGCACCTCCAATAAAAATCTCTACAACAAGAAATGGAAGCTGTATTATGACTCCTACTTCCTGAAATACTCCGATGGTTAAATTGACAAGACGGCAGTTGGAATTGATCAATAGCAGGACAATTCAATATCCCCTACATACAGCGGAGAAGGATTATTTTCTAGCCCTCGCTGTTCAGGTAATATGTGAGTCCCAGCTTAGTAATTCCCTGGTTTTTAAAGGGGGAACCGCTCTGCATCATTGCTTCCTATCCCAGCAGAGGTTTTCAGAGGACCTTGATTTTACCTCCCTTGATCAGGAGATCTCAATGGATGAGCTTGTATCAGTTTTGGAAATAGATGGCACGTTCCGGGTCAATAAATCCTATCAATCTAGATTCACTATAAAAATTGAACGCCTACAATTCCAGGGATTGCTTGGCCAGCCCGGTAATATCAAGGTTGAGGTGGATCGCCATCAAAATGTAGTCCTGCCGGGTGTACAGCAGGAGTATAGGAATAATTGGCGTATAGAAGTCCGCCCGCTTGTCATGGACCCTCGTGAGATTTGCGCAGAAAAAATCAGAGCAACTGCGCAGAGAGCAAGGTTTCGTGATTTTTATGACCTATACTTTCTAGTAAATAAGCTGAAGATTGATATTGAATCATCTCTCAAGCTTCTGAAGCAAAAAGAAATCCGCACCCCGGTTACATCAACCAATATAACAGCGAACTGGGCTATTGCCCAAGAACAGATGCGAGGAGATATTGGTAGGATATATATTGTAGAAAAGGTAAAGCAATCCGAGATTGAAAAGTTAATCAAACGTCTTCAATT
>JAUWCZ010000073.1 GCA_030609055.1 Chloroflexota bacterium | reverse complement strand
TGACATTCGATCCTACCACCCGGATGATGAACCAAGTGTCATCCGTCTCTGGAAAACGGTATTTCCAAATGCCCCGTCGCGGAATGATCCCCGCAAGGACATTCAAACCAAATCTAAGATCCAACCGGATCTGTTTCTAGTCGCATTGGCTGGGAACCAGCTGGTAGGAACTGCCATGGCTGGTTATGACGGCCACCGCGGATGGATTTATTACCTTGCCGTTGCCCCGGATTATCAGAGACAGGGCATCGGGACTGACATTATGGAAAAGGTTGAAGAGTCTTTAGCCCAGATGGGCTGCCCCAAGTTGAATTTGCAGATCCGGGCGGATAATGCTGAAGTACAGGCTTTTTATGAAAGTCTAGGATATGAAGTTGAACAGCGGATTAGCATGGGAAAAGAACTCTCACAGGGGATAGGGCAACCCCAAATCGCTGGAAATCAATCAGATTGAAAACAAGGAGAAGAAATGCAAATTGTAACGGACAGTGGAACTGATTTGAACTTTACCCCTGAGCAAGCAGCCGAGTTTAATGTTCATATCGTGCCGATGCATGTAACACTGGATGAAAAATCCTTCCGGGAAGGAGTGGATATTCAACCCCAGGATTTTTATCAATTACTGGCAGAAACAGACAGTTTACCCATCACTTCCCAACCATCTGCGGGAGAATTTGCCGATCTCTACCGGCGTTTAGCCACCAAGGATCCGGACATTCTCTCCATTCATATGACTTCAGGCTTAAGCGGTACCTATAACTCAGCTTTGGCAGGAGCAGAGATGGTTCCGGAGGCGAATGTTACCCATGTGGATACAAAAACTCTCTCAGCCGCGGCAGGATGGCAAGTAGAGGCAGCAGCTCGGGCTGTAAAGGCAGGCTGGACAAAAGACCAGATTCTGCCTTTAATCCAACGGATCGGTCATGCCGCTGAGAGCGTCTATACACTGAATGAATTGAAATATTTGATCCACGGTGGGCGAATCAGTCATATGAAAGGGATCATTGCTTCCCTGATAAATATTAAACCGATTATAGGTGTAGAGAAAGAGAATGGGACCTATGTGCAGCTCGCCCAGGTACGGACGTTTAAAGGCGCGCTAAAGGGTTTGGTGAATCAAATGCTCCGTAAACACGAATCGGGCAGTGAACTTAAGGTGCAAGTACTTCATTCCATGAACCCAGAGGGGGCGTCAATGCTGCGGGAGGAAATAGACAAGGTATTTAAATGCAGCTGGCTGCCCATAGGACCGATGTCGCTGGTCTTGGGCGCCCATACGGGTCCCAGTATGGTTGGTGTCGGTTATGCAGCGCTTGAGGTGTTTGAGGATATACCCTGACGTGGCAAATGTATAAATGAGTACAATCACAGAGATCACTGCAAAAACGATTCTTAATCACGTTAAGCAGCCGGACACATGGTTTGGATTAAAATATAACATGAACCTCTACAGGGGTTGCCAACACCAGTGCATCTACTGTGACTCCCGTTCGGAATGTTACCGCATTGAGGACTTTGCTGACATACAGGTTAAGGTGAACGCCCTGGCTCTACTGGAGGATGTTTTACCCCGCAAGAGAATTCGTGGCACGATTGGTTTCGGTTCCATGAATGATCCCTATATGCCGGTGGAAAGGGAGTACCGGATGACTGGGCAGGCGCTGGAAATTATCGCCCGGCATGATTTTCCAATCCACATCTTAACCAAATCTGATCTTGTTCTCCGTGATCTAGATACGATCAAAGAGATCAGCAGAGTGTATGCCGCGGTAAGTTTTACGATTACTACTACTAATGACGATCTGGCTGAAAAGCTCGAACCGGGAGCTCCCCGCCCATCTGCACGCTTTGAGGCTATGCGTTGCCTGGCAGATGCAGGGATCCTGACTGGAGTGACTATGATGCCTTTATTACCCTTTCTGGAGGACAATGAGGAAAATATCCGCCAGATTGTAACCCGGGCAGAGGAGAGTGGTGCCTCCTATATCATTCCCGCCTTTGGTGTTACCCTCCGTCCCGGTTCCCGGGATTATTATTACCAGAAACTGGATCAGAGATTCCCGGGTCTGAAAGAAAAATATATTCATCACTATGGTGACCAATATCAGTGCAGTGTGCCTAATTGGCAGGATTTGAATAGAATCTTCCAGGAAGAGATCACTCGGGCAGGCATCCGGTCAAAGATGCCGGTATTTATCCCTGAAAAAAGGTCCGGAAAAACACATCAAATGACGCTGTTTGATTAACACCTAAAAGATTGGATCCTCCCTGCATAAGATAATTGAAGGAAACGAGCGAAAAACATGAGTAAATCAATTCAAATCAGCTCTAGCGAAACCTCCCTGCTTGTGATTGATGTTCAGCAGGCTCTTTTTACCCAACCAAATCCAATCTACAATGCAAGTAAGTTAATTCTTACGATCAATTCTCTAGTGAATCGATCTCACCTAAGAGGCATACCTGTTGTGTATGTCCAGCATTCAAACCAATCAATGTTAAAAGAAGGAACCCCGGGGTGGCAGATTCATCCCGATATTAACCCACTGGAAACTGACCTATTGATTCATAAAACACAAGGAAATGCGTTTATAGATACACCACTCCAGAACGAATTGGAGTCCCAAGATGTCAAGAATCTCCTGATAACCGGATTGGTTACTCACCAATGCATCCGAGCAACCTGTTTGGGTGGTTTGGAGCTGGGCTACCGGGTTTTCCTGGTTGAAGGCGGACATAGCAATTTCCGCAAGGATGCGGCCAAAGTTATCGAAAAATTACAGTTGGAACTTGAAGAGGCTGGCGTGCTGTTAGTATCCCCTAATGGCATAGCTTTTATCTGAGCCTAGTCGGTTTAGGGATTAAACCTTGATAGAAACCTATTACAATCAATTGGCGCCCTATTACAAATCCATCTACGCGGATTGGGATAGAAGTCTAAAAACCCAGGCTGCCGCACTCAACAGTGTAATCCGGGAGTATTTTGGAGACCAGATTTCCACTGTGTTGGATGCTGCCTGCGGGATCGGGACTCAGAGCATCGGACTGGCAGAGCTGGGCTATTTGGTTACAGGTTCTGATTTATCTTCCGGAGTGATTAAATTAGCAAAAAAGGAAGCGCAGACTCGAGACCTGCCAATTGATTTTTCTGTGGTAGATATGCGGCAGGTTTGGGAGATCCACCAACGCCAATTTGATATTGTCCTGGCCTGTGACAACTCCATTCCCCATCTGCTTAATGAGGAGGAGATCCTGCAGGTATTTAAAGAGTTCTTCCTGACAATAAAGGAAGGAGGTGGCTGCTTGATATCGGTTAGGGATTATGATTTATTGGAGCGGGAAGACCAAGAGAGCAGGTTTGTTCCCAGACAGATACATCCCACTAGTTGGGGGCAGATCATCATTTTTGACATCTGGGATTTTAAGGGGGATTTTTATAAGATCAAGACCTATATCATTGAAGATCAGAAGGATAATGAACCCAAAATTACTGTAGTCAAGGGTGGAAAATATTTTTGCGTCACCATTCCTGTTTTAGAGGACTTGTTTAAACAGGCTGGATTTCAGCAAGTTACTACACTGAAAGAGCATTTTTTCCAGCCGCTGATTGTTGCTGAAAAGTAGTTTTCAGCCTTAAAAACTTAAATATTTCCCCTTATTACCCCTTTTATTTTATAAACAGCCCTTTTTGTATCCAGGCAGATAAAACTCCTTCAAAATGGAGGTATTTGCCTGAAAAAAACTGTAAGCTTTACACAAAACGGGGGTGGCTGGTGATAACAAACCTGTTAAGCTATCCGGGATCCGTTTCCAGTATGATCCAGGTAATCAAAAACCTTGCTTGGGCGAACCTGTCTGGTTGAGGTAATTAACTTAGTGACAATGCATAAATTTAGAATCCCGGAGTTTTCCGATCAGGAAAAACAACGCAGAGCCAACATATTGGTTGTGACGCAGTTTTCTGTTGTCGTATTAATTACTGTGATGGTAATCTTTTCCTCTTTCACATCACCAGAGCATAGAGAGACTATCCCGATGGGCGTTGCAGGTGGGTTGATCATGGCAATCTCCTACGGGCTGTTAAGGAA
The DNA here is from genome assembly GCA_030609055.1 of Chloroflexota bacterium. GTDB lineage: Bacteria > Chloroflexota > Anaerolineae > Anaerolineales > UBA11858 > B10-G9. The sequence continues at coordinate 6,174 of JAUWCZ010000073.1, read as the reverse complement.
GGGTAAGATTGAGATCGCCAGCTGGGTGGTTATCATCTCCGGGTGGCTAATATTCACTGTTGATCTGGCTTCAATTGCCGGTATCCGCGGAGTGAGTGTCCATGGTCAGATTTTGATAGTTATCTTTGCCGGTTTGGCAATCAGTGGAAAAACCGCCTTAATGATGACCATCCTTACACTTACAGTCAATTTCATCATCCTTCGACTGGAACAATTAGGGCTGTTACTCAATCCGCTACCCCTGCCTGCTAATGATACCCGCTGGTTCATTCAAACAGCCTACACGATGATGGCCGCTCTCTATATATGGACAGCGGATAATGTGATCAGGAATGCGTTGACCAAATCACAGGAAACGGCAGATCGCTACCGGGCATTGTTTGACCGGACAAATGACGGGATACTGATATATGATTTGAATTGGAAGGTGATTTCAGCCAACTCTCAGGCTATTGAGTTACTGGGGTATCCTTCCACAGAAATTATCGGATTAAACGCTGCGCAATGTGAAGATCTGGAAAATTCTGAGGAGATCAGCAGGCGCCGGGAACAGATTCTGAGTGGTCAGAATCTACCCATTTTTGAAGAAACGTTGGTACGGAAAGATGGAAACCATATTCCTGTGGAGCTGAGTATGGCGCTGGTTCATGATGTTCATGGAAAACCGCAGCATATTCAATGTGTTTTGCGGGATATCACTGAACGGAAAAATTACGAACTTCGTCTCCAACAGCAGGCTTTATATGATCCGCTTACTAACCTGCCCAATCGAACCCTATTTGAAGATCGCTACCAGCGCGCACACTCCAACCTGGATCAAAGCTTGGTCGCGATTCTTTTTGTAGACCTGGACAACTTTAAATGGGTGAACGATGAATATGGTCATGCGATTGGTGATCAGGTCCTGCAAGAGCTTGGTGGGCGCCTTCAAGGATCACTTAGAGAGTCCGATACAGTAGCCCGATTGGGGGGAGATGAATTTGTGATCATTCTCGAAAATATCCGGAATAAAAAGGATGTCAGCAAAGTCGCCGAAAAACTGCTCAAGAATATCTCTCTTCCACTGCAGCTGGGAGAGAAAACTATTCAGATAACTGCCAGCATTGGCATCAACATAGCAGAGAAAAGAAACCTGCCTTATGTTGATCTGTTGAAATCATCTGATAATGCTATGTACAAGGTAAAAGAGAGCGGTAAAAACGCATACCGTTTTTACGATTCAGAAGTGAAATCCTAACCCCAGAGTTCAGGTTTCCATATTTCCTTCCCAGATTAATAATCAAGTACTTTCAATTGATCACATCATTGAATGGTGTTATCCGTGTGGATAATCCTCAAATGCATCGAGCTGTCCTTAAAAAGGGCTGGAAAATTGGGAAAACTCCCCGGAGATAGTTATAATCAATGATAGACCGGATTGTAAATAGTAGGACTTTGAATCGTGCAAGAATTTGGGAGTGAAATTGGACGAGGGAGTTCTTCTTCAAATCAAGAATCTAACCAAATCATACGGGGATGTCCTTGCTGTACATGACCTGAGCCTGGAGATATTTTCCGGAGAGGTGTTTGGGTTGTTAGGTCCCAACGGTGCTGGAAAAACTACCACAATTAATCTCATGTCTGGACTGCTCCAACCCGATTCTGGGGAGGTGATCTTACGGGGAGAACCGCTTAAAGCCAGAGACCCGACTGTGCGGGGGAGAATTGGCATCTGTCCCCAGGAAAATGTGCTCTGGAATAAACTCACCCCCTACGAACAGCTGGTTTTCCTGGGGGATATGTACGGCATGAGTCCCTCCCGGATTCGTCACCGCTGCCAGATGCTCCTTGAGGTTTTAGGTTTATCAGAATGCGCAAATAAAATAACCGCCACACTCTCTGGAGGTATGCGGCGCCGGTTAAACATTGCCCTGGCTTTGATTCATGATCCAGAGATAATCATCTTGGATGAACCTGAGGCGGGTTTGGATCCTCAGAGTCGGATAAGTGTTCGGGAATTTATCAAATCTCTGGTAAAAGAAAAAACGGTCATCCTTACCACACACAATATGGACGAAGCGGATAGATTAGCGGATCGAGTAGCAATCATTGACAGGGGAGAACTGCTGGTTTTGGATAGACCAGAAGCCCTCAAGCAGACTGTTGGAGAGGGTGATGTTTTAGAAATCTCACTCAAGAAAGGGGTCACACAGATTGAGCCCACATTGGATTTTCTAGGCGATCGGGCTCAAATTTTGATTGTGGAAGATGTGCTCCAGATCCGGGCTCTGGATCTAGTGAATCTACTCCAGCAGATTCTTTCCAGTTTGCATGATAGGGGGATTCAAACCGGAGATATCCGGCTGCGGAAAAATACCCTGGAAGATGTCTTTATACAGCTAACCGGAAGGAGGCTGAGGGAATGAAAATCCTGAAGATCTTCTGGAAAAGCCTAAAAGAACAGGTCCGCGATTCGGTTACCTTGGGTTTAAGTCTTGTAATTGGACCCTTTTTTGTCCTTCTCTACTGGCTGATGATTCCCAGTGGTTCCACAACCTACGGAGTGTTGGTCCAGAACCTGGATACAGGACCACAAGGACAGCAAGTCATTGAGTTGCTGGAAAGTCTGACCTATCCCAGTGGCGATCCACTGCTGGATGTTTCAACGATAGGGAACCAGGAGCGGGCAGAAGACCTGCTGCGAGACCGGGAAGCTGAAGTATTTTTTATCATTCCGGAAGATTTTTCCGTTACTCTCCAGACCGCTTCCCAGGGAGGGGTTCAATATCCGGCAGAAGTTACGCTAGTTGGAGATCTGACCAATCCATATTATGCGGTTGGCGCGGTAATGGCCGGTAGTGTGATTGATGAATTTGTACAGGTGCAGACAGGAGAAATTCGACCGATTCAATATAACGAGATTGCTCTAGGGGCTTCAGCTGGCCGATCTGAATTTGACCTTTACATCCCCGGTATCCTGATTATTTCAGTGGTAATGTTGGTATTTATTGTCTCAATGACCATCACCTATGAAGTTGAAGCAGGAACCCTGCGACGGTTGCAGATGACCTCCATGAAAGCTTCCGATTTGTTAATTGGCATCAGTCTCCCAACCGTTCTATTGGGTGTTGTGTCCTTGTTGTTAACTTTACTTGTTGCGCTAGCTTTGGGATTCAACAACCAAGGATCGATTTGGTCCGCCCTTCTGGTTGGGGGAATCACCGCTGTCGCTGTAGTCGGGATTGGTCTTATTGTGGCTGCTTATTCAAAATCAGTCAGCCAAGCATTTATCATTGCTAATTTCCCACTGATCTTTTTTATGTTCTTTTCTGGTGCAGTATTTCCAATTCCGCGAATTATCCTGATTCGGATCGCAGGATTGAACATTAGCCTGTATGATCTATTACCTCCCACACACGCCGTAATGGCGCTAAATAAAATACTTACCCTGGGATCAGGCCTGGATAGTGTATTGTATGAAATCATTTCTCTGATCGTTCTATCTCTACTGTATTACCTGATCGGGATCTGGCTCTTTCAAAGACGACAGCTTCGCCTAGGATGAAAGTTGACCACTCAAATCTCAGTGAAAACGATGGCAGATCGCCCGCGCACTGGACCTCGGGGCGGATTTTTAGCCTCTAAAGTTGAATAAGATTGTGTAATGATTTAACCACCTGGGTTTCTACTATAGTCTAGGAGGAAGGCATGGTTTTTGATGAAGGTCTTGCCCAACGGGTCAGAGAAGTACTAAGTGATTGGCCAGGCTATGAGGAAAAGAACATGTTTGGAGGAATAGGGTTTTTACTGCATGGGAATATGGCCTGCGGTGTCATCCGGGAAGATTTGATTATCCGGGTTGGGGCAGAAAACTATACCAGGGCTCTCCTGGAGCCGGATGTTGAGCTCTTTGATATGACCGGCAGAGCCATGAAAGGCTGGGTTGTGATAAAAGAACCAGGATACAGAGCGGACAACAGTCTCAAGAGTTGGGTTGAGCAAGGGGCTGCATACGCCCTCACTCTGCCTGCTAAATAATCCGACTGATATGATAGACCACAAAAAGGTTTATCAACAAGAAGGGGCACAGTACCAGCGCCTGGTTGATCGGGAAGATTACCGGGAAAATTTACTTCCTGCCCTTGAAAAGATCTTGACGTTTAAAGGATTAGATGTGCTGGATCTGGGGTCTGGAACTGGGCGTTTGGCGCATCTTCTGGCGCCCCATGTTAGATCAGTCCATGCTCTGGATCTATCACCTCATATGTTGGGGGTTGCGGCTGAACGCCTGAGAAATCAAGATTTGGGAAATTGGCAGGTTACCGCTGGTGATCACCGTTGCCTGCCGCTCGAGGATAATTCTGTTGATCTGGTGGTTTCTGGCTGGAGTATTTGTTATCTGGTGGTCTGGGAGGATAAGAAATGGAAAGGCGAGTTGGAAAGCGCTCTCCTGGAAATTCGGCGAGTTTTACGCCCAGAAGGGAAGATCATCATCATCGAGACTCTGGGAACCGGCAATGAACTGCCAGAAGAGCCGGACAAATTGAGGGAGTACTTTGGGTTTTTAGAACACAAGGGGTTCCAGCGGTCCTGGATTCGCACAGATTATCGATTCGACAGCCACAGGGAAGCACGGGAGTTAGTCGATTTTTTCTTCGGAAAGGAGATGCTGAACAATATCGGTAAAGAACCCCAACCGATTCTCCCGGAATGCACCGGAATCTGGTGGCAAAGATTGAGGGAAATTCGAGAGACTTGCAGATCATCAAACGGAGTAAAGATATAACAGTATAATTCGAAAGACACCTCCGGGAACTGCTTTATTTCTACGATATAAAGTGCAGCGGATGAATGATATAGCAAATTCCACCAGGTGAACAATATTCCAGACTTTCCTTTTTGCAGGAAGAAATGATTATAGAGTTCTTAAACAAGGAACATTATGGATTCTATTCAAAGGCATCAGGAAGAAATCCAATATAATCTCCAGCGATGGAATTCAAAGCCTGTATTACGACGCATTTATTACCAGTTCTACGCCCGAATTGCTGACTATCTTCCTGCAGATCTGAGCGGACCGATTCTGGAACTAGGTTCTGGCGTTGCTGATATTACTGAAGTGATACCAGATTGCACCCGGACAGATTTATTTCCCAATCCCTGGATTGACCAAGTAGAAAATGCATATGCCTTATCATTCTCCAATCAGTTTTTGAAAGGAATTATTCTCATTGATGTTTTTCATCATCTTCGTTTCCCTGGAACCGCTCTGCAAGAATTTCATCGGGTATTAAAACCTGGAGGTCGGGTGATCATATTTGATCCTGCTCTGAGTCTACTCGGGAAGCTGGTTTATGGACCGTTGCACTCAGAACCCCTTGGTTTGCAGGATTCTATTTCCTGGTTTGCACCAGACTGGTGGTCGCCGGATAATATAGATTACTATGCTGCTCAAGGAAACGCGCATCGAGTCTTCCTAGGTGGTGAAGGAGATTTCGCAGGAACTGGTTGGAAACTAAAAGTAGTAAAACAATTTGCTGATATTTCTTACATTGCTACTGGTGGGTTTTCAAAACCCCAACTATATCCTAATTTTGCTTATCCATTTATGCGTTTTGTGGATAAAGTATGTAATTATTTCCCAGAGCTTTTTACCACCAGGTTGCTAGTTGTCCTTGAACGAGATTGATACCATGGACCTTCCCTTACTCATCCCATTGGAATAATGTGGTTTGTGTGCCTCTCTGATTCGGCAGCATGGAAAAAAGGATTATTATGATGAAGATCCAAACCGTAGAGACGAAAAATGACCTGAAAAGATTTATTTACTATCCATACCATTTCTATAAGGACGACCCGAATTGGATCCCACCTCTGCGGATAGAGATGAGAGAGCAGTTTCATCCCCAAACCAATCCCTTGCTGGATCACTGTGATTATTGCTTGTTTCTTTTAATACAGGACAAAAAAGTAATTGGGCGGATCGCTGCCTTTATTGATCATCTGGCGGTGGATTTCTGGGGCGAAAAGATTGGTTTATTTGGCTATTATGAATGTATCCCAAACGAGATAGCTTCCCGGATGCTACTGGATGCGGCAGCGTATTGGCTGCGGGAGCATGGGATGGATTCCATGCGGGGCCCTTGGACATTTGTTTCACAGGAATGGGGATTGGTGGTGGAGGGATTTACTCCG
>JAUWCZ010000123.1 GCA_030609055.1 Chloroflexota bacterium | reverse complement strand
ATAACGACCAAACACGTTAACAAGATCCAGAACATAACGAAAGGGTCGGTCTGGCAGAGGAATTATTATGATCACATCATCCGCTCAGATAAAGAACTAGAATCTATAAGACAATATATCCAGACCAATCCCCAAAACTGGGAAAAAGATCAGGATATACTATTCAATCTATTCGACTTCATGTAGGGGCGACTCGGTGAGTCGCCCTATTCATGGCAATTCATACAACTCAATCAAAACTCCCCCTGTGCTTTTAGGATGCAGAAAAGCCAGTTGGCGGCCGTCGTCCATTGTGACAGGCGCATCATCAATCAAACGCACGCCTTTTTCCTCTAAATTAGCCAGTTTGGCGCTGATATTTTCCACTTCGATGCAGATATGGTGCAGTCCTGGGCCGCGTTTTTGAAGGTACTTCGCCAGGCCAGAATCCTCGGTTGTGGGTTGAACCAGTTCAATTTCGCTTTCCCCCACAGGTAAAAAGGCGATCTTTACATCCATACTGGAGATGGTCTCCACGCGTTCAAGCTGGAAGCCCAGTTGGTCCTGCCAGAAGCTTAAGGCATCTTCCAGGTTCTCCACCAGCACAGCGATATGGTCAAGGCGAATAAAATCAGTCATGGATTAATTATAGTCTACAGATCTCCCAGGTTTTAAGGACTCGGAGGTCAGGGGTGTTATTAAAACCACCCCTGAGGGCGGTATTCCCCCCATATCTCCCGCAGGGCGCCGGTTATCTCCCCTAGTGTGGTTTCCTCCTCAATACACTCAATTAGCAGCGGCATCAAGTTTTCTGACCCACCGGCAGCATTTTGCAGCTTATTCAGCAGTTCTTCCACTTGCTTTTGATCCCTCTCTTTCCGCAGTTTCTTTAACCTCTTCTTTTGCTCTCTTTCCAAAGCAGGGTCCACTGACAGCAGTTCCAACGGGAGATCCTCCTCCAGCTGGTAAATATTCACTCCTACTTGAAGCGCTTTCCCCTCTTCCAACGCACGCTGCTGTTGATAAGCGGCATCCTGAATTTCACCCTGAATATAGCCATTCTCAATAGCAGCCAACGCCCCACCCTGTCCCTTGATTTCCTCCAGGTATTCCCGTGCCCGGGTTTCAATTTCATCGGTAAGTTTCTCGATCAGATAGGATCCCCCCAAAGGATCAATGGTATTAGCCACACCGGACTCCTCGGCCAGGATCTGCTGCGTGCGCAGAGCAATCTGAACCGCTTCCTGGGTCGGTAGACTCAAGGCTTCATCCATGCTGTTGGTATGCAGGGACTGGGTTCCGCCTAATACTGCCGCCAGAGCCTGCAGTGCTACCCGGACGATGTTGTTGTGCGGCTGTTGGGCTGTGAGGGTTGATCCCGCGGTCTGGGTGTGGAAGCGCAGTTTCAGCGCATCTGGATGGGAAGCACCAAAATGCTCCTTCATCAGAGAGGACCATAGACGTCGTGCAGCCCGGAATTTAGCAATCTCCTCCAGAAAATCGTTATGGGCATTAAAGAAAAAGGACAACCGGCGACCGAATCCATTCACTTCCAGACCGGCTTCAACCGCAGCTCCCACATAGGCGAGTCCATTGGCCAGCGTAAAAGCTACTTCCTGGACCGCGGTGGAACCCGCTTCTCGGATGTGATAGCCGGAGATACTGATGGTATTCCATTTGGGGACCTCTGCCTGGCAGTACTGAAACAGGTCTGTAATCAGCCGCATCGAAGGACGGGGGGGGAAAATATATGTCCCGCGGGCAATGTACTCCTTGAGGATGTCATTTTGCACTGTTCCGCGTAGAGATTTGGGATCCACTCCCTGCTTTTTGGCGACTGCGATGTACATGGCAAGCAAGATGGCTGCTGGGGCATTAATGGTCATGCTGGTAGAGACCTTGTCAAGAGGTATCTCTCGAAAGAGGATTTCCATATCTCTCAGGGAGGATATGGAAACGCCCACCTTCCCAACCTCTCCGGCAGCTAGCGGGTGATCAGCGTCATAGCCAATTTGGGTGGGCAGGTCAAATGCAACCGATAGCCCGGTCTGCCCTTGCTCCAGGAGATAGCGATAGCGGCGGTTGGATTCTTCCGCGCTGGCATAACCGGCATACTGACGCATGGTCCATAACCGGCCTCGGTACATGGTTGGATGTACACCCCGTGTGTAGGGCTGTTCTCCCGGTAATCCCAGACGCTCATAATTGGGCTGATCGTCATCCGGCAGTGCCACCCGGGGCAGAGGGATTCCAGAGCCGGTTTGGTAGATTTCCTTGCCCTCCGAAAATTGATCCAGGGCGGGTTTAAGGATCTCTTTTTCCCATTTTTTGCGATGGTATTTTTTACTCATGATGTATTCCAGATATTCCTTCAGTATACCCTCAAAACCAAGGTTCCCGGAGTTTCTTAAAACTCCGGGAACCTTCCACTTCTTTAAGACAGACTTCATATCTCCTTACAATCCCATCGGAGTATAATCACACATGAAATTAACAAGAAATTAAACAAGGAATAAATTAATGGAAACCAAAACCAAACAAGTCAAACTGGAATGGCTGCGATCGCGCATGTTTGTGGGAACCGACCATAAAGGACATTCTGTGGCAATCGGTTATCTAATGGACGATGAACCGAAAGCGTACGGGATTAATCCCTCTGATATGATGCTGTTGTCCGCAGCCTCATGCTCTGCTTACGATGTGGTCCAGATCCTGGAAAAAGGCAAACAGCCGCTGGAGGATTTGATGGTGGACGTCTCAGCGGAACAGAGCCAGGAAAATCCCTTCCCTTTTGTCTCACTGCATTTTACCTACCGGATCAAAGGGGCAGTGGATCCAGAAAAGATGCAACGTGCCATGCAGCTCTCAGAGGACAAATATTGTTCGGTATTAGCCACGTTGAAACCAGGGTTGGTTTTCACCAGTGATTTTGTGATCGAAGGTTGATTGAGTTGACACTGCTTTTTGGGATGGGGTATAATCTCCCAACTCAGGGCCGCTAGCTCAACTGGTAGAGCAATTGACTCTTAATCAATAGGTTACAGGTTCGATTCCTGTGCGGCTCATATATGCCCGATAGAGTACAAAAAAAACCGCTCCATGATCTTGAGGCTGTACGTGACAGACTCAATTTGGATAGACACCGGAACGAATGCGTCACACATATGGTAATCCCCTAAATAATAATCAAACGAAAATCAACTAAATTGCAAATT
>JAUWCZ010000112.1 GCA_030609055.1 Chloroflexota bacterium | reverse complement strand
CTCGTCGAGCTCGGGACAGGCGGGACTGGCGGAATGACAAATGAGGGGGCATCCTGGGTGAGGAGGTTTAAAGGTTGAAAGTTGAGTAAGACTGACTTGGGGACAGGGTGAGGGCGAGACGGAGGGATATGTTAGCAGGTTGTAGGTTTAAAGGTTGGAAAGTTGGGTCAGTAGATATTATGAGTCCCCCAAATGGGGGACTTGCTTTTTATAGCCCGTGATTTTAATCACCGGGCGAACGTGGATTTGAGGAGATTGCCGCGTCGGTCTTTGACCTCCTCGCAATGACAGATAAACGCAAAAGGGCGATCCACCCCTTCGATATACTCAGGACAGGCGGGTCGCCCCTACTTATAAACAGGAGATTGCTTCGCGGAGTTTTTCCTGAGAGAATTCGAAGGGCTCGCGATGACAGCATTGATCGTGCGTATTCGAGTAATACCAAAATACTGTCATTGCGAGGAGGACAAAGTCCGACGCGGCAATCTCCTGTTTTCTAATTGATTTACAATTCATCGAAGAGATCCTTCCAATCTGAATTAATCGAATTAATCAAATCAACCTTTTTCTGTCGTGCACCCGCTTTGATTTGTTTCTCCCGGATGATTGCTGCATTGATATCACAAGTTACTTCATAGTACACCAACTTGGTGAGGTTATAACGGTGTGCAAATGTACTACCCTCACCAGCTTTATGTTGGAGCACCCGCCGTACCAAATTATTGGTAACCCCTGTATACAGAGTCGTATTATGCTGATTGGTTATAATATAGACGCAATAGTATTTTTCGGACATCTAGTTATTTTCTGTCATTGCGAGGAGGTTGTTAGCCGACGTGGAAATCTCCCCAACTTATCAGGAGATCGCTTCGCTACGCTCGCGATGACAGTGTTGATTATTTGCGAAGGACTGATTTCATTTAATTGAGAACAGGAGGAAATCCGACGCGGCAATCTCCTCATACGTAACAGGAGATTGCTTCGGGTGATAAGCACCCTCGCAATGATAATATTTTTCAAGTTGAATTTATCACTCGATCTCCCCCTCCCTCAATCCCCCTGTCCCCCAGTCGGTTGGTCATTTCTGCAGCTCAACCACATCCTCATCCTCGAGGACATGGTCCCTGCTGACCAGCTGGCCCTCAAAATCCGCGCTGGTGCCCCAGATGCGAGCTGATTTCAGATTATCCTGAAAGTCCTTGTGGACCTTCCCCGCAAAATCCTCCAACAGTGTGCCTTTTTCAATCACAAACGGCGCAGTAAAATCTGGATCTTTCCCGGGCGCTTTAGAATAGACCCGGATCACACCCAGTGTATCAAAGATGGTACCCTTAAAGAAGTCCATGTTGTGACCGGTTTTAGTTGAGAGAGGCAGCATTGGATATTCCCGATCTAGAAGTTGTTTAAAAATCTGGTAATGCTCTTCATATTCCTCACTATCGTATTTATTCACCACCACCAGGCTGGGAACATACAACAAGAAACCCTCCACCTCAACCGTTCCTTCGAGGTGCTGAGGCGCAATTCGGTTCTCCTGCAGTTTCTTATAAATAAAATTCAGCTGTTGGACCGGATCGGTATGCAAATCGAGCATGATCAACACTAGGTCCACCCGCCGGATCAGATTCAGGAATTCCGGATCAATATATTCCTCACTAAAAGGTGGAGTATCGATCAACTGCACCTGAATGTTTTCAATTTGCATCATGCCGGGGGTTGGTGACCAGGTTGTGAAGGGGACTTCTGATACTTCCGGTTCTGCATTGGTTTGGGATTGGACCAGAGAGGATTTTCCCGCATTGGTACAGCCGATTATCACAATCTGTCCTGCGCCTTCCTTGTTAATATGGTAGGGAGATACCTGCTTTTTGGATACCTTCTTGGACGTTGTTGCTGTTTTAAACTTGGAGAGTTTTTTCCTCAGATCTGCCCGAAGATGATCGGTTCCCTTATGTTTGGGAATCGTGCTGAGCATCTCCTCCAGGAATTTCACTTTATCTTCAGGAGTAGTTGCAGAACGGAATCGTTCCTCGGCATTATAATAATCAGCAGGAAGATTGGTTGGCATTAGGAACCAGGGTTTAGCGACTTATTTGTTTCCATTTTACCCCAAGGCGATCTGTTTGGTATATAAAACCTTACATTATTCTTAAGCAGACGACTTATTAATGATCTAGAATTATAGTAGCCTTTACGGAACGTGTTTTCATGATCAAGTTGTTACTGGCGACCAACAATCAGGGAAAGTTGACAGAGTTACGTTCGCTATTAACTGAAATAGAACTTGACCTGGTTATTCCACATGATTTGGGGCTTGATCTTGAGGTCAAGGAAACTGGAAAGAACTATCGGGAAAATGCGGTTCTTAAGGCAGCAGCATTCGCCGAAACCGCGAACATGTGGTCTCTGGCGGATGACACGGGTCTGGAAGTGGCCCCCTTAAATGGTGCCCCCGGGTTGTATTCCGCCCGGTATGCACCGCAGCCGGGAGCTACAGATCAGGACCGGCGGCGATTATTACTCCAGAATCTGGAGGGGATCCCCCACCCCTGGAAAGCAGCTTTCCAGTGTGTGGTCGCCCTCTGCGGACCGGATGGATCGGTAATTACCAAAACTGGGTCCTGTCCGGGAGAAATCATCCCGGAAGAAAGAGGCACTCACGGATTTGGTTATGATCCGGTTTTCCTACTGGATGAAGTTGGGCTTACAATGGCTGAGCTACCCTTGATGGAAAAAAATACCCTCAGCCATCGCGCCAGGGCAGTAGGTAAATTGATACCGGTTCTGCAAAAGCTGTCCTCCCGGGGAGAGGATGAGTAAATAAATATTAAACCCGGGGAATTCAGCTAGTGGGGATTTTTTCACACAATGAAAAGTTGGGTTTTTTAAGTTATGATATAGTGAATCACCTTTCAGGTGTTTGGAAAACAAGATGATAGCAGTCCAAGAATTCTGGATCATACTGGGTTTTACAGCCATCATTGCCCTGGTACTGGGAGCCGGAGCGGGCTATTTCCTGCTGCCCAAAAGGGAAGAAGACGAGGAACCCCAACCCAAACCAAAGAAAAAAGACCAGAAAAAAACCGAAGACCGCATCCGGCGGATGTTCCAGCTGATGTCAGACCTGACCGTTACTCTCAACTACTCTCGGGTACTGGAAAAAAGTCTCGATGCAGCTTTTCTGGCCTTACGGATCTCCGATCTGCCCACAGATCGTCTGATCAGTGCAGTGCTGCTGTTCGCGGAAGAAGAAATGACCGTGCCGGACCTGGTGGTCACCTACGGTCGGGGTCTTCCTCGCCCGGATATGACCCGGAGAGTGCCTGGTATTGAAGGGCTGCTGGAACGGGTGATCGAAAGCGGTGATCCCCACTTAACGCAGGAGCTGTCAGCGGATCCTGAATTAAAACAGTTTATCGCTTTCCGGGCCTGCGCTTCCGGGTACTGTATTCCTCTCAGGGCTGGTCTGGACACCTTCGGAGTCTTGCTCTTTGCCCATCCTGAAAGAAACTACTTTACAGTTGATGCCCAGGAAGCCATTAATATGGTCGGCAACCAGGCTCAGATTGCTATGCAGAATGCCCACCTGTTCCAGGAATTGAAAACGGAGCGGAATCAAATTATTAAAGTGACGAAAGAAGCCCAGGAAAGACTGGCGGGGTCCCTTCACGACGGTCCTACCCAAACCGTAGCCGCTATCACGATGCAGATCAGCCGCGCCCGGCATCTGCTTACCCGGGGGGATGTGGACGCAGCTGGCGAAGCGCTATTCCAAACCGAAGAACTCGCCCGTGGGGCCTCCAAACAAATTCGACACATGCTCTTTACTCTCCGCCCACTGGTTTTGGAATCTGAGGGTTTGGTTGCGGCATTGCAATCCATGGCTGAAAGAACCCGGGAAACCTTTGGTCAAAAAGTGATGGTGGAGACGGATGTCGATTTGGTTAATGAACTGGACATGAATACCCAGACGGTGATCTTCACAATTGCTGAGGAAGCTGTCAATAACGCCCGCAAACATGCCCAGGCGGAGCATATCTGGGTCAAAGTCCAGCGCTTGCAGACCGATCTGGCTTTCCTAGAAATTGAGGATGATGGGAAAGGATTCCTGGTGGAAGACATCATGAGCAACTACGATGACCGGGGCAGCCTGGGCATGCTCAATATGCGCGAACGGGCTGAACTCGTTCAGGGTGTTTTCCACGTTAAATCTATCCCGGGAGAAGGCACCCAGATCCAGGTAGTCCTGCCACTTACCCCGGATGCTTCCGATCGTTTACGCTTGATCTAAATCTGCAAGAACAGCTCCCTTTAAATAGGCTCCTGATGCCCTACCAAGCGGATTTGTATTACCAGGCTTATCACGCCGATGACACCAACCGCAAACCTCTGGTGTTAATTCACGGCGCGGGAGGTGACCATCTCTCCTGGCCGAGCCAAATCCGGCGGTTGGCTGGCTACCGGGTGTATACGCCTGATCTACCCGGGCATGGCAAATCCCGGGGACACGGCCTGCAGCGGATTTCCGCTTATGCTGAGATAATTATTGACTGGCTTAATAAGCTAGAGCTGCCTAAAGTTTTCCTGTGCGGTCACTCCATGGGTGGTGGGATCGCCCTGTGGATTGCAGTTCACCATCCCGAGAGGGTCCGGGGATTGATATTAATTGGGACAGGCTCTTCTCTCCCTGTCAACCTGACTCTGATTGAGGATATGACAAACGCCAAAGTGTACGCTGCTGCGGTGGATAACATCTGCCGCTGGTCATTCAGTCTGCATGCAGACCCAAGGGTGATTAAAAACTTCAAGGAGCAAATGTTAAAAACCAGACCCTCGGTGCTGCAGGGGGATTTCCGGGCTTGTGATGCCTTTGACCTCAGGGGCAGACTGGACCAGGTCCAGACACCTGCATTGATAATCGTCGGAGAACTGGATAAAATGACCCCGCTGCGGTTCTCAGAAGAGCTAGAAAGGGTGATTCAGGATGCGGAAATGGTGGTACTTCCGCAAACCGGACATATGGTTCCGCTGGAAAAACCCCAGAGTACTGCTGAATTGGTGCGAACGTTCCTGAAAAAGGTTTTATTGTAGTAGAGCCATTGCCTAATCCATATGGAATGGGTATAATATTTTTCCCATGGGCGGTTAGCTCAGCTGGTTAGAGCGTTGCGTTGACATCGCAAAGGTCGTTGGTTCGAGCCCAATACCGCCCACCTAATTGGACCCATCTCGAACCTCATAGTGAGGCAGTAGAGCAGTTTCTGGCCATGCTTAGATTTGAGCAGAGAAGTATGGCAGAAAGACTCTCAGAAGCTCTCAAGTGAGGTAGGGATGGGATTTTTGTTTAAC
>JAUWCZ010000058.1 GCA_030609055.1 Chloroflexota bacterium | reverse complement strand
GACCAATTGTAAAAAGCCCGGAAATGAATCCCAGGCTGATAGTCAGCCCCAGCCAGAGGCGGCTTTTTTGTGCCAGACGAAGAAGACGGGAATCGGGAAACATAAAAAACTTTGAAATGGTCTTCCTTATAGTATCACAGTCATCATCAATCAGCTTATTTCCGGATTCTTGCTTTTGGCTCGAGATGAGAGTGAATCGTGCTATACTTTTTTCAGGCCAAATCCAACAATTAATCAGGAGACAACGGCATGCCGAATGAAGCCCGATATCTAATTTTGCTAGGACCACCGATGTCAGGTAAAGGTACCCAGGCAGCCAGATTAACCCAGCTTCTAGGGATTCCCCAGGTCGCTTCTGGAGATCTTTTCCGTGAGAATATAAAGGACGAAACCAACCTGGGGCTGGAAGCAAAAACATATATTGATCGGGGAGACCTGGTGCCGGATGAAATCACCATTGGTATGGTTAAGGAGCGGCTGCATAGGGAGGATTGCCGTGGGGGAGCGCTCTTGGATGGATTCCCGCGGACCATCCCCCAGGCGGAAGCACTGGATGAGATTCTGGCAGACCTGGGATCTTTCCTGGCTGCTGTGATCTCAATTGCTGTGCCGGAAGATATCCTGGTAGCGCGGGCCAGCGGACGGCGGATCTGCCGCACTTGCGGTCATTCCTTCCACCTTGTATTTGACCCGCCGGGGGAACCCGATGTGTGTGATTATGACGGCGGTGAGCTTTATCAGCGAGAAGATGACAAACCAGAAACCGTCCGCCAGCGGTTGGAAGTGTACCAGGGACAAACGAGCCCTCTGATTGAGTTTTACCGGGTACGCAGTATTCTACGAGAGATCAACGGCGATCAGCCGATTGATGATGTGGCAATGGATATTACGGCAGTTATCAATGAGTTATAGCCTTTGAATTATAAATTCTATTCAACAATATAAAAAAGAGGTTGGCAAAGCCAACCTCTTTTCTTATCAGTAGTGCAGATCGCTGCTTTCCGGACTGAGTCTTTTCCGGAAGATCCAGTAAGTCCAGCCCTGATAAATTAGTATGATAGGTAAAAAAATCGCCGCAACGATGGTGATCACCCGCAGCGTATACGGACTGGAAGAAGCGTTGTAAATAGTTAGGGTGTTGGCCGGATCGAGCGTGGAAATCATCAAGCGTGGGAACAGACCAGAGAACACCATCACTGTTGCCATCAAAATAGTTAATCCCCCGCTGATGAAGGTCAAACCCTCCTTGCCTTGTCGCAGGAACCAGCCATATGTTAACAGTGTGAGCGCTGCCAGGATCGCCGGGATCAAACCGTCCCAACCGGGATTATTGAGAATATCAGTCGACAGGTAGGTCCATATAAGGAAGATCACAACCAGGGCAACTACCGGGATCCAGATCTTACCGGCGAACCCTTTCGCTTTCTGTTTGAGTTCCCCTTCCAGTTTAATCCCCAGAAAGCTAGCACCGTGCAGTGTAAATAATCCCAGGAAGACCAAACCACCCAGCAAGGAGTATGGATTGAGTAGTGGCAGCAGTCCACCGTAATAATTCCAATCGGCTTCGATTGCTACACCACGCATCAGATTCGCTATGGTAACTCCCCACAATAGGGCAGGCAGTAGGCTGCCGATAAAAATAGCCCAGTCCCAACTGCTTCGCCAGGATGGTTCTTCGCGTTTAGAGCGGAATTCAAACGCCACTCCGCGAATGATCAACCCCAGCAGCATAAAGATCAGCGCGATATAAAAACCACTGAAGAGAGTGGCGTACATATGCGGAAAGGCAGCAAACATGGCACCGCCTGCGGTTATCATCCAGACTTCGTTGGCGTCCCACACCGGTCCGATAGTATTAATGACCGCTCTGCGTTCGTTGTCTTTCTTGGCAATAAATGGCAGCAGGATGCCCACGCCGTAATCAAATCCTTCCAGAAAGAAGAACCCGCTAAACAAAATTGTGATCAAAATAAACCAGAGTATATTGAGATCCATGATTATTCTCCTTTTTCAACCGCTGCCGCAGGATCACTTTTGCCATATTTTAACATCAGGGATACACCGACAACTGCTAGTACACCATACAGTATCAGAAAACTTATCAGTGAGAAGAAGATATTCCCAGCGGTGATCGAAGGGGAAACTGCATCTTCAATTTTCTGCAAGCCATGGACAATCCAAGGCCAGCGCCCTGTTTCAGCCACCAGCCAACCTGCTGTAATGGCAACTGTCGGTAGTAATCCGGCAGGGATGAGGAGTTTGAGGAACCAGGATCGCTTCTCCAGACCATCCACCCGGGACCAGAGCACGGCAAGTCCTGATATAAGAATCATCAGCAACCCGATCCCGATCATGGTTCTGGAAGACCAATATGATAATGTTACCGGGGGGATGTAATTTCCCGGACCATAGAGTGCTTCTGCCTCAGCTTGCAACTCCTTAATTCCAATCACTTCACTGCTGAAGTCATTAAAGAGCAGGAAGGAAAGCGCTTTGGGAATTTTCAAATCAAAGGTGTTTTGCTGGTTTTTTTCATCGATGAGAGCAACAACCGAAAAGGATCCAGGCTGTTCGGTCTCCCAGAGTCCTTCCATGGCTGAAATCTTCATTGACTGGTTTTTCGCCAGGAACTGACCCTGGGCGTGGCCGATGAGACCGACCAGCAGTGAGCCTACCAGCGCAAAGCCAGCTGCCCAGCGCATGGAGCGGCGGAAAAAGTCCTGCGTATGGGGGTTCTTCTTTAGTAAATGCCAGGCGCTGAAAGCCATCACCAGAAATCCACCCACGGAGATGCCTGCGGTTAAAACGTGGGGGAATTGGTACCAGACGTTCGGATTTCCGACTAAAGCCCAAAAATCGGTCATTTCTGCCCGTCCGTTGCGGATGGCATACCCCACCGGGTTTTGCATGAACGAATTGGCAATCAGGATCCAGAGGGCGGAGAGATTGGAGCCGATGGCGACCATCCACATCACCGCTGCATGGGTTTTTTTAGAGATCTTGTCCCACCCGAAAATCCAGATACCGATGAAGGTGGATTCCAGGAAGAAAGCCATCAAACCTTCAATCGCCAGAGGGGCGCCAAAGATATCACCCATAAAGCGTGCGTATTCCGACCAATTGAGACCAAAGTGGAACTCCTGCACGATACCGGTCACCACACCAATGGCAAAGTTGATCAGGAAGATATTTCCCCAGAATTTGACCATCTTTTTGTAGGTTTCATCATTTGTGATCACATAGCGGGTTTCCAACACTGCCAGGAAGGTCGATAGTCCCAGCGTAACCGGGACAAAAAAGAAATGGTAGATGGTAGTGATCGCAAACTGCCATCGGGATAAAATTACAGTGTCCATAAACACCTCTCTTTTTAGGATAATACCTGATTATCCGGGATACCTCCAATTCATTAGGGCATCCGACCTCTATTGTACTTCTTTCACCGGTTGGGGAAATACTGATATTTCTCTGGAAGGCGGTTTTTTCCCATAGAAGAAGTCATCCAGAGCCAGCGCTGCTCTCCGGAAGGCGCCTGATCTGGAAATTCCCCAGCGGACAAAGTTATGCATCCAATTATCAGGATGGGAGTAAGGGCAGACGGCCAAACACTTGCCACAGTCGGTACCGACAATCGTCCAGTAGTGGTAGCAGGATTCCGGATTGATTTTCCAGCGCAGCACGCCGTTATCTACCCTTCGATCCTCATGGGGGATGGATTGACTGGGGCAGTTTTCAGCACATTTTTTACAGATCCGGCAGAAATCGAGGGTGCTTTCATCTGCTTGATATTTATCGGGGATGAGGGGCAGATTTGTGGTAACCACGCCCACCCGCACGCGGGGACCCTGGAGAGGAGTCATCAGCACACCCATCCGCCCGATTTCCCCTAATCCTGCATCCCTGCCTACCAGGGGAGCGATCACCCGGTAGTTGCCGTCAATATGCGCCCGAGCGGAATAGCCAAGTGAGCGGATGGCAGCCGCCAGCTGCACAGCAACCCGGGCGAATTCAACATACTGCCGTCCCGATTCCATACTGATCGGCGCGTAGGGAGCAGATCCGGTCATTTGAAAATCCATTTCAACTGTGAAGGCGACTCCGTACTGATGATCTAGTTTGACCGGAGCACCGTAGGTTCCACTGCCGCGTCCGATATGGGAGTAGATATGAGCAGGTTTGAGGATTGTAATCCCGCAGTCCAGGGCGCCGTAAAAAGTAGCCAGGTATTTCACGGTTTGGGTCAGGATTTCAGGTGAATAATCCATCCTTTTCTTACTGACTGGTCCATCCACAGTTTCCTGGAGTGCCTCTGTGAGGTAAAAGCTGGCTCCGGCGGCAGCGGAATGCAGCGGATCCGTGTACCGGGCATTCGGAGAGAACAGCCCAGGTTTGTTTCGGGAGGCATCATCCTGGGTCTGGTGCTCTGGATGATCCTGGTAATAGGATTCATATTTGAGGGAGCCAGGAACTAACCGGGCGCGGGCAAAGATGATTTCCCGTTCATCAACCTGGTTGGTCGGATCTACCTCTCCAAGGGATAATTTCCCCATCGGGAGATAAAACATCAGGGCAGCCAGGAGTCCTAATCCAAGTAGAATGCCTAAAATGATCGTTTTACCGAGGGAAGGGAGTAACAGGGTGCTTGATATTAACAGAGTCCCTACAGCGGTGATCCAGGTCCCCATGATGGAAGCTCTTTTTTCCCCTTCCCGGAGGGAGGTGACCACAAACCCTGTACCTAAAAGGAAAAATAATCCCGTAATCACGGAGAGGAGGATTGTAAAGGTGATAATCATAATCTTATATCCTGGTAAATTTGTTCCTGATCAGGAAAATCATTGCTACGAAAAGGCAAATTAATCCTAACAGGGTTGAGATAACCTGGGTGGGTGAATTCTCCCCCCTTAGGTACACTGAGACGACCTCGGATTGCCTGCTCCCTCCCTTCCTCTATTTTATCCTTTTCTGAGAGAAGGATAAAAAAACTCTCTCAATTTGAGGAAATAATAAAATTGTATGGAAATTTCGTTCTTCCTTGGTTGACGATCTCTCTGGTTCATGCTATATTTATGGATTGTAGCTAGTATGCCGGCTGCAGTAGCAGAACGTACGTTTTTGAGCAATTTTTTGTTTAGAACGAGGGGGAACGCCCTGCTGAGTTCATATCATTTAGTTCGAAGGAGATTTTTTATGGCAGAGCGTGAGACCGGAACTGTAAAATGGTTTAACGCAGGAAAAGGTTATGGTTTTATTGAACGCGATAATGGTGAAGGCGATGTCTTCGTCCACTACAGCGCGATCAATGGAGCCGGCTTCAAAACGCTTGACGAAGGTCAGCGGGTTACATTTGATGTTGTTGAAAGCGATAAGGGACCTCAAGCCCAGGATGTTGAACCCTTGGGCGAAAGCGTCACTTCCTTCAGCACTGAACCGGAAGCCAGCGAAGATATTTTCGGTGACGATTCCGGTGATGATTCCGATGATGATTCCGATGATGATTCCGAAGATGATTCCGAAGACGAGTCCGAAGACGATTCCGACGACGATTCCGAAGACGAGTCCGAAGACGATTCCGAAGACGATTCCGAAAGCGAATTCTAGTTAATCCAATCTAGACAGTCGAAAGAGCAGCGAGAGATCGCTGCTCTTTTAGTTTAAGAGGTTATTTATCCAGTACAATGGGGATTGGGAGGATTAGGATTGAATTGGTTTAAAGAGACGATTCAGATTGAAACCCGGGGGAAAGGACTATACCCGTTCACACACCAGGTATCTCAATTGATTCAGGGTTGGGCTGTTCAGGAAGGCATCTGCCATCTGTTTATTCCCCACACCAGTGCGTCCCTGGTGATTAATGAAAGTTATGATCCGACTGCCCGCCAGGACCTGGAGGTCTTTTTGGATCAGCTGGTACCGGAGGGAGAATCCTGGTACCGCCATACTCTAGAAGGGGCGGATGATTCCCCGTCTCATATGCGATCTATTTTGACCGGGACCAGTCTTAGCATTCCAGTTGACGGGGGAGAGCTGACATTGGGTACCTGGCAGGGGGTATACCTGTTTGAACACCGGACCCGTCCCCAGCGGAGGAATGTGCTGGTCCGTTGTTTAAAAACAGCCTGAGGGGGGGCAGTTTGATATTCCGCAAGAAGAATTGGGAAATAAATATATATCCTGGGTTATCTATTTGCCTGGCCTTATTAATGGGCGGTTGTACCCCGGAACCCGAAGTTTGGCTTGATCCTGTTCCCAGTGTTTCGCCGGCTGGATATTCCTCTCCCTCACAGCTATTCAGTGTCTACTTTACCGCGCCAGCTAATGATGATTTCACAGGCGGTCCTGATCGGATACTGGCTGATTCGCTGGATGAAGCCCGATTTCAGATTGACGCTGCTCTGTATGATTTGAATTTATGGACCATCAGGAATGCTCTCCTCCGGGCTCATAAGCGAGGTGTCCAGGTCCGCGTTGTAGTCGAAGAGGATTCTATGAATCGACCTGAGATCCAGGACTTGATCTCTGCCGGCATCATGGTAATTCCTGATCAATCTGAAGGGTTGATGCATAACAAGTTTTTGATTATTGACCAGTCCGAAGTATGGACCGGCTCGATGAACATGACTATCAACGGCGCCTACCGCCACTTGAACAACCTGGTGCGAATCCGTTCCTCACTTGTAGCGGAGAATTATACAACGGAGTTTGAGGAGATGTTTCTGGAAGGTTTCTTTGGAGAACTTATTTTAGATAATACACCGCATCCTGTGTTAACCGTCGACAGCATAAAAATGGAAACATATTTTTCACCTGATGATCTTACCGCTGAGCGGATCCTCGCGCTGGTGCTGGAAGCGGAGCGTTCGATTGATTTTCTGTTTTATGCGTTCACATCGGATGCAATTGCCGATGCCCTTATCCTCCAGGGGGATCGGGGAGTCAGGATCCGGGGTGTGATGGATGCTTATCAGGAGCAGGCCGGGTTGGGTTCCGAATACACCAGGCTGCTGGAGCATGATCTTGATGTCCGGTTAGACGGGCATCCTGAAAAGATGCACCATAAAGTGATTATCTTAGATGAACGGATTGTCATTACTGGTTCATATAATCTCACTCACAGCGCAGAAACCATCAATGATGAAAACACGCTAGTAATTCACAGTGAAGAAATTGCTGAGATTTATCTACGAGAGTTTGATTGGATCTTCAATGCAAGCAAGGTCCGGTGAACACAACCATGGGAAATGCAGTTATCCTATTCAACAGTTCAAGTTGTCATGTATAATAAATAGACCTGATGGTGTCGGAGTCAATTATCGAGGTTTGAAGAGATGGAAGAACAAAAGTCTGAAACTACGCGAGAATGGCAGCGACTGGTTCAAGAATTTCAAAAAAAGAGCGACAGAGCAGTTGCAATTCTGGGGACCACCTATCTTAATACCCACCTTTCCCGACTGTTGGGGTGTTTTTTGATTGATGATGAAAAAATCAGCAATATGCTGTTGGGAGAAGAAAATCCACTGGGTACTTTTGAAGCCAGAATTAAAGCAGCTTTTGGTTTTGGACTCATCAGCAGGACAGAATATCACGATCTGGTATTGATCTGGCATATTCGGAATCGATTTATCCGCGATATGGGGGAGGGTAAGTTCGCTGAGGAGGATATTCGCGGTCTATGTAAGCGGTTAAGGATTCCTGATGAAGTGATTCTCCAGGATGAAAACCCCACTCCGAGACGTTTGTTTGTCTTTGGAACGGCTATATTAGCTCAGCAGCTGATGTTCCGGGCCAATGAGGCCAATGAAGAGAAGCGTACCCTGCGGGATAATTTTATCCTCGTAAACATTGAGTAATCTGCAGAATAGATAGGAGTCAATTTCAGGGGGTTTTGTTTTTTAAAACACGGTGAAGGGGGAAAATAATGCCGGTAATCTGGATCACGATCTCATTTTTTGCGGGAACCATCTCAGCGGATGCCTTTTCCTGGGAGATGTCTGCCTGGATGATCGCTGGGATTGGGGGCAGTCTTGGCTTGGGGGGCATGTTCTGGCTGAAATATCCCGGTTCTAAGAGATTGGCTTCCTTACCACGAGGATTGATCATTAGCTTGTACCTGGCTTTTATTGCTGGAGGTATCCGGTACATCGACTCCCTTCCGGATTTCCAGGATCCAACATATCTTTCCAACTTTATCGACCAAGAATCTGCTCTTTCTGTAACCGGTGTAGTGGTAGATTTTCCCGATGTAAGGGACCAGGTGACCAACCTGCGTGTGAAAACTGAGTTGATACAGATCTCAGCTGATGGAGACCCCCAGCCTGTTTGGGGGTTCCTGCTGGCCAGAGTTCCCGCGGAAGAAGGGGTCAAGTATGGTGATCGGGTGGTTCTGACGGGAAATCTACATACACCACCGGAAGAAGAGGACTTTTCCTATCGGAGCTATCTCAAACGGCAGGGAATTTATGTTTATCTGCCCCAGGGGGAACTTCAAGTTGTGGAGACCGGTCAGGGGAATTTCCTGCTTCAGAGAATATTTACTCTGAAGGCCCGGGCGCTGAAAATCTTGTACCGGCTCTGGCCTGATCCAGAAGCTTCCCTGCTGGCTGGTATTTTATTGGGAGTTGAAACCGGAATACCTGACCAGGTTCAAAGGGCTTTTCGGGAAACCGGAACCACGCATATCATTGCCATCTCCGGGTTTAATATCACCATTGTAGCGGGATTGTTTTCTCGTATTTTTAGTCGTCTACTTAATCCCCGCCAGGGAGCTCTGGCGGCTTTAATTGGAATCAGCCTCTATACTTTGCTGGTCGGGGCGGATGCAGCGGTGGTTAGAGCTGCTGTGATGGGCGGATTGTCAATCTTTGCCCAGCAAATTGGAAGGCGTCAACATGGATTGAACGCCGCCGCTTTGGCAAGCCTGATCATGATATTGATAAACCCCCAGCTCCCCTGGGATATTTCTTTTCAGCTTTCCCTTTCTGCAACTCTGGGACTGATCCTGTATGCTGATCCCTTTGCGCAGCGGTTCGTGGAGTTTTCTTCCCGGTTTCTAACATCTGATATCGTGCAGCGGATTACTCAGCCTGTCAGTGAATATGTTTTGTTTACTTTTGCAGCCCAGCTGACAACCTTTCCAGTCATGCTGTACCATTTTCATTCCTTTTCAATGATCACATTCCTGGCAAATCCGGCTATCCTTCCAGTTCAGCCGCCTATTATGCTAGCAGGGGGATTGGCATTGATCCTGGGTTTGGTCTGGTTTCCTCTGGGAAAAGCAGCTGCACCGCTGGTGTATCCCTTTGTGCTCTACACCATTCGAATTGTGGAGTGGTTCAGCACCCTGCCCATCAAGACGCTTTACACCGGTGAGGTGGGGTTGGGATGGATCATAACCCTCTATATTGTCATGGTGGTATTGACATTTGGAGGTCGGATCCTCTTCCTTATTCGGGGTTCCTTGACTCCTTCTCTGGTATCAGCCAGTTTGGGATTGAGCCTGATAATAATCTGGCGCGGGGTATTCACCGCCCCGGATGGAAAGTTGCACATAACTCTGTTTGATGTCGGGACAGGCACAGGAGTGTATCTGGTGACGCCTTCAGGTCAAAAGGTTCTCATCAATGGAGGACCAAGTCAAAAACGTCTCTCTGATCACCTGGGACGCCGACAACCTCCCTTTCAAAGAGAGCTGGATCTGCTCCTGGTTGCTTCTCCGGTAGAGGGTGATATTGATGCCCTCGCGGGAATTCTGCCCCGCTTTCCCCCGGACCAGGTGTACTGGTTGGGCGATGAATCTCTCTGCTGGGAAGCGGAATATTTACGAAGTGTTGTGGAGGAACAGAATATCCCGGTCCAACACGGAAAAACCGGGGAGATCCTAGAGCTGGGGGATGGTGTAAGAATCACCGTGCTGTCTGAAAGCCGCCGGGGAGGATCACTCCTAATTGAATTCAAACGATTTCGAGCTCTGCTCCCATTCGGGATTACAGATAACTATAGAGAGGAAACAAGAATGGGAAGGGATTTGGGCCTAATAACGACCCTCTTGCTGGCGGACAATGGTTACCAATCCAGCAATCCTTCTGCCTGGATCAGAAATCTGAATCCCCAGCTTGTGTTATTAAGCGTCGGGATTAAAGACAGTCCGGGGCTTCCGGATAGAGGGTTGATTGATCGTTTGGCGGGATACTCTCTTTTAAGGACAGATCAAAACGGGACGATTCAGATCACAACTGACGGTTTGCAGTTCTGGGTTCAGATAGAAAAGCTGAATTGAGTGTGATACAAATAAGCCATGAAATGGATCTATCTTTCCCCTCATCTTGATGACGCAATTTACTCCTGCGGGGGATTAATTTGGGAACAAATCCAATCAGGGCAGGAGGTTGAAATCTGGACTATTTGTGCGGCTGATCCGCCGGAGGATCAATTCTCACCCTATGCTGAATCCCTCCATCAGGACTGGGGTTTGGGGAAGGATGCCATCAAGATCCGCCGGGAAGAGGACCGGGACGCCTGTCAGATCTTGGGCGCCGTTCCCCGGTATCTGTCTTATTTAGATTGCATCTACCGCAAGGCTCCCAGAGGGGATTTTTATTATCAAAGTGATCAGGAATTGTTTGGAGGGTTGGATCCGGGAGAGTTAACCTTGATTGATACTTTAACGGGACAGTTGCAGGACCAGCTTCCTTTGGATGCGCAGCTGGTTGCTCCGCTGGGCATTGGAAATCATGTTGACCATGATTTAACCAGAAAAGCAGCCAGCCGTCTGGAAGTTCCTCTTTATTATTATGCGGATTACCCCTATGCCATGGAAAATGAAGGAAAAGAGATCCAGGGTTTTTTGTTCGGATCCATGGATTGGAAAGAGGAGATATTCCCTGTATCGGAGGTAGGGATCCTTCACTGGGGAGAGGCTGCCCGGACTTACCAATCCCAGACATCAATATTCTGGGAGAATGAGAGCGCATTAAAAGAGGATATCAGCGAGTTTTCTGCTGCTATGGGGGGTGTCAAATTGTGGAAAACAGTCGAAAACGATTGATTTTGAAGGATAATTATTTCCCTTGCAGGGATCCATTGTCTATGATAAAATTAGCGCACTTTTCAGAGGGTAGGGCTTTTAAGAGTGTAATGCCTCTTATAAAAGCTCTTTTTCTATTAATAACTGAAATCCCCAAAAAGGGCAGGAAAAACCTATGGCACCGTCGTTATTAACTCAAGAGGGGTATGATAAACTAAAGTCAGAGCTTGAATACCTCCGATCGGAACGCAGGCAAGAAGTGGCGGAACGGTTGAGGGAAGCCCTGGATGGCAGTCCTCTGGGGGTTGATGCAGATGTGGAAGTTGAGGCGGCAAAAAACGCCCAGGCTTTTGTTGAAGGTCGGATCCAGTATCTGCAGGGCATTCTAGCGCAGGCAGAAATCGTTGAGGACTTATCTGAGACCGATGTAGTTCAAATCGGGACTCAAGTGACGATTGAAACTGGTGACAAAGAGAAGGAAAAATACATCGTTGTCGGCCGCGCGGAATCCGATCCCGTGGAAGGGAAAATTTCCTATGAATCACCATTAGGAAACGCCTTAATGGGACATGCAAAAGGGGATGTGGTCGATGTTCTTGCCCCGGGCGGGGTCTTCACGGTGAAAATCCTGAAAATTGGCTGAAAACCCTGATTGATAACCTCACCCGTGCGCTGAAACACCGCACGGGTTTTTTTAATCAAGAGGAAGTATATATGGCAGACTACACCAACCTGGAAAAAATTCGTCTCGAAAAGGCTCAACAACTAAAAGAACTTGGGGTGGATCCTTATCCCAGGAGAGTTAAACGCACCCATACCATCCAGAAAGCAAGTGATGCTTTTCTGGCGATTGAGGATGACCAGGAAGCTGAGCCTGTTCAGGCAGTGTTAACAGGTAGAATCCGCTCTGTTCGTCCGATGGGAAAAATCACCTTTGCGCATATTGAGGATGGCACAGGCAGGATCCAGCTCTTTTTCAGGGCTGATGATATCGGAGAGGACCAGGTGTCGTTTTTTGACGACCACTATGACCTGGGTGATTTTATCCAGGCCAGCGGAAAAGTTTTTCGCACCCGGTCCGGGGAAATCTCACTCCGGATCTCTGAATATACCATGCTCGCAAAAGCCATCACCCCCTTGCCGGCAGCCAAAGATGAGGTCGTGGACGGTGAAGTAGTTCAACACGCCACCCTGACGGATCCGGAAACTCGCTATCGGCAGCGTTATGCCGATCTGGCTGTGAACCCGGACGTGCGGGAAGTTTTTCGAACCAGAACCAAAACAATCCGGGCTATACAGCATTTTATGGACTCTAAGGATTTTCTGGAAGTGGAAACCCCGGTCCTTCAGCCTATCTACGGTGGGGCAGCCGCTCAGCCGTTTATCACCCATCATAACCAACTTAAGCAGGATCTTTATCTCCGGATATCCTTTGAGTTGTACCTGAAACGACTACTGGTGGGCGGATTTGAACGCGTGTATGAAATCGGGCGGGATTTTCGCAATGAGGGAGTTTCCTTTAAACACAATCCCGAGTTCACCCAGATGGAATTTTACTGGGCTTACGCGGATTACCAGGACGTAATGGGACTCACCGAGGAGTTGTTTGCCTTTGTTGTTGAGGAAGTCATGGGTGCAAAATCCTTTACATACAAAGGACAGGAAATCAGTCTGGATCAACCCTGGCAGCGGGTGGATCTCAGGGAGGGGATTATCGACACGACCGGGATTGATATCCACAAGTATAAAACTGCTACCGGTCTTGCAAAAGCCATGAAATCGCTGGAGATGGAGTTTAATCCCAAAGCAGCCCGGGGTAAGTTAATTGAAAACATCCTGGATCATTACCTGGAACCCACATTCATTCAACCGACTTTTGTGTATGATTATCCGCGGGAAATTTCCCCGCTGGCAAAGACCAAAGAGGGTGATCCCAACACAGTGGAACGATTTGAAGGATTTATGGGCGGTGTCGAACTCTGCAACGCCTTTACAGAGATCAATGATCCGGTGGATCAGGAGGAGCGCTTCCTGGAAATGGGTCGGTCTTATTCGGAAGGGGAGGATGAACACCATCCCCTGGATGAAGATTATCTGCGCGCTATGCGCTATGGGATGCCGCCCAATGGGGGATTCGGCATGGGAGTGGATCGTCTGGTAATGCTGCTAGCAGACAAACACACCATCCGGGAAGTTTTATTATTCCCTCATCTGCGGGAGACTGAAAAATAGAAACTGATTCACAACCAAGTGACTTTTTGTTAGTAGAAGAGTTGGAGTGTTCGTCGGAGTTGGTACATCTTGTGGAATACAACTTACAATTGTAAAAGTAATAACGAGAAGAACAAGAAAGGTGATTCTTGAGTTGTTC
The DNA here is from genome assembly GCA_030609055.1 of Chloroflexota bacterium. Classification (GTDB taxonomy): domain Bacteria; phylum Chloroflexota; class Anaerolineae; order Anaerolineales; family UBA11858; genus B10-G9. The sequence continues at coordinate 1,339 of JAUWCZ010000058.1, read as the reverse complement.
ACAAGAACCTTACCCTTGATAAAATGTATGCTAACGGATTAGAGAAGCGGCAAGGAGCGAGGAGCGCGTAAAACCTCCATGTTTAGCAATTTGATATGAGTTTCTTTTATCTCTAATTACCAATGGTTATTAAGCACGTTTTTATGTTTTGTTTTTTATTGTAGTCAGGTCTAACTATTCCAAAAACTTCGGTTCAAGCCTTTCCTTTTTTAGTTATTGGAATTGTAGCGCCTGCTAAATCGCCAATAACATTAACCAATTCACTGTTTGAGGGAACAATTATCTTGGCGTTATCTCTTAATGCTTCACTTACGGTTTCTAGCTGTTTAAGTAGCTGTGCATTTCCTACAAAGTATTTTTCAGCTGCTTCGTTGACGATCTTGATTGCTTCTCCATCGGCTTCTGCTTTTAATCTTATCGCCGCAGCAATACCTTCAGCTTTTTTGATTTCTGCTCGCCTTTCGCCATCTGCTTGAGTTTCGATTGAGGTTGCTAAATCAAGCGCTGCTATTTTTTCATTTTCCGCTTTTACAACCTGATTCATTGCTTCTTGAACATCTGGTGGAGGTTCGATACGTTGTAACTCAACTCTTACGACATCAATTCCCCATAGGGAAACTTCTTTAGATAATATTTTTTCCACTTCATCATTAATTTTATCTCTGTTTTCGTTAGCCTCTGTTAAGGTCATTTTTCCAATCACTGCTCTTAATGTTGTTTTGGCTAGAGACGGCACAGATAACGCAAAGTTATTTACGTTGTAAATTGATTTTTGGGCTTCCTCCACCCTATAGTAAACAACTCCGTCAACCACAGCATTTAATTTATCTTTCGTGATAATCGATTGAGGATCAATGTCTACTCGTCGTTCTGTTATGTTAATTCGATACATTTTAAACAACCCGGGAAAAATCCAGTTAAAACCCGCGTTTGCAGTTCTTGAATACTTACCAAGAAATTCTATAATACCTACTTCTACAGGTCTAACTATCTTGACTCCTAAAGCGAATACAGCTATCACTATTACTGCGTAGATAAAGATATCCATGTAATTACTCCTTCCTGCTTATTTATTTTCTAACAATTTATTTCACCGATTAATTTTTCACATCCACCTCCATTGCTATCCTTATATCTATCATTATAGCGTATTCACCAATGTTCATTGGAGCTGATTATATTTTTTGCGCACCCAATGGACCCACTCGTTAGTCCTGGTCGGAGCGCAGCCCCTCGTCAAGCTCGGGATAAACTTCATCAAAGGGCTCAGCAGAGACTTGCCAAAGAACAGCGCGGGTTAACTGGCGATGAAATGAGACATCATTTTACAGATAACTCA
>JAUWCZ010000066.1 GCA_030609055.1 Chloroflexota bacterium | reverse complement strand
CGGAAATAAAAAGGACTCGTCTAGACTTTCCTCTCTTTCTGAATTTAATCAAGATCCCTAGTCTCAGGTATATCTTTTTTCAGGGTTTTTTTGGTGGTATACCTTGGCAGGTAATTACGTTCTGGTCTTTCAGGTACTTTGAAATCGAGAGAAGCTATACCTCAAACACCATCTCTTCTATTATGATCCCTTCAGTTTTGCTCATCGGAGCAGGTTATTTTGTAGGAGGATTTCTGGGCGACGCCGCATTTGCCAGACTTCCCCGAGGTAGACTTTATGTATCTATTATTGGTGTTCTATTTGGTGCATTATTCCTGACAATTTCACTCAATATTCCTAATCAGAATATATTTTCTTTCAAAATATTTTTATGGATTACTTCTTTCTTTATCCCCCTGGCATCGCCTAATATTGCATCTGCGGTTTATGACATTACTCTCCCAGAGATACGCAGTACTGCAACATCAATTCAATACTTTCTTGGTAATCTCGGCTCGGCTTTTGCGCCTTTGATTGCAGGAGTTATTGCTCAAAAATTCTCCCTCCATGCAGCTCTCCTGTACATAAGTATTACAGCCTGGTTGATTACTGCAGTAATCCTTGGATTAAGCGCGATGCATTTACCCATAGATATGGGAAAAATGCAGCAAACCCTGAGACGCAGAGCTGCAGATCATTCATCAAGCCCCTGATCCCTCTTCCTCTTAAGAAGAATTAACCCACTTGTTACTATCAACATTCCAGCTGCTGTGGTACTTGCCCCAATTAAGAAACTTAAGGGTTGATACTTAAACACTACCTCGTGATGACCTGCCGGGGAATAAATTGCTTGAAAAAGATAATTTGCCCGGTAAATCTCCACATGAGAACCGTCTATTGTTCCGCGCCAGCCTGGGTACCATGATTGCGACCAGAATATCCAGCCGCCCTGATCCAGATCCACACTGAGCTTGAGAGATCGAGGCTTCTCCTCCACGATATGGAATTCGCCGGAAGCTTGATTACAAGGAAAACTACCAGAGTTCCAATTCTCAATAATGATTTTCTGTTGCAAGTTCAGCTTGCCGTTTAGAACAAGATCCAAAGCTTCGCTTTCGTCAACAACCGTTACCGCACAACCTACTAGTCTTATCTTTGTTTCCCCAGTCTCAGCATTGGTAATCAGGTAATCCACCCCTTTACTGTTTTGCGTAATGATCGTGCTGATTCCCATCAAGTCAATAATCTGTTGATTCTCCAAAAGATTTTGGTTGTTTATTCCCTCCATCCAGGTTTGATATCTACCTGGAATGATCGGATCAAAATTATTCACCATTTCTATTTGCTGGAGCATGTTCAGGTTTGGAATCATATAAGTGTGCATGAATTCCCACTCTGTATCTGGATAAAAGGAATCAAAAGTGAAGAACCGTTTAAATTTCAGTTCATATTCCGTTTTTTCATCCATAAAAACCCTGGGGGGCAGCTTTCCTTCGTCCTTTTCCGTGTAAAAAGCAAGATCGATACCTGGATTTAGACCCCAACCAGCTACGATCAAATCAAGCGCAACCAATCCTATCACGATGTAATTCCAGGCAGCACGTTTTTTCTCATGGGATTCTTCTGGCGCAAATAGAATAGCGATAGTAATTCCCAGTCCAAATAATCCAGCAGCCCCAATTGATTTAATAAATGTTAGCTTTATCCCATCAATGAGTATCCACGCTAAAACCGCACCTACCGTGACCGCAAAGCATCCAGCTGCAGCTAGTCTGGTCCAATACAATCGTTTTCTAATTGGTTTTCGAAGAGAGTCAATACCGATGCCAGCCAAGAGAGCTAAAGAGATTTCTGCCCAGATAGTAAATCTGGTGGGCGCCTGAAAAATGTCAAAACTTGGGATGTTTCGATAGAGAAATGGGAATATGATGGTATTCTTACCAAGGGCAAATAAAAAACTTATTCCAGTTATACATGTCAGAAAAATTACCAGGCTCCTGTTTTTCCCTAATCGCTGATCGATATTATTTTTCTTTTCGATCAGATAACTCCTAACTGAACGCATTGATAGTCCGATTGCCAGAAAAATGGGTAACAACCCTATGTAAACTGCATCCTCCCAATAATTTCCATACCCCCAGTAGTTGCCATCGGCAGGGTTACCAAAAAGATCAGGAACGATTAATGTCAGAAATCTCCAGGGCCAAAATGAGTATGTCATGGCTTCCGCAAAACCAAATTCAAGTGCTCTTTGCGATTGCCGCAAGTACTCTAAAGTGGGGAAGATCTGGATTGCACTAAGAGAAATTCCTAGTAATCCTGCTGCCGCGTATCTTCCCCAGGTAAGAACCGTTCTTCTTACAACGCCCTGTTCCTCACTACTTTTAATTGCCCAGTATGTTATCCACATTCCACAAAGTAGTACTGTATACCAGGTTGTCTGCGCATGACCTGCTAATAATTGAAACCCTAAAACCAATCCTGTAAGCCAAATATTGCCTTTCCGTTTCGTTGATAATCCTTTGGTGAGAAGCAATAACCAGGGAATCCACGCAACCGCTGCGTTAATACTTAAAAATCCAGCCCGGGAAACAAGATACCCTGATAAGCAAAAGGCTAAACCGCCTATTGTCTGTCCGAGCTTGCTAACACCTAGTGATTCCAATAATCTTGCGGTACCAATTCCCGCCCAGGCCAAATGGAAGATAACTATGATCGTCATGCTCCAGGCCATTAACGGTACACCTCCCAGAGCATAAAATACAAAAATAATCCAGTACGGGGGGTAAAAAATTGCGCTTTGATAGTTGGCAACCAGGGGGGTACCAAGTCCTAGCCAGGGATTCCACAGCGGTAGTTCTCCATCCAACACCGACCCCCAGGCGAAATCCCACCAGGGAATAAACTGCGTTGCTGGTGTTCCCCAGAACAACGCCTTTCCGGAGAAAAGCAAAGATGAGAAAAGGATTAAAGGCGCAAGAATAATTGGAAACAGTGGGTTTTTAATAATTCTTTTCATTGTTAGATCCCGCCACACCAATATCAGGGGAGAAGCACATTTTGGTAGATTGCATAATCCTTGTTATTAAAAGATTTTGATAAGTAATCCGCGCTGTCTGGGTCCCAGGTACCCAATTCCTTTTCGAGCGGACCCCAAAAAACGTAATCAACTCCATACTTTGTGAGTATGCTCTGTCGATATTCGTCAGTCGCGTCAAAGGTGTAGAATTGCCCTATTTCAACTTCCACCTCCGGCCGGTTCATCGTTTCCGGGCCATGACCTAATACTACTCTATGAGGTGCCCAGGCAGGGAGATTATTTCCAGTTTCATAAGAAGATAATACAATAGACCCTGATGATGCATTAACGGAAAGATATTTAAAGGCTTCTACCTCTAATATTGGTCTGAATAGCGGTGTGCCCGGATTGCTTACCGTGCTAATGGAGCCAAAAAAAATCAAAATAGTAGAAGGAAAAGCAAGATATAGGATGCATTTCTCTAAAAATTTCGTCCGGTTCCTATTCTCAAAGTAGCTGATCATTCCAATTGAAAATGCTATCCAGATTCCTTCGGCCAACCTCCTCTGGGTAGACACGGGCGCAGTTAATAATAAGGGTAATATCAATAACCAGCCAATTAACAAGATACTTTTTCTGAGATCACTATTAAGTAATGTTTTTAGGCCTAGGATAACAAACGGAAAATATATTCCGTATGCAATAAGATAATGAATAAAGTGAGGCGAGGGTAATTTGTTCTGATTCGCCCAAATTATCAAAAATGGATCTGTCAAAAATTTAATAGCAGTATAAACCAATAAAGGGCTCGAGATGATAATCCCCCACATTGCTACCTTCCCAAATCCCTTAACTTCTCGCCAAATCTGTTGTTTATTCCCCTTCACCCGCACAGTAAATACCAAACTATACAGCAAAAAATGAACAGTCACGACCACCCAGGCAACGACAACATACATTGGTTGGAGAAATCCCATCATCAACCAAAGAGTGCCAATAAGATTCCCTGGCAACTCATTTAGATATCCCGCTAAGCCCCACAAGAATAACGCGCGTGCCAAAGCTAGATGCGGTAATCCGAGCAATCCCAAAAACCCAAAGCTTTCCGGAGATATAAACTCTAACGGTAGGGAGCCAAGGAAGTTTTTCTGTTCAAGGATGACTAGAACCCAACCTCCTCCTCCACCTAGTGTATAAACGACCAGAGCCCACCATTGCCACTTCTTATCGTTGATAAAGAGGGATATGAAATCATAACCGGCCAAGATTGCTAGTACTCCACTAAGCACTCTAAACCAATGAAAAAGGGCAACCAGCTGTTCATGCTGAGCAGGTTGCGAAGATAATTTACCAATTAGGAGGTAGGGGAAAAAAGCTAGAACTCCCTTCTGTTGAACAGCGCTGTAGGGAGTCCGAAAAATCCAATCACCTGTTGCTCCAGATAACATTTTGGCAATATAAGAATTTCCATCCTCCACGCCGATAATGAAGCCGGTATACCTCCATGCCCCGCCTTGAGATTCAAAACCAACGAGATAAGGAACAATAGTCAGCGCCATTACTGCAGATGCAAATAGAAATATATATTTCCTATCTCTACAGTACTTAATCAGCGTTTTTCGTGTAAGTATTGCCATAAGATAAATAACCAAGCGGCTGCAGCCAAACACAATCCTGCATACACACTTATTGGATGATATCTAAATACTATTTCATGGTTCCCACCAGTTAGGGTTATGCTGCGTAGAATTCCATATGCTGGACGGATTTCGATATTCTTCCCATCAACTGACGCTGTCCAGCCAGGGTAATGTATTTCGGATAATACCAGGGTCCCCGGTCCGGTAGCATATAGTTGAATTTTATTAGGGTTCCACTCGACTTCCATTACCGTTTCAACTTGCTCGATTGATTGATTGTTTTCAGGACTTAATTCCTCGACCTGAACCCATGCCCTGGGTAGAAAATGCTGATTGGTATAAATATGTCTATCCGCAATTTTCTCTATTAATATCAATCCGTCCTTCTGGATTTCAAAAGCAGATATAAGGAATTTTACATTAATCAATCCCAATAAAAACGGCTCCGGCACAGAATTTATATTATCAATATCCGGGGCACCGGATTTATAGGGTGGGATGGTCACACTATATCCATCGGAAACAACTCCTGTTGCAGACTCCATAAACTCCACATAGGATTTTATTTGAAGCGGATCCACTCCATCCGCTAATTCAATTGAGTTCTCAACTGCAATATCCTGGGGAATACTATATGATGGGGAGTAAATCCGGAAAAGTTGTTGTTCATTTTCTAGTATCTTTAAGATCTCAATATTTTCAGTAAGCCTTTTCTGCCCTGGCACCACAGAAAAACTAAGAAATCCCATGCCAGCTAGATCTAGAATAGTAATTCCTATCAGAATCACCTTCATGATCTTATTGCGCTTGAATTGGCCTAATACAAGAATACTTGCGGCCGCGATGAATATAAATATAAAACCCCAATAAAGATTCACCTCTGGTGTTTTTACAACGGTGACTATCGATCCTCCAAATAAGAGTGTGAATGCAATCACGCCAAATGCAACTCTCTGTACCCTTATATCAGATCTAATCAGATGAAATAACCAGGATATTGTCCTGCCCCCAATAACCGCAAAACAGATTCCAGTAATGAATAATGCGCGAGGTGGAACTCTTAAAAGAGATACTAACGGTAATTTGGAAAATAACTCCGCCCCTGGAATCAAGGATCCCATCGAGATCAGCAGACTGAATCCCACCCAGGTTGACCAGAAACCATTTATTTTTCTTAATTCTTTATCCACAAATTGAAGGACAAATAAAAAGATTATTAAACCGCCCGGATACAAAAACCACTCAGGGTTTCCTCCACTTCCAGGGATGATTAAGCCGAGGAGTTTGTCCGGCGGTAGCGAATAAACCAACACATCATCAGATGACATCAAAGCCCGGGTCGATATACTCATGAATTCCAACATTGGCAAGATCAATGGAGAAGTAATCAGGAGAGCAATCCCACAAGCCTGGAGATAGAATAGGGGCTGATTCTTGGTAATATAATGCCTATGCGCAATAGTGTATGAAATCCATAACAAACCGGCAAAGATCGCCCAACGAGGGTCCGCCAAAAACAGACACCCTAAAATAATCCCGGTCTTCCACCCCCGTTTGTCTTTTCTACTCATCCACAACAGCCACGGTGTCCAAGCAATCGCATATAACATTGAGACATGACCAGCCCCGTAATGAGCAGCAATTTTTGGCATTAACCCAAAGGCAATTGCCCCGATGATCGAACCCGGTAGTTCGATACCTTCACTCTCTAAGAACTTATAAAATCCCCCTGTGCCCCAAATACTATGCAACGCCAGTACAAAGCTGATTCCAGCGGGAAGGGGAAAAAGAAGTGCAATCCAACCCGGAAGATACCATAATCCAGAGAGTGGATTTGCAGCGAATGGTACACCTGAGTAAATCAGGTTGTACCATAAAGGTATGGCTCTGTTTAAAAGAAGTGATTCTCTTAAATAAACCGCATAAGGATAATGCGTAAGTAATAAATCTGTATAATCCGCTGTTTCCGATGGAAAAGGTATCCATCCCAAAATGCCGGGAATGTATATTATTGCTGGCAGAAAAATTAGCCACCTAATTGGATTAGTAATTATTGATCTGTAATTATCAAAAAATTTCTTTTTTGCAGTTACATCCCTGGGATTTAATGTTTGTTTCATGGCTGCGCTATATAGTATATGTGTACATCGTCGTTACTGAATACCAGAGGATAGTCCATTCCCACTAACCAATCTATCTTTCGTGTTTCCCCGCTATCGTCTGAAAATATAATATTAATACCTTTCTGTTCCAGTTTTGTTTGAACAATCTCCGGGGACAGATCGCCGCTAAAAAATAACTTGACGAATTCTCTTTCTTTCTCAGCGTTAACAGTCTCAAATGGATGGCCATATACCACTCTCCTGCCCGTCAGAGAAGGAATATATAAACCGTTCTCTTCATTCGCTAGAACAATAGCGTCTGTTGATGTATTACTGGTTATCCACTCAAGTCCTTCTTTTACTGACGTTAAAATAAAAATGCGATCATCTTTTTGAGCGGATGCTTGTAAGCCAGATATGAGCACAATTACATTGGTTGGGACAATCAAACAAAATAACACAATTGACAATGTGCGGATTCGAAAAGACAATTTCTCCACGATCAATTTCAATCCATACACACTTAATCCAGCCAGGGGAAGATAAATCCCGGTTAAAAATCGCCGCTGTAAATTCCAGGGAATAAATATGAGGATCAAGCTGATTGCAGCCCAGAGAACTAGAAGTCTGCCCTTATTGTTCTTCCAGGCTTGTTTAATCCCTACCATCCCGATTATCAGGCAAGGTGAGAGTGAAAATAAAAGATCGAGAACCGTAGGCGAAGGGGTAACATTTTGTTCGTTCCAGATAGACAACACTGGGTCAGTCACTATTTGCCAGTATTGATATAAAAGTACACCCCCACCGCTTAGACTAAAAACGATTAGTCTTTGTAAATACAGAGAATGTTTTATGTGATCCTTAATCTCTTTTTTATTATTTGTGAATTCTACTGCGGTTGAAACACCTAGCACCAAAATCACAATTACTACAGCAAACGGCATCACAAATCCAAGTACAATTGCCAAGACGATGTAGTAGACAGGTTTTCTTCTCTTCTCTGGAATGAGTGACAGGATCACCATGCTTATCCCGAGACAAAAGTGAGGATTTGTATACATTGACAAAAAAGGATATGCTTCCGATACCCAGAAATCACTTGTAAAATGCCCAAATAGAACGCCGATCCATCCCAGTCCTGAACCTAACGCAGCAATTGAAAACCCAAGTACTTGCCATCTCGATTCATCAAACACAGTCCTGAAAAATGCACTCATACTCCAAAGCAGAATGATCGCGCTAAGCAGACGAGATATGTGATAAACAAAAGCTAAGGGGAGATTTAAGATCCGGGCAATATGCCCCAATCCTAGATAGAAAAGAAATAAATAGGCCCCCTCACCTTGATCAGTAGTGTAGGGAAGCAAAAATTTCCAATCCCCTCGATACCCTTGTTGCATTTTTGCCAGGTAGGAATGTCCATCCGTGGGATTGATTAAAAAGCCCCCAAAATCGAACTTCTCATTGCTGGCTTGAAAAGCGAACAGGTATGGTATTGTCACCAATAAGATAACCAAACAGCTGACAACCAGCATCGGTCTTTTTTCAAACATGTACTTATTTTATCAGCTTTTAAATCTACCCCTTGCTTTCAGCCTATTCCACATCTATAATCACTGCATAGTAGCTTTAAAGAAGGATCTATTGCGACATGAGCCTATCGAAGACCTTATACAAATTGCAGCTAATTGACTCCGAATTAGACCTTGCGCGGAAACGAATTGAAATAATTGATTCAATATTAAATGATCATAAAGAACTAGATTTAGCGCTAAAAACCCAGGAAGAACACCAAAAATATCTTACCGAAAAGCAGAAGGATCTGAAATTCGCAGAACACAATGTCGAGGACCAGAACCAGAAGATTGCCCAAAATCAAAAGAGATTATATGGCGGCGCAATCACTAATCCCAAGGAGTTAGAGGACTTACAACTGGAATCCACTTCCCTTCAAAAATACCTGTCTGCCTTAGAGGACCGTCAACTGGAAGCGATGCTTGATATGGAACAAACGCAGGAGACATACAATCAATCAGCCGCACATGCAGAAGAAATCTCCCATCGAAAGGAAACCGAAAGTGCTGTATTACAATCTGAAAAAGAAGAACTCGTTTCACGAATTGAGATTTTGGGGAGGGACCGGGATGATTATTTAGCAGACACACCTATCCCGAATTTACCTACCTATGAAAAAATCCGCAAATCTTCCGGGGGCATTGCAGTTACTCTCATGGTAGGGAACAGTTGCTCAGCATGTGGTGCAAGTATTCCTTCTGCGATAGAACAAGAAGCCCGTTCACCAACTAAAATGTCGTATTGTCCAGCCTGTAAACGCATATTACACCCAAAACCGCGCTAGTAAATAAAGAGATCCGACATGTTAGGATTTTTACCGAAAATATATCTAGATTTTCTTTCCTTCTGGGCTGGCGTTTTAGCCGTAGTAATCTTATTGATTTTGGTATTCCGCTATCGCTCCAGATTAAGAAAGTTCTTTTCCAGAACAATCACCAGTTTACAAACAGCGCGAGATAAATTTTCCATCACCTCAGAATCCGATTACAGCCGGATTTTGTATAAATACATGCAAGGAAGGCATATTGCTTCAGATCTGGTGCCCCTTGAAAAAATTGTAGTGCCACCGAAATGCATTGCTCCACCCCCTGTAATAATTCCAGGCACTGATAGATTTGATCCCAGTTTACTGCAGCAGATTCTCGGGCATGATCCTGCCTTCCCAGAATTTGCTGTTGACTATTTTGCCCCCACCTTTACCCTTATGGAGGCATTATCAAACGGTGCAAACCTCTGCCTCATGGGTTCACCCGGCTCTGGCAAAACAGTAGCCATTGCAGACTGCATAACATCGCTGATTAAAAACACAAATATTCCCTCAAGTCTATTAAATAAAATCCCTTATTATGTTGATGCTCAGTATATTATGGAGCAATTTCCCGGCAGCGACGTTTTGAGTATTCTCTTGACAGCGATCCAGGCAAATCCTGTTTTTTCTACAATACCCAACTTCCCTAAATACTTTACATCATCATTGAACAATGATATGGCTCTTCTCTTTATCGACGGGCTCGATACCCAACCTTCAACTGAGATCAACCGAGTCGCAAATTTCATCATTGCCCTTTGTAAGACTGTTCCAACCCTTCAAGTTGTGGTTGCGGCATCTCCCACTTATCTTGGAAATTTGATCAAAGCGCCGCTTGAACCAGTATCAGTAGCACCCTGGGGTAAGAAGGAAAAATTGGTTTTTCTAGAGAAATGGGTTCAGCTCGGATTTGGATCATCTTTTCCTACTCCCCTTGATAAATCACTTGATGCTCAGGGCTCACAAAAAATCCGCGATGCTTGGTTAATCATAAACGCTAATCATCAATCTCCCCTGGAGTTTACTCTTAAAGCTTGGGCTGCTTATTCAGGTGATATTACAGGTCCCACTGCAGTTCATGCAATTGAATCTTATTTGGGGCGGATAACTCTTGGGTTACCCCAGTATTCCATCAAGGCATTGGAGAATATAGCTCTCCATGTACTTGAACAGGAAAAAGGCTCTTTCACAAAGCGGGATATTAACTCCTGGCTCTCCAGTCAGATTGATACACAAGAAAGACAATTATCAGATGATAGAACAAGTCAAATAAGCCGTGTCATACAATTCGCCCTCGACTCTTCACTGCTCCAGAAAACTGGATCAAATGGATTCTTTTTTACTCACCCAACCATAGCAGGTTTCCTCGCTGCCAGAGGTTTATGTAGATCTAGTGAAAGTATTAAGAAACGGATTCTTCGTCAACCTGACTGGGCTTTGATACACGAAACTATGCGCTACTTCTCCGCATTTAACCCCATTCGTCCCCATCTAAATCAGATGTTGTCGGATAGCAGCCTCTTGAAAACAAATCTGATGAGAGCCTGTCAATGGTTAGTTTTTCTAGACCCATCCCAATCAACTGAAGAGGAAACCCTGCTGCGTTCCGTGACGCGGGAAATTCAAACTAATCAGCTTTATTTTATAAAACTGAGATTAACCAATTCGCTGGCTACTTCGCAGAATCCAAAAGTCGCTATTATCTTCCGTCACCTACTTCAATCCCAAGATCTGGACACAAGGAGAGCTGCTGCACTAGGATCAGGTTTTATCCAGGACCCGGTCGCGGTCCCGTTGTTAACAGAGCAGTTAAATACTCCCTTCCCAACCTCAGTTGCAGCCTGTTATGCGCTTGGCAAGATCGCTTCACCTAAAGCACTTGAAGCAATTGCAGAAAGCCTGCTTCATGGAGATGAGCTATTGCGCAGAGCAGCTGCAGAATCGCTTGCCCATAATCGCAGTGAAGGTCACCCCGCATTACGAGAGGGCATAACAATGGATGACTTGTTGGTCCGTTATGCAGTTGTACATGGTTTAAGTTTGATTCCTGAATCCTGGGCAGTTGAAATTCTAGATAAAATGCGTATTGATGAAGACGAGTGGATTGTTAGAGATCTTGCCCAGCAAGTTTTTGAAATTCTTCAGACAGGTTCTCCTTATGTTCCTGTCCCAGAAACCCCGGCACACAAAGCGGCCTGGCTGCACTCTTATGCTGAAAAGCAAGACATGCCTATACACACCTCGGAATCTGCCTTAGATTTGCTTTTAAATACCCTAGAAAACGGATCAATTGAACAAAAACAAGCTGCTCTGCATTATTTGAGAAGGGAAGGCCAAGCTAAGGTCTTACCAGTAATCGTAAATGCTCTTGAAGATTCTGACCCCGATGTGAAACAGCAAGCCGCCCTTACTCTTTGGTATTGTGCCCCGCCGGGTTTTAAAGCATCCTCATATCCTTAGAAAGCCCATTAATTCATCCATAGATTATTAAATACAAAAACCTCCTTCCCAATTCAAAGGACGGAGGTTTATATAGGTTTTTAGATGTTCAGGAAAGTCTATTTAGTACTAATTCTTGTACTTTTTCAGGTTCCATATCCAGGATTGAGAGCAGTTTTTCGTTTCTTTCTAATCCCGCTATGATAGCAATTCGCTGTTGTGCTATACCCAACTCTTTGGATAAAAACCGAAGTAATTCCTGATTGGGATCTTCTACTTCACGGGCCAGGTTAATAACAACTGTTCCATCCTTCATTACATTTGATATCCTCTGATCTCCACTTCTTTTGGTAATTCGAATTGCAAGTGCAGATCCCTTCTTTCCATCGTGAAAGTTAAATTCTCTTCCAATCATCATCTCACTCCAAGGACACACAGAATCCACATCGACTCTAAATTATCTTGCGTACTATTGTAGCAATTACCTCAATCAAAATCAATAAGATTAGAGGGCTGAAGTCAAGCCCTCCGATAGCAGGAACAACCTGGCGAATAGGTCTTAATAATGGCTCTACAAACCGATCAACAGATTGCCGGAAAGGATGGAAAGGATCCATAAAATATGACAAAATCACTTTCAATAATATCAACAAAATTAAAGTTTGTTTAATAATAACTATAATCGATTCAATTACCATGGCTACTCCTGTCTCCCCGGGGACCGACCAATGCTGAACCAATTCGCAGCACTGTGGCTCCTTCCTCAATAGCTATCTCAAAATCACCACTCATGCCCATGGATAGTTCGCTCACATTTATCCCAGGATATTTCATCGTAATGTAATTCCGCAATTTCCTTAATTTACGATAATACAGCCGAGAATCCTCAGGATTGTTCGAGTAGGGCGCCATGGTCATTAAGCCTTTGATCTCAAGGGCTTTATAATCCATCATCTCCTCAATATCTGGGAGAATCAAGTCCCATGATTTCTCCTCCCAGGACTTCCATCCGTGCTTGGTGCTTTCGCCACTGACATTAAATTCTAAGTATACAGGTAAAATTCTTTGAAGTTGCTCTGCATTTTTGTTAAGCGCAGCTGCAACCCTGATCCTGTCAACTGAGTGCACTTCTGTAAAATTCAGGGCTATCTGCCTCTCTTTGCCACGTTGAATGTTACCGATCATGTGCTATTCTAGCTGATATTCTTTAAGAAGATTGATTTTAAATAATGCTTCCTTT
>JAUWCZ010000099.1 GCA_030609055.1 Chloroflexota bacterium | reverse complement strand
ACGATTCCCAGGGTTCAATTTATTTCCTTATCCTCAGATAATCAGGTAGAGCTACCGATTTCGATCGGGGAGGATGGCGCCAGAGAAGTGATTCTGGTGATTACCGGCACTACCCGATTTACGCGCCAAAAGGCAGATTATCAATTTCAGATACTTGAGGACTAAAGATTTTATTAAAACCAAAACACTCCCAGAATCTACCCTATGGGAGTGTTTTCCTTGTAATACAATTTGTTTATACTGATACCCAATTATTTTTTCATAGGTAATCAGGTATTGTTTTAAGAATCCTTCTGCTTAATTAATTCTTCCAGCTGGGCCTCAAGTTCGGCACGCTTTTGTTGAGCAGCATCTTTGATTTCCATCTGGAGACTGTCAACCTGTTTTTGAATAGCGGAGCGTAGTTCATCTCCTGAGTAGGGAGCTAAAAGTAACGCGGTTACCGCTCCCAAAACACCGCCAATAATCGCTCCGAACGTAAATGCCATTGCCTTTCTCATGAATTGATCTCCTTTCGCCATTCTACTATTTGTTTATTATAATTGGTCTTTAAGAAAAAAGAAACCGAAGCTACAGGACACCTGGAGAGATAATCTGTGATCGATCCAACCCTTCCCTTGATAGACCTCCACCGCCATCTTGACGGCAATGTACGCCTAAAGACGATTTTGGAATTAGGTAAGAAACATGGCGTTCCCCTTCCTGCAGACGATATTTCTGGTTTAAAACCCCATGTCCAAATCACGAATCCGCGCCCTGGTGTGATGGCATTTATTGAAAAATTTAAATTCATGATAGGTGTGCTTGCAGACTATGATGCCTGCAGAAGGATCGCTTATGAAAATGTTGAGGATGCCTCCCGGGAGGGAATTGACTACATTGAACTCAGGTTCAGCCCCATGTTTATGGCTGAACCCCATGATTTAGCGCTGGAGGGTGTAGTTGAAGCGGTGTTGGAAGGCGTTCATCAAGGAAGGGATACTTTTGAGATCAGGGTTAATCTTATAGGTATAATCAGCCGCACATATGGACCAGATCAAGGATGGCAGGAATTGGAAGCCTTACTGGAGTTTCGGGATCAAATAACAGCTCTGGACCTGGCGGGGGACGAAAAGAATTATCCTGGAAGAATGTTTGTGGACCATATTCAGGAGGGCAGGTCTGCTGGTTGGCAGATCACGATTCACGCCGGAGAAGATGCAGGACCGGACAGCATCTGGCAGGCGATAGAAGAACTGAACGCAAACCGGATTGGACATGGAGTCAGCGCTGCCAAGGATCCGCTGCTAATAACCACCCTTGCAAATCAGAAAATCGGGATCGAATCCAATTTGACCAGTAATGTCCAGACCAGGGTTGTGGAAGATTATCAGGATCATCCGCTGCGCTTTTTCCTGGAAAACGGAATCCTGGCGACAATTAATACTGATGATCCTGGTATTAGCGGGATTGACCTCAGGTACGAGTATGAACAGGCAGCGCCGGCAGCAGGATTATCAGCAGAGCAAATTCAGCAGGCACAACGGAATTCACTGGAAATTGCATTTCTTTCTGATGAAGAAAAACAAAACCTTAGCCGCAAAGTGGAAAAACGGATACCATGAAGGATGGGAGACATTAACGAAAAACAGAAAAGATATCTCGTTCTTATATTGATCTTTCTTTCCATTGGCTATTTCTATATTTTCATTTTTCCAAACAATGCTGGAGCGGAAGATATTAATATGTTGAGCATATTCGAACCTGATGAATTTGCTCAATATCCTTATGTTATGCGTATGATTGAGTTCAAAGGGGATTCCATAAGACATAAATTATGGAATTTTATTGCCTATCAACACTATTACTATGGTTTTCCTTTTTATGCCCTTTCGGCATTTGTGTTACTCCCCCTAAAACTTTTTTCGAGTCCTGAAAATGTCCAAATGAATATGCTTTTTTTAAGACAAGTGGTAAGCATATTGCCTATGATTGGATCTATTTGGATCTTGGTTTATTTACAAACGCGGTTTAAAGATTCAGTACAAACTCTTATTATATTCATTTTCTTGTTGTCAATTCCAATAGTTGTTAGGAATAATCTGTGGTGGCACCCAGACAGTTTAGCAATTCTTTTTTCCGTTCTAGTATTCTTCTTTCTTGATAAAGATCAATTGCGGTATGAGGGGAATTTCCTGTTCGCAGCTATAGCTGCAGGACTATCAATCGGTACGAAAATGATTGGATGGTTCTTCTTCCTTACGATACCAATCTATCTAATTTGGGGGATTAAACAAGAAAAAATTACCTGGCCGACATTAATTAAGAAGGCACTTCTATTCTTATTGGTAATGAGTCTGACTGTAGTCATTAGTAATCCGGCATTGATCCATCCATACGAGCGGGGTCGATATGTGGCAATTCAGAAGGCTCAATCAATTGCGATGGGTTTCGGTTGGGATGTTGCCTATGAAAAAGGACCGGGTTCCTGGTTTGATATTATTCTTGAGTATTATGGCCAATTATTATTTTTTCTTGTGGCATTTGTGAGTCTTGGGATCGGGATATATAAGAAAAAAACGAGACTATTTCATGTCCTAATTCTAAGTTGGGTTTTACCAATGTCATTATATATATTATTCTTCGTTGCTATAAAACCCAAGCATTTATTATTGCCCATTGCATTACCGCTCTTCTCTGGTCTGGCAAATATTATTCCTTCTAGTAAAAAGACAGATAAAGTTAATGCCCTTAATATCTCAGCAATTCTCCTATTTATTATCGTTTTAGTTCAATTTGGGCAGAATCTGATCTGGGATTTCTCTGCATATCAGAATAGACTAGAAAGACCAGACACCCATCCTGCGATTGGTTTTTACAATGAATTAGATAATCAATTATTGGCTTGTTTGCCGGAGGATAAAAGAGTCAAAATATATCGAGATGTTAGGGTATATATTCCCCCGAAACCTGAATGGGATGTTCAAATGAGATGGGGTGTTGTAGATTATGAGGTCATTCAAAGTATCAACCCTGAATTAGTTCTTTTACAGCAACAAAGAATCATGGATTATACTCAACCGGATGTCATTGACAACGCTGAAGATAAAGAACAGATGAAGAAGACCTATAAATTCTACCTAGATGCTTATAACAAAGAATTAGAGGGGTATTATTATCTACTTGAAGACGAATTTGGGATAGCATTTATTCGCGATGATGTATCCTTTTTCCATACTTGTGAATAATTTATTGAATCATCATTCGTTGGGAGCGTCATGAACCCATTAACAAGACGACATAAGTATTATAAAATCTCACTTTTATTTATATATGTAATCGTACTTCTAAAAACAGCTTGGATAACCGATGATGCCTATATCACATTTCGTTCAATAGAAAATTTCATCCACGGTTATGGTTTAGTACACAATGTTGGCGAAAGAGTTCAGACATTTACGCATCCTCTCTGGTTTTTTATTCTCTCTGGCGCAAACTATATTTTTCAAAAGGTTCTATTACTTGATTATTGGTCCCAGATGTACTTTACCGATGTTTTTATCTCAATAATTCTATCGATCACCACGGTATTGTTGATCGCTTTATTAATAGCAAAATCATCGCTGGGGGCTATATTGGCTTTGATTATATTAATATCTTCCAGAGCTTTCATGGACTATTCGACATCTGGGTTGGAGAATCCTCTCACTCATTTACTTTTTGCTTTCTTCCTCTATGTTTTGTTTGAAGATCGTTGGCCAAAGTTAAATAAGATCTTAATGCTTTCTTTTATAGCTGGATTGGGGATATTGAATCGATTAGACACATTCCTTCTCTACCTTCCTCCACTACTATTTGAAATTTCAAAAAGTAAACAGAAGATTAGGAACATGATTTTTATCATGCTTGGTTTTACTCCCATTATTCTTTGGGAGTTGTTTTCATTGTTTTATTATGGAACGTTTTTTCCCAATACTGCCTATGCAAAGTTGAATACCGGCATTAGTCGAACGGCGCTATTAAAACAGGGTCTGCTCTATTTTTCTGATTCTTTTTTGATGGACCCATTAACTTTATTAAGCGTTCTTGGCGTGGTTATTTTCATACTGTATAAAAAACAACGAAAATTGATGCCTATCGTTGGGTCAATCCTTCTTTATATGGCGTACATTTTATATATTGGGGGCGATTTCATGAGCGGTCGTTTTTTTTCTTCCTTAGTACTGGCAACTGCCGTCATACTTTCACAGATCTCTTATAAGGAAAAACATACCGCCTATGGAATACTAATCGTACTTGCTTTGGTATTAGGCTTATTGAATAACACTGCGCCTCTTAGAGCACCACTAAATTATGGTGGGGGAAATGTTCGGAATTATATTAACCATTCCGGTATATCTGATGAGAGAGCCTATTATTTTCGACGCCTGGGTCTTCTTAGTCTAGAACGGGAAAACGAGATTCCCGGGTCCAGATATTCAGGGAAAGATTGGATCTACAATGCGGAGAAGAGGTCGGTAGAGATAATTGGACCTATGGGTGTTGATGGATATCATCTTGGTCCAAATGTGCATGTCATTGATTGGAATTCTTTGGCTGATCCTCTCATGTCGCGATTGCCATTAATTGATACCTTTCAGTGGAGGATTGGTCATTTCCGGCATCAGATCCCGGAGGGATATTTAGAAACCTTGTCTTCGGGCGTGAACAAAATTCATGACAAATCCGTAGCGAAGTATTATGATAAGTTGAAGTTTATCGTTCGGGGTGATCTGTTTAATCCGGACCGAATATTAGAAATTATTAAATTTAACCTGGGGAAATATGATTATTTGATTGATAGCTATTCCTTTTCTAGGATTAATTTAGTAATATAATATATCTAATGCTTTGATTTGAGGTCAAACCAAGGCATTGAAAGTGAAATAATTCTTCTGGCCCCTACCATACAAGGAGGGTACCATGACTGATTCCCCAGATCCATTACGGAAAATTACTACCCATACTTTTCGCCTCAAGAAACAAAGAGGGGAAGCACTGACCATGCTGACCGCCTATGATTATCCAACAGCCAGGGCGGTTGACCTTGCAGGTATTGATTCCATACTCGTGGGAGATTCTCTGGGCATGGTTGTTCTGGGT
Source organism: Chloroflexota bacterium (assembly GCA_030609055.1). GTDB lineage: Bacteria > Chloroflexota > Anaerolineae > Anaerolineales > UBA11858 > B10-G9. Next base: position 2,011 of record JAUWCZ010000099.1, on the reverse strand, counting down.
TATGAAAATACTTTACCCGTGACCATGGAAGATATGCTTCACCACTGCCGGGCAGTTTCCCGGGGTGCTTCTCGGGCGCTGCTGATAGGTGATATGCCGTTTATGTCCTACCAGGTTGACACAAAGGAAGCAGTCCGAAATGCAGGGCGCTTTCTTCAAGAAGCTGGAATGGATGCGGTGAAATTGGAAGGAGGAAGGGAACGCCTGGATGCTGTGAGGGCAATCCTCAATGCTGGCATTCCAGTTTTAGGACATCTAGGTCTTACACCACAAAGTATTCATCAATTGGGAGGGTTCAGGGCTCAAGGGAAATCAGCTGATGCGGCAGAAATTCTTCTTGAAGATGCATTGATGCTGGATGAGGCAGGTTGTTTTGGCCTTGTTCTGGAATCAGTGCCCGATAGAGTAGCTACTTACATCACTCAAAGATTACAGATTCCCACCATTGGTATTGGTGCCGGAAGTGGATGTGACGGCCAGGTTCTGGTTACCCATGATCTATTGGGTTTTTTTGATAGATTTACTCCAAAATTCGTTAAGCAGTATGCAGTTTTCCATGAAGAAATACAAAAAGCCTTGCTGGAATTTCAGAAGGATGTTATGGAGAGAAAGTTTCCTGGTGAGGAACATACATTTTCCATCTCCGATGAAGAGTGGGAATTGTTTATAAACCGGGCTGGAGAAGCCTGAACAATGACAGATATATTAATTCTGGGTACAGGGGCAATGGCTTTGTTATTTGGCAGCCGGTTGATTTCAGCTGGAGTAAAGGTATCCATGCTAGGCACCTGGAAGGAAGGAATCAAAGCAATTAAGGAACACGGAATTCGCGTAGCAGGTGATGAAGATAACTCCTATTCTCCCGCTGCTGTTACCTCAAACATAAATGAAATTCGAAAAACCCGGATGGTATTGGTTCTTGTAAAATCCTGGCAAACAGAACGGGCAGCCCGCCAACTAACTAATCTACTTCACCCGGAAGGCGTGGTTTTAACCCTACAGAATGGTCTGGGAAACCTGGGGATCCTGAGTGATTTGTTAGGAAAGGAAAGAACAATGCAAGGGGTGACCACCTATGGTGCCACACTCATAGGACCCGGACTAGTCCGTCCAGGGGGGGAGGGTTTAATCACCCTTGGAATTAATCCCCGACTCTCGCCATTGAAACTGGTTTTTAATGAAGCTGGGTTTAAGGTAGAGGAAAGTTCCGACCTATCAAGCTTGGTATGGAGTAAACTTGTCATCAATGTTGCAATCAATCCTCTCACAGCCCTTTTAGGTGTACCAAATGGAAGGCTGCTGGAAAGCGGTGCCGCCAAAAAGATTATGAGTCTGGCTGCAAAAGAAGCAGCCTTAGTTGCATCAGAAAAAGGGATTCCGTTGATATATAAGGATCCGTTCCGTGCAGCCGAGGGGGTTGCTGCTGCCACTGCTGGGAATATATCTTCCATGCTGCAGGATATCAAACGGGGATCACCTACTGAGATCGATGTAATTTGTGGAGCAATTGTCCGAGAGGGTAAGCAGTTAAATATACCGACTCCTGTGAATCAGCTCTTCTATCAGCTGATTCAGTCCCAGGTAGAGTTATTTGGACAACAATAAGATGAAAATTATTGAAACTCTTCAGGATTTAAAGATTACTCTACCAGGGCTAAATCGACCGCTGGGTTTTGTTCCCACAATGGGGTATCTGCATGAAGGACACCTATCTCTAGTAAGAAGGGCAAAAAAAGAGTGTACCAGTGTCGTGGTGAGTATATTTACGAATCCTACTCAGTTCGCTCCAGATGAAGATTTTGAAAACTACCCTCGCGATATTAAGCGAGATTTGGATATGTTAAGCAGTGAAGGTACACAACTGGTCTGGATTCCAACTGCAGAATCGATGTATCCTGAAAATTATCAGACTTGGGTAGATGTGGAGGGTGTGACCAAACTTCTGGAAGGAAGGTATAGACCGGATCATTTTAGAGGAGTCACTACTGTTGTATCAAAATTGTTTAATACT
>JAUWCZ010000027.1 GCA_030609055.1 Chloroflexota bacterium | reverse complement strand
ATTTTGTAATTTGTTCCACCAAGACGATTGGTTGTCATCTTGGCTACACATACTCCCCCGATTTCAATCTCTAGATGCTGTGGCATGAATATACTCCGGAATATAGTATCTTGTGATGTTATTTACAAATTTCTATGCAGTTAGTATAGCATATAGAAAAACAAGACCCTCACACTGAGGTGAGGGTCTTGTTTTGTGAATTGCCTTTGGTTGTTTTTCCAGACTGGGGGTATACTTGGCTGTATGAAAATAGCAGTAATCGGCGCGGGTTATACCGGGTTATCAGCCGCGTATGACTTCGCACGCGAAGGACACGAGGTAGTACTTTTCGAAGTCAATGACCGGCCTGGAGGGCTGGCGATGGGTTTCAAGGAACCAGGATGGGATTGGTCTGTGGAGGCTTATTACCATCACTGGTTTGCTTCAGATCATTATATGCTGGATTTGATTGAAGAATTGGGTTTATCTGAGAAAGTGCGTTTTCCTCGGCCTTACACTGTGATGTTGTATAAAGGGAAATGGTATCCCTTTGATTCAGTGCTCCAGGCGCTGATATTCCCCGGATTAGGTTGGGGTATAAATAAAATCCGTTTTGGGCTAGTCGGGTTGTATCTGAGGCTGACGAAGAACTGGCAGCCGATGGAAGAAACCACAGTAGATTCCTGGATGAGGAAGTGGGCTGGTGATAAGGTGTATGAAACCATGTGGGAGCCCATGTTGAAGGGAAAATTTGGACCTCACTACCGGGATGTAAACATGGCCTGGATGTGGGCCAGATTCCATGCCCGGACTTCCAGACTGGGAACCTACCAGGGTGGGTTTCAAGCTTTTGCGGATGATATCACTGAAGTCCTGCAAAATCTTGGTGTAGAGATCCACTTATCAACTGTTGTTGAAGGGATTTCGAAAGAACTGGTTGTATCAACAAAGGTTGGACAGGAGGATTTTGACCAGGTTCTGGTGACAACCTCTCCAGGACTGCTTTCGAAACTAGTACCTGCCCTCCCGGACAATTACCATACTGGTTTAAGGGATTTAAAAAGTATGGGGGCAATTGTGCTAACGCTGGCATTAAAACACCAACTTTCAAAACAGGGGTATTACTGGCACAACATTCCTAAGGATCAAGATTTTCCATTCCTGGCTGTCGTGGAACATACCAATTATCTCTCTCCTGATTATTTCGGAGGGGATCATATCGTTTACTGTGGCGACTACCGGGATCCAGGTCACGAATATTTTTCACTCTCGAAAGAGAAATTGATGGAAGTGTTTCTGCCTCCGCTAACAAGAATTAATCCAGATTTTGATCCCAGTTGGGTGAAAAAATCCTGGTTGTACCGGACGAAATATGCCCAACCAGTTCCCGAGTTAAACCACTCAGATAAAATACCTCCCCTGGAGACGCCGATTCCGGGATTGTATTTTGCAAGCATGAGCCAGGTCTATCCCTGGGATAGAGGAACCAATTTTGCTGTAGAAATTGGCCGCCGGGCTGCTGTGGAAATGATGAGCAGCTGAAGGACAGGTAAGGAAATTATAGTAAAGAGCACCAGGGAATCCTTGGTGCTTTTTACAAGACGGAGATCATAATGGAAAAAAAGAAACAGCCAATAAGCCGGCTCTGGAAGTACACTCGCGAGCTTCGACTTAAAATTATCGCAGCCTCAATTCTCTCTGTGCTGAATAAGATTTTTGACTTAGCCCCTCCAGCCCTGATTGGAGCGGCAGTTGATGTCGTGGTTAAGCAGGAAGAATCACTGATCGCCCGTCTGGGTTACCCGGATCCCCGGACCCAGCTGCTGGTTCTGGCGGGGCTTACCCTGATTATCTGGGCTCTTGAATCCCTGTTCCAATATACCTACGGTGTTATGTGGCGGAATCTTTCCCAATCTATTCAACATCAACTCCGGGTAGATGCCTATGGACATGTCCAATCTATGGAATTGTCGTATTTTGAGGATCAAACCACAGGCGGTTTAATGTCCGTGTTAAATAATGATATCAACCAGCTGGAGCGATTCTTAGATGTTGGTGCCAATGATATCCTACAGGTCACAACTACTGTTCTGGTAATAGGTGGAGTCTTCATTGCAGTAGCTCCCTCAGTTGCCTGGATGGCGCTGTTGCCAATGCCTTTTATCGTTTGGGGGTCGATTCGATTTCAAAATCAGCTTGCACCTCGTTACGCCAGGGTTCGTGAAAGTGTCGGCTTTCTGAACGGGCAATTATCCATCAATCTTAATGGAATGGCTACCATTAAGAGTTTTACAGCAGAAAAGTATGAGACGGGGCGGATCGAGCTATTGAGTGATCATTATCGGGAATATAACCGTGATGCCATACGTTTGAGTACTGCGTTTGTCCCCTTAATCCGGATGGTGATTGTAACTGGTTTTATCGCTATTACGATTTTTGGCGGTAGATTAGCGCTGGTCGGGTCTTTAGATGTTGGATTGTACAGCACAATGGTTTTCATCACGCAGCGTTTACTGTGGCCGTTGACCCGCTTGGGGGATACTTTGGATCTTCTCCAGCGGGCGATGGCTTCCATCAATCGGATCTTTGATATCTTAGATACGGATCGAAGAATTACCCCAGGATTAAGTAGTTTGCCAATCGAGGATGTCGCAGGTGAGATTCAATTTACCAATGTTTCCTTTGAATATGAGAGCGGGGAAGGACAATCTGTCTTAAGGGATCTATCTCTCAATGTGGGGCAAGGTCAAACTGTTGGGATTGTGGGACCAACTGGTGCTGGTAAAAGCACACTGGTAAAATTGCTTCTGCGGTTTTATGATCTCCAGCAGGGTCAGATCACGCTGGACGGAAAGAACCTCAGAGAGCTGTCGTTAGGGGACTTAAGAAAAGCCATGGGTTTTGTCAGCCAGGACGTGTTTTTATTCCATGGAACAGTCCGAGAAAACGTTACCTATGGGTCCTTTGATGCTGCTGAGGAAGAAATCATCCAGGCAGCCAAGATTGCCGAAGCTCATGAATTTATTACTGCACTACCACAAGGCTATGATACTGTTGTGGGGGAAAGAGGACAAAAGTTATCTGGTGGGCAGCGCCAGCGTATCTCATTGGCCAGAGCGGTCCTAAAAAACCCCCCAGTATTGATTCTGGATGAAGCCACTTCGTCTGTTGATAATGAAACCGAAGCACTGATCCAGCGCTCGCTGGAGCGGATTACCCGGGACAGAACCACCCTGGTAATTGCCCATAGGCTCTCGACTATCGTACACGCTGATCGCATTTTTGTCCTGGATCAGGGGGAGTTATCTGAACAAGGCACCCACTCAGAGCTTCTGGGCATGAATGGTGTCTATGCCGCCTTGTGGGCGGTTCAGACCGGGGCTGTCCGGAGATCTATTCCAGAAAAACCGCTGGAAAATGGCAAGAGTGATTAATGTCCCTCCTTTTGTGAGCTTCGCCACTAAAAAACAGCCCATTTTTTGAGTATAGTAGATCAACATTTAGTACCTTTAACTAGATCTTTCCTGTGGGGTTATTCAAGGAAACAGTGTTGCCAAGTCCGCGAGGAAACCAATGAGTAAGGAATTGTTGAATCGTTTTGCATTGATTGAAGGATTTTCAGAGGACCAAATCCAAATCTTGCGTCCCTTGATTGAGGATGTGAATTATCAGACCGATCAGGTCATTTTCAAGCAAGGTGATCGGGCAGATTTTCTGTATTTTGTTCTGGAAGGAAAAGTATCCATTCAATTTAATCCCGATGATGGACCGGTTTTATGTGTAGCTGAAGTGAATGAAGGGGATGTATTTGGATGGTCAGCTGCTCTGGGTAGTGAGCGTTATACTTCCAGTGCTGTCTGTACTGAGAGAGGAGTTTTTATCCGAATGGAAGGGCAAGAACTGAAGAAACTCTGTCAAGAACATCCAGAAACGGGTATACTAATATTGAATCGATTGGCAGGTGTAATCGCCCAACGGTTGAGGGGCACACATGAAAAAGTTGTTGAGCTGCTCCATCAGGGCTTGAATCACACATAATCCGGAGGAAACAGGAGATGAAAGAAATAGAAAAAAATCTTCGGGCTGAGCAAATGGAAAATCTTATTCAAAGTATCAGCGCCTATATAGAACAATACCATGGCGGCTCAGCTGAGCTGATTTCTTTTGGGGATGATGTGGTTAAAGTTAAACTAGGAGGGGCTTGCACAGGCTGCCCGCTTTCAACGTCCACCCTGAAAGGGTGGGTCCAGGGGACGATTAACCAATTTTTCCCCGAGGTAACTGTAGAAGCTGCCGAGTAAAGGGACAGCGTACTCAATATCCAGAGGAGGGTTTGAGGCATGAACACTTTTAATTTTTATGATGTCATCGCCATAATTGGAGTATTTGTACAGATTTTTGGTTTGATTCTTTTTGGAGTCACCAGTGGTTGGTTCACACTCTACGTGATTAATCAGCCGGAAAAGAACTGGCAACTTCAGGGTATTGTGTATGGTGTTTTCTTTGTGTTCATATCCCTGATGGTAAAACACCTGACCCCTGGTGCATTCGGCGCCTATCTTACAGGCACTGCTGGTGCCCTGATCTACTGGGGTTTGATAAAAAACAGAGAAAAACCTGTCAAGAAGAAATAAAATAAAAGTGAAAGGGTTTCGCTATCTTGCGAAACCCTTTTTTGATTCCATTTGAAGGTATGGTACTGAAAAAAAATATTAAAGGCCTAGCGTCTGATCCAGCATGGCTGCGACAGCCTGGTAGACAGGCGAATCGTCCTTCAACTCCAGCAGGGGGGTTCCGTTGTAATCAAATTTCATTACCTCATCATCAGCGGGTATCGTCCCCAGGAAAGGGACCTTGATTGCATCAATTCTCTCCTGAAGTGGAGGAGGAATTTCACCAGGCACTCGATTGAGGATCAGATAGGCATTCTCAATGTTTATCGCCAACTCGTCTTTTAAATCCACAATCCGTTCCGCTGCAACAACACCCCGATGAGTGGGATCACTAATAATAAATAAGTGCTGGACATCCTGGGTGGTTCTCCTGCTTAGGTGTTCCATGCCAGCTTCGTTGTCCATCACGACATAGGGATAATTATGACTTAGCGTATCTAAAATATCTCGCAAATTGTGGTTGACAGCACAGTAACAGCCCGGTCCTTCCGAGCGACCCATAGCGATCAGGTCAAATCGGTCACTCTCAATCAACGAACCTCGAATTTCATAATCCAGGTAGTCATGTTTTGACATCCCCCCAGCAATACTGCCCCTTGCTGCCCCACCGGCTGTAACTGAACTTTGGACCTGTTTTAACATATCCTCCCGGATTTCCCCTACCGTCCAATCTAGATCAACCCCCAGGACCATATTAAGATTAGCGCTAGGATCTGCATCTATGGCAAGGATGGGCGCGCTTTGTTTCTGAATCAAGTATTTAACGATCATGGCAGCGACAGTGGTTTTTCCTGAACCGCCTTTTCCTGCCAGAGCTATGGTAATAGTCATTTAACGATACTCCTCTAAATTAATTCTTTGGATACGGTTCCAATAATTTTTGAGCGATATTTTGCGCAGCTTCTTTAAGAGAAGGCACATGATCGTAAACTGGCTCACCTAGTCGATCAGCATCAAGGACACCTAGATCCATCGGCAGTGTGCCGAGGAGAGGGAGTCCGGGAGATTCGCGCTCCAGGAATTTAATTTCTTCCTCAGTGCGGATCTTATTACCAACCAACCAGAGCCTATCTAACCCAATATCCCGGGATAATTTTTTTATTTGCCCTGCGGTGCCCAAACTTCGCTGAGTGGGTTCTACTACGATAATCATAGCATCCACAAAGTCAACAGTCGCTCTGCCAAGGTGTTCCACACCAGCATACATATCGATGATTAAAACCTCATCATCCCGGAACAATAAATGAGTGAAAAGGGTCTTCAACATGGCGCTTTCAGGACAGATACAGCCTGATCCGCCCAGATCCACACTTCCCATTTCCAGTAGGCGGACATCTCTGTGCGTGACACTGAACCTGTCCGGGAGATCATCCACGCGCGGGTTAAGCGTAAAAAAGCCACCCGTGGTTCCCGGTTTGGCCCCGGTACGCTCCTCAATCAATTCATCCATCTCGGCAATCGGGTGAAGTTTCTCGCGTAATTCCCCTGGAAGACCCAGCGCCCCTGCCAGGCAGGGGGACGGATCTCCATCCACTGCTAATACATCGCGACCCTGATCTGCATAGTACTGGGCCAAAAGAGCAGAAAGTGTTGTCTTTCCAACACCGCCTTTTCCGCTGATCGCAATTTTCATGGATTGCTCCTGTCTTATTCGTTCTGCCTGGATATCATCCCAGATTTAGCTATTACTCCACAAGTTTTCCAGTCAGCATACTGGCCAAAATTGCGCAGGCATCTGTAGGTAAATGGTAATCCGCTGTGTCTTGAAAGAGGATTTTATAGGAGGGTGGAAATTCATCATCCCCTTTCCAAAGGACAGTGAGGATAGCAACCTGGGGAAGAATTTGATACTGGAATGCGCCATCTCCAAAGTCGATTTTTTCTCCACAGAGACTTAGGCATTTTTCCTCAAAGGCTTGATAATCCTTGTCGAAATGGGTGCAGATTTTTTTTGAGGTATAACTCTGGAATGCCGTGTTATAAAATTGGCCATCAGCCAACTCTGAAAATGAGATCCAATTTCCTGCAGGTGGAGACCCTTTTGAGGAATAAAAATAGTACAAAATCATTGCCTGGTGGATGGGGGGAAGTGCCTGGTTTGACTCAGGATCCCTGGCAATAAAATCTTCACTGGGAAGCACAACCGGCTTACCCCAATAAAAGAATTCAAAAAAACCCTGGTTGGGAGATTCCTCATGGAAGGATGTATATGTGACAAACGCCAATTGGTGGTTGTCTGCGGTGCGTAATTCTGCACGGAGTTCATCAGCCCGCCTTTCCAATGGTGCTTGATCCTCATTCATGATGAATTCGCTCACGGGATTATTCCTTGGCGAGATAATTCTGAATTGCCTGTTCTAACGCACCTGGTTTAAAACCAAATGGACCCGGACCGCCGGCATAGACGACTGTTCCCTCTTTGTTGATCAGGTACAGGCGGGTAGGCCAGGCAGCATACGCTTTGTTTACTGCATCATCCATCTCGTCCACAAAGGTCTTGATACCATAACCCAGGGATTGGGCACAATCACCTGCCGCAGCTCGACGTTCCTGGATAGTTTTTGGATCGTAAATATCCCAGGAAACCTTTGATCCAGATAATTTCAGCAGGATGTTCATGAACCCTTTACCAAACCACCACCCATCCACTGGATGGGCTTCCCGGATATATATCGTGATAAATTGAATTTGATCACTGTGTTCCCGGTATAAGTCATGGAGACTCACGGTCCCATTAACGTAGGGAGGTCAGGTAAAGCTGCCAAAGATCAGGGCGACCGGTTTATTCCCTTGAAAACTGCTCAATTGAAGGGGATTTTCCCCTTGAATATCATAAAGAGAAAAATCCGGGGCAGGATCTCCCGCCTTGGGTGCCCGGGTATCATATCGATTTTTCCAGGCAGTCGCCTCTTTTCGATTTCGAATAGTCTCCATTAATATTCCCTTGTATTTCAGATGAAAATAGCTTAGAACAGTATCATACCATGGGCTATTTGTTAATTCTTATAGGGGCTGGTATTTATCATAAATTTCTAATATTCTTTCCGGTTTGTGCATGGAGGGATTAGTCTTGAAACCCCCTCTTGACCAAAACTAAATAGGATGTTAAACTAACGACTGGTCAATTTAGGTAATAGAGGAATTGTATTCATGTTCAATGTCAAAGTGGGTTTTTCCTGCGATACTGCAGTGTCTTCAAGGAGGTTTCCTGCTGCTTGAGCATGTTTAATTAAAAACATGATTTCAGCTCTGGGAGTTCATCCACCCGGGGCTTTTTTATTACTCAAACAGGTCTCGGGTTAAAGTCCGCAGCCTGTTTTTTTTACATCAGGCATAAATAAACGATTTCAAGGAAACAATGATGTTATTCAATAATACTATCCGGCGTGTTAATAAAATCTACCGTGAATATCCCAACCAGTTCTGGGTTATTGTGAGCGCGAACTTTGTTGATCGTGTGGGCGGTGCGTTAATCTTTCCTTTCTTTGCCTTGTATATCACCAAGCAATTTCAGGTTGGCATGATCGAAGTAGGGCTATTATTTGCCCTGTTCTCGATCTCCGATATGATTGGCACCATGATTGGCGGCGCTCTGACAGATTATCTAGGTCGGAAAAGGATGATCATCATGGGATTGATTGTCAGCGCCGGAACCAGCCTGGGGATGGGATTGGTAAACCAACTGGAGTGGTTTTATGTGATGGGTGCCGTATCAGGTTTGTTTGCAACCGCTGCCGGACCAGCCCACCAGGCAATGTTAACCGATATCCTTCCAGAAAAGAAACGAGCTGAGGGTTTTGGTATCATGCGGGTTGCCGCAAACTTGGCAGTAGCCATTGGACCTGCTATTGGTGGATTCATCGCTTCCTATTCGTACCTGATCCTGTTTGTCGCAGATACCATAACCAGTCTAATCACGGCATTAATTGTCTACCTGGTGGTTGAGGAAACTCGACCCGAAGTAGCGGAAACAGCCGAAAAACAGGGATTCAAAGAGACCTTTATCGGCTATCGGAAGGTCATAGAAGACCGCAAGTTCATGGTCTTTGTGGTCGTATCCACCATAGCAACCATCGTTTACTCTCAAATGTACGGGACGTTGTCTGTGTTCCTGCGCGATGTGCACGGTGTACCTGAGTCAGGTTATGGTTGGCTGATGACCCTTAACGCCGGCATGGTGGTTTTGTTCCAGTTTATGATTACCAGGAAGATCTCGGATAAACCGCCTATGTTAATCCTGGCACTGGGATCGGTGTTCTATGTGATTGGATTTGGATTATACGGTTTTGTATCGATCTACCTGCTGTTTATGGTGGCTATGGCGATCATAACCATTGGTGAAATGGTGGTTATCCCGGTTGCCCAGGCTTATGTGGGTGATGCAGCCCCAGAAGATATGCGGGGAAGATATATGGGAGTGATGGGTTTCTCCTGGATGATCCCCTGGATGATTGGTCCGTTGTTAGCTGGATTACTCATGGATAACGGCTATCCGAACTGGGTTTGGTATGGAAGCGCCATTCTGGCTTCAATTTCAGCGTTGGGTTTTTTGTGGCTCCGGAAGAGCCACGATAAAAAAAGTATTCCCTTACCGAAGGTTGCACCCTCGGAAACGGGATAAAATAATATGGGATGAAAATGAAGAAAATACTATCAGGAAAATTTCATGTTAGGCCAGGGAGTATGGAGGATGTACCGATCATCCATCAGCTGGAAGAGAAAAAATCACTTCATTATCACGGGACCCCCGGATACTCTTTGGCTTTGTTAACAAATGAGTATCAGGCACCGGGTTTTGATCCTGAAAAAAACTTCCATCTGGTCTTTGATCAGGAGAACAAACTGATTGCGTATGCTGAGTTGCGGGACGATGCAAATCCCCCCGTACATCCCTATGTCTGGTTTTCTGTAGATCCGGATTTTGAAGATCAGGGACTTGAGGATTATCTGATTGATTGGGGAGAGAAAAGATCTTTGCAGGTACTGGACCGGGTTGATTCAGATTTACGGGTGGCCATGAGATCTCACTCATATCATGTTGTGGAATCCTCCAAGAAAGCCAAAGAAAATGCTGAAATGAAGCAAATCCGACACAGTTTCCGGATGATGATCGAAATGGATGAACCACCTCCGGAACCGGATTGGCCGGATGGAATCACTTTGCAGGCATACGATCCTGAAAAAGATGCTTATGCTGTATATCAGGTTGATGAAGAAGTTTTCCAGGATCATTTTGGATATGTCAAAGAACCAGAGGAAGAAGCTTTCGAAAAGTTTATGCACTTTATGACCGGTGCTGAAACATACGATCCATCTTTGTGGGTCCTGGCTATGGATGGGGAGGAAATTGCTGGTATCTGTCTGTGCAGGAAATACGGGGATGAAGATCAGGATACCGGGCATATTTCCGTTTTGGGAGTAAGACGTCCCTGGAGGCGGAAAGGCATCGCCCTGGCGCTGCTGCAGCACGCCTTCGGTGAGTTTTACCGTCGGGGAAAAAGGAAAGTTGATCTGGGTGTTGATGCTGAATCACTGACCGGCGCGACCGATTTGTACATACAGGCTGGCATGTTTGTACTACGCCAATTTGATCTTTACGAAAAGGAGCTCCGACCAGGGAAAGACGTAAGTGTAACTACCTTGTTGTCATCTGATGAATAAGATTTGCCAGCTTAGTGAGGACTGCCATGATCAAAACTGTGATATTTGACCTGGGTGGGGTGCTGATCCGGACTGAAGACAGGGGACCCCGCCAGGATCTTGCCGATAAATACGGGATGTCTTATCAGGAGCTTAGCGACCTGGTTTACAGGACGGAAAGCGCTGATCTGGCAACCCGGGGAGAGATTTCAGCAGAAGATCACCACCAGGAGATCCTGAAGAGTTTAAACTTGCCACCGGATTCGATTTCTGCCTTTGAAGATGAGTTCTGGGGCGGTGATTTACTGGATGAAAAACTTGTGGAGTTTATCAGCAATCTGAGAGGTGAGTATAGGACTGCCTTATTGAGTAATGCCTGGGACAATTTACGCCAGCTTCTCAAAGAACTGTGGAAAATTGATCACATCTTTGACCACCTTTTTATTTCTGCAGAATTGGGATTGGCAAAGCCCGAACCTGAGATCTACCAGGTTGCCATCGAAACCCTGAAGCAGGATCCTTCAGAATTAATCTTTATTGACGATTTTATTGAGAATGTGGAAGCAGCCCGGGAGGTTGGCTTAAACGCTATTCATTTCCGGAATAGGGAGCAAGCACTAGCAGACCTGGCAGAACACCTAGATTTAGAACTCTGATCCATTTTTTCCACGCAAGCCCTTTGCGTGGGTACTAGACTCCTATGCCTGGAAAGATATTTTTTACCCTTAAATATCTATTAAATAATCCTCCCTGGGACACCGGAATTACGCCGCCGGAGGTTATTACCTACCTGGAAAAATATCCTCCCGGACGAGCCCTGGATCTGGGTTGTGGTACTGGAACAAATGTCCTGACAATAGCAAGTTACGGCTGGCAGGTAACTGGGATTGATTATATCCCCCGCGCGATCCGGACCGCCCGGCGGAAAGCTCGTCGGGCTGACCTGACAGATAGGGTTGATTTTCAAGTTGGTGATGTACTGGATCTGTCTCTGGAAGACCAATATGATCTGATCCTGGATATTGGTTGTTTCCACAGCATCTTCGGTGCAAATATTCATCGTTATGTTAGGAACGTGTCCAACCATCTATCGACTGGGGGAAACCTGCTTCTATATGCACATCTTAGGATGGATTCGAGTCCTGGGCATGGATCATCGGAAGAGGATCTCACAGTGCTTGCCAATGCCCTGAGCCTGATCCACCGCCAGGATGGAGAGGAAGGCTCGTCCCGGGCGTCGGCCTGGTTTCGATTTCAGAAGGTCATTCCAGGCTAAAGCGGGAGAGACAGCTCCCGCGCATATTCTGCCCGGGGAAGCTGACTCTTCCCCTCGAGCGTGAGTAGAAAACGAGTGCCCCGCTACTTAGGATGCATGGTATTACAGAAAGCGAAGCTACCCTTAAATATACTCTTCAAACCGATTTATCTACCTTGGCCGATTTAGCTCAATTAATAATTCTGGTAAAGATCTCCCCCAGCTGCTGAGTAAACTTACCAGGATCAGTTTCTGTTAGCAGTCGTTTCCTCTTTTCAGGAACCAGTTCATAGGGCGCCAGATACCCGGCGGCGAATTTTCGGAACAGAATCAAACCCTTAGTCTTTCCGTAGAATGACAGAGAACGCTCCAGGTGATCCAGCATGAGTTCATGAACCTGATCTGGAGGGATTTCCTCCCGGTTAAGGTGGGAAAAAATCCAGGGATTGCGAATTGCCGCTCGGCCAATCATCACTCCGTCACAGCCCGTGAGCTCCCGCATGGTATGAATATCCTCTACACAGGATACGCCGCCGTTTCCGATCACCGGAATGTCTACCCTGGTCTTGGTTTCAGCAACAGCCTTAAGATTTGGTTCGCCGCGATGTCCCTGTTCCTTAGTCCTGGCGTGCACCGCCAGCAAAGATCCACCGTACCCTTCAATAATCGTGGCGATGAGAATCTGGTTCTGGCAGTCTCGCCAGCCCAGGCGGATTTTAGCAGTAATCGGAATTTTAAGCTCCCTGGACAGCAATTTAAAGATGCGGGCAGTTTTTACCGGTGTCAGCATTAAACCAGCCCCGGCGCCCCGGCTGACAATCGAGCGATTTGGGCACCCCAGATTGATATCAATTGCGTCAGGTCCGCGTTCCTGAAGACGCAGGGCAGCGTTTACCAGCATTTCGGAGTCATGCCCATAGAGCTGGTAAAAAACCGGGCGCTCCTTTTCGGTGAAATAAAGTTTGTCCTCAATATAATCGGGGCGGTCCAGCACATCCTCGGCTTTTACAAATTCGGTATAACTGATTACTGACCCCAGGTCCCGACAGAGAGATCGGAAAGGCCAGCTGGAGTAGCCATCCATGGGTGCCAGTATGAGATCACCCTCGATAGTGATATCACCCACCTGAAACCCCTGCTTCAGAACCGCCATCTTATTTTTTGATCAAAGCCTCTTCCAGGGCTTGATGAAGGGAACGAACTTCAACCACGTTGAGGTCTTTAGGCCAGGAAATCCCCCCACTTCTTAGACGACTGGGAATGACTGCTGTTTTAAATCCCAGCTTGGCGGCTTCACCCAGACGGTCACTCATCCTGCTGGCCATACGAAGTTCACCTGATAGGCCAATTTCACCGATCAGGACGGTGTCCGCTTTTACCGGGATATCTTTTTCAGAGGAAGCTATCGCCGCCGCAACTGCCAGATCTGCTGCGGGCTCACTTATTTTTAACCCACCGACCACATTTACAAAAACATCCTGCTCTGTCAGTGATATTCCAGCCCGACGGGTGAGCACAGCCGTAATTAATAGAAGCCGATTAAATTCAATTCCGTTGGGTGTCCGGCGGGGATTTCCAAAGGTGGTTGGGTTGGTTAACCCCTGGATTTCTACCAGGATAGGACGAGTGCCCTCCATAGTCACCACGATGGCAGATCCGGGGGCATTCACCATACGCTCTGCGAGAAATGCCTCGGACGGATTTGAGATCTCAATTAACCCGCCTTCCTGCATTTCAAACACACCGACCTCCGCGGTAGCCCCATAGCGGTTTTTAACCGAACGCAGTAAGCGATAGGCTTGGTGGTGGTCGCCCTCCAGGTACAACACTGTATCCACGATATGCTCCAGAACCCGGGGACCGGCAATCATTCCTTCTTTGGTGACATGACCGATCAGAAAGATGCTGGTACCGGTTCTCTTGGCATATTCCCTTAAATGGGAGGCACTCTCACGGACTTGCGATACTGACCCTGCAGAGGATTCCAGCTGCGGAAGATAACTGGTTTGGATCGAGTCAACGATCAACAGACCAGGTTTAATCTTGCCGGTATGATCAAAAATTGCTTCTAGATTGGTCTCGGTAACCAGGTACAAGTTTTCGGGTAAAGACCGCTGCGTTCCATCCTGGTTCCGGTGTAGGCGGTCAGCCCGCATTTTGATTTGTTGTTCGGATTCTTCTCCCGACACATACAAAACCCGTGCTGATTCCGCCAATTCGAGGGCGATTTGCAAAAGCAAGGTAGATTTTCCGATCCCGGGATCCCCACCGATCAGGTTGATTGAACCGGGAACTATCCCACCGCCCAGTACGCGGGAGAATTCCTCGTGCTTCAGATGGATTCGATTTTCTTCATCTGAATGGATATCCTGAATTGACCGCGGCACAGATGTTGCATTAAATCTAGAGAAGGATCCTGTTGATGACAGGCTGCTTTTTTCAATCTGTTCTTCAACGAGGGTATCCCAATTTCCGCAATTTGGGCAGCGGCCCAAGAAACGCGGATTGGTATATCCGCAATCCTGACAGATATATTGTGCATAAGATTTAGCCATGCACCCATTATAAACGCGTTTGATCTCAGATGAGGTTGGGCGTTGGAAATTTAGATGGAAACAGGCGGATTAACTCTTGCAAATAGAAGAAAACCAGCTATAATGTATATAGAACATGTGTTCTATATAATCTCATTTGAGGAATCCCACTTGTTGGGAAGTTCCTTACAGGGAGGTTTCAATGGAGATAGGCATGCTTTGGTTTGATAACGATCAGAAAGCCAGCATACCCAGTAAGGTTGAAAGGGCAGTTCAATACTATCAAAAAAAATATGGCAAGATTCCTAATCTTTGTTATGTCCATCCGAAAATGGTTAAGGGGGATAAAGTAAGTAAAAAGGGACCAAAAAAAGAAATAGACCAGGATTCCCTGAAGATAGGACAGGTACTAGTCTTGAAAAATGAAAAAATCCTTCCGGATCACTTTTGGATTGGAATCGGCACTGCTGAAGATCCAATCAGTTAGGGTGTGTGATATAAATTTCCCAACTTCCCCAGTAGGAATCCTCTGATTCATTCTGACAGGCGGGAATATCAATCTCAGAAACGATCAGTCCACTCTCCGGGATTTCGAGCTGATACGTCAATCCCGGTTCAGCCGAAAAATCCGCGTACCCCAATCCCAGTTCCGGTTTTAGACCAGTGAAAAATGTTTCTTTTGGTTCAGTTCCTAAAGAAACCTGAATTTCCACACCTGGAATTCCATCACCAGCACCATTGGTCGCCACCACCTGGATGAGAGACTCACCCAGGGTGGGATCACATATTGGTGAGGAATCCTGGAGGATAAACGGCGGAGATTCGGTGGGGACAGGCGTGGAGGTGCTGACTGGTTCTCGGGGAGGAGAGCTGGTAGTCTCCTGGTTATTTTCCTCCTTATCTTCCGTGGTTTCCGGGCCGGTGCCGGTTGAATCTATACCAGTAGTTGGAGGAATTGGCGTGTTTTTTGCAGACTCTGCAGATTGAAGATCAGCGGAAAGGTTGGCGAGAATTATTGCCATTTCATTGTCTCCCCCCTCAGCAAGAAAACGCTGCGCTTGGGCTGCTAGAGCCATGGCAGGTTCATCATCATCCATTAAATCCAACCGTGCTTTTGCCCGGGGAAGATTGTTGTTTGCCTGGTATGCCCGAGAGATCAAAGACCGATAGATATCTTTATAATCTACTCTAAGCGAACTTGGATGTGTATCCACCTGGGAAACAGGAGATATGACCCAGGTATAAATTAATCCCAGGGTAAGGCCGAGAATCAAAGCCGTTAATAAATACCAGTTTCCGCGATCTTGATCCATGGGATTAATCGGTCTCCTTAAGAGCGTTATGCAGATCACGCAATAAGAACATGTCCGGGAGAGTATATTCTGCTTGGGCTGCGAATTTCAATGCCTCATCAATGATGTTCAGTGGCGTTTTACCCCGCAACAATGTTAATCGGTTCATCGCCCAATCTAGATCGTTGGTCTGATGATACACTTCAGCTACCATCAGGGTGTAATCTGTTTTAAAGTCAATTCTCAAGCTGTCCAGGGTGGTGTCTTGATAACTTACCGGATTAATGACCCAGCCATATAATAATCCAAGACCTAAACCAAGAAGCAGCACAAGGGAAAATAGTGTCCAACGTGACATGGGTATCCTCAATAAAAATCGTAATCCTAATTGTGCCATAGAGAGAGGGAACGGACAAGCCATCCTGACAGAAAAGCCCCGAATTCAGCTATTCAGGTTTATCCTCTGCTCCCGGTTAAGGGTATATTAAAAAGGACCAGCGCTTCTTGACGCTGTTATGGCCTAGTGATATAGTTGTCGCGGAGGTAGCAGGACCATGGAAAACCAAAACAGGGATGACGTGATAGAAAATCCCCAAGAAGAAAAATCAGCCAGTATTAAATATCTCAAAGATCTCTTTGGACGATTACTAGAAGGAGAAAACGGTAAGCGGATTGCGACCATAGGAAGCGTAGTAGTGCTGGTCGCGATTGTTGTCGTTGGTATGCGGGCCTTTTATCTAAACGCTCAGAATTCCTCTGGCGGGTATGCTGTTTTCGCAGAAGGATCAACCGCTATTGGAACAGAAGAGAGCCAGCCCGGGACCTCCGAGGGCTCTTTGGAAATGCCCAGCTTTGTTGGAGATTTCCCCAGTCTTCAGGGTGGCATTCAGCGAGTGGCATTGCTTCATACCTCGATTCCCACCAGAGCCCGAGTAGATGTGTTAGTTTACACAGTAGAACAGGGTGATTCTCTGTTTGCTATCGCTGAAACCTTTGGTTTAAAACCGGAGACTGTTTTATGGGGAAACTTTGATACCCTGGCTGATAATCCTCATACGCTTCAACCCGGACAGAAATTGAATATTCTCCCGGTCAACGGTACCTACCACGAGTGGCGGGAGGGAGAAAATCTAATTAAAGTATCCGAGTATTATGGTGTTGATCCCCTGGATATTATCCAATGGCCCGGCAACCATATTGATATCTACGATTTTGATATGGATAATCCCTCATTTGATCTTGGGAAGATGTTAATCGTCCCGGGAGGCGAGCGCGAATTGGTGGATTATGGACCTCCCGCGATTACCCGCGACAATCCAGCCATTGCTGCCACATACGGTCCCGGACACTGTGGAACGATATATCAGGGATCGGTGGGTGTGGGTGTTTTCATCTGGCCGACCACCGAACGTTGGATTGCAGGTTATGATTATAATCCCGGCGCCAATCACCC
Organism: Chloroflexota bacterium; assembly: GCA_030609055.1. Lineage (GTDB taxonomy): Bacteria > Chloroflexota > Anaerolineae > Anaerolineales > UBA11858 > B10-G9. The sequence goes on along the minus strand of JAUWCZ010000027.1, from coordinate 10,832 downwards.
GGCGATTGACATCGCTGGCAGTGTTGGGAATCCGGTTTGGGCTTCTGATAATGGCGTGGTTGTTTATTCAGGCTGGAGCAACTACGGCTACGGAAACCTGATTGTGATAGACCACGGTAATGGGTGGCAGACACTGTATGCTCACTTGAATTCCATCAGCGTGGGATGCGGTCAAAGCGTAAATCAGGGACAAGGTATTGGTGGACTAGGAAGCACTGGTAATTCCTCCGGAGCCCACCTGCACTTTGAGATGATTTATGTGGGTACAAAAGTTAATCCCTGGAATTTCCTTCAGTAATTCTACCCGCTATTGAAAATTCAAAAGCAAGGTACCCCCACCGTACCTTGCTTTTTGTTACAATTGGATTGGTCTAAGTAATTTATTTCTTGAGATGAAATTGATTCATAAAAACACCACGCTATTCCCGCAATTGATTATCCTGGCTGTCATTGCCACTGCCTGTGAATTCACCGTTGCAGGTCAACCAGACAATTCACCGAAATCCTCCTTAATCAATACCATTCACCCTGCAACCTTAACCGCAATCAGTGCTATGGAAAAGCCGAGCGTTACTCCGGAACCTGACCCTATGGGGATTCCCTGGTCAGATTTGGATGGTATTAATCTGGAATTCTGGTACGTCTGGGATTTGGATGAACCCGGGGAGGGGATGAATGCCATTGTGGATAAATTTAATTCAGAGAATGAGTGGGGGATTTGGGTAGAGGTCGTAGATCAAGGTTTAACACTTGATCCGATAGATTCCATTGAAACTGCGTTTGAGGATGAGGTTGTGCCGCATGTGATGATCAGTGATGCAATCTCCCTTGCCGGGTGGTTTGAAGATGGTTTGATCAGGGACCTTAATCGTTTTATGGAGAATCCAGTTGTGGGTTTCTCTCAAAAAGAAGAGAGAGCATTTTATCCGGGAATATATGAGTCTTTTACGATCAACGGTGGCGTTCGTCCGGGAATCCCCTTCACGCAGACAATCCAGGTGTTGTACTACAATAGCACATGGGGGGAAGAATTGGGTTATTTCAGTCCCCCGGGGTCGACAGACGAGCTGGGTGAACAAGCTTGCGCTGCTGCAGCGGCATACCGGTTACGTACCGATGATTCAGAAGCATTGGAGGGTGGGATGCTGATAAATCCGGATGCTGCCAATATCACATCCTGGATTTATGCCTATAATGGAATAATTTTAGAACCGGGAGAAGAAAATTATTTATTTTCCTCCCGTGAAGTCAAAGATCTGTCTCTGGATTGGATACGGTTGCGGCAGGATGGTTGCGGGTATATGATACCTGGTTATCCGAACCCGACAGTGAAAGAGATAGAATTTGAAAGATTTAATCAGCGGGATGCATTGATAATGATGAATTCCTCTCAAAACATAGATCAGGTCCAGATATACGACAGACAGACTGGGCGTCCTGATGATTGGATCATGATTCCTTTTCCGGGACCTGATGGGAGTTTGGCTGTTACTGCAAATATCCAGTCAGGCTTAATATTTCGTTCATCACCTGAAGAAGAATTGGCAGCCTGGTTGTTTTTGAAATACCTTACCTCACCGGAGGTTCAAGCGGAGTGGGTTCAGTACAGCGGGTATTATCCAACCCGGAAAGATACCAGTATTCTGTTACGGGATTATGGGGTAGAACACCCGCATTGGGCTCAAGGACTGGATCTGTTAGTATATGGTAAGGCAGACCCGCTGCATTCATCCTGGGATATTGTCCGGCAGGCAGTGGGTGATGCATTTAAAGATTTATTTGATAAAAAGCCCTATGAGGTATCTTCTCTGCTGAGGGTCCTTGATCAAACAGCGGCTGAGCTAGTGGTGTACACGCAGGAATAAGATATGCTTGAACATTTAGAGGGTACTCCAAACTACTCGGCAGCTGATTAAAAAATATTCTACGCTATCTATCCAACGAATAAGGGGTTTCATGGCTGAAATACCACAGGTAACTTTATACACAGATGGTGCTTGTTCCGGAAACCCGGGACCGGGCGGCTGGGGAGTTTTACTCAAATTCAGAAATCATAGAAAGGAACTCAGCGGCTCAGAGCGAGAAACCACAAACAACCGGATGGAATTAACCGCTGCAGTTAACGCGTTTCAAGCACTAAAAGAGCCCTGCCAGGTCGATATCTATACCGATTCAGAATATCTCAAGAAAGGGATTACGGAATGGATTCACAACTGGAAATTATTGGGTTGGCGGCGAGGTTCTCCTGGAAAAACTAGAGCCCTGGCTAACGCTGATTTATGGAAGCATTTGGACCAGGTGACCTCTGAACATGAGGTAAGTTGGCATTGGGTGAGAGGGCATGCAGGACATCCAGAAAATGAGCGAGTGGATACCCTAGCCAGAGAGGCAATGAAAAAGGGATAACAACCTGAATATCGGGTTCGGATGGATCTAAAAAGGATCTCTCCCTACGGTATAATCCTGTGCATGAAACCTGCAGACACTCAGTATCAAATTCAAGAAGAACTCCTACTGGCAAAACAGTCCCGAAAAGAAGGCAATGAGGGAAGAGCACGTGTTTGTGCACGGCGAGCTGCAGGCGCCGCGGTACAGTTATTTCTGAGCCAAGAGGACAATCGGAAACAGACAGATAACGCGTTTCAATCACTTCATACATTTCGAGGTAGGGAGCATTTACCCGATCGAGTCCATCTGGCAGTCTGCCGGTTGACACAACGGGTGAATCAAGACTACCAGCTTCCAGCGGAAGTTGATTTAATCGAGGAAGCGGGCATTGTGATTAATTATTTAGAACTGGATGATCCCGACAATTGATGTAACTGAATGGTTCCTAGATTTATGAAATCTCAGACTTTTCTTAAGGAAATCATTTTTCTGTTTGGGTTGTTTGCTCTTGTGCTGATTTTGAGCACAGCTTGCGTTCCGGAAAAGACTCCAATCTCTCCGACTAACTCGCCGACGATCGAGATAGTTACTCCGACCGAAATGCCCCCTGCACCAACTGAAGAAGGGGGCCAGATCCAAGCTTCCCCTACACCAAAAGAGACCGAACCACCAGGGGTAACTCCCCGGGAGAATATCCAATATCACATTACAGCTCAGCTGGACTTTATCCATAAGCAGGTCTTTGTAGAAGAAACTATTCGCCTGCCCCATCCCGGCCAGGGACAATTGATGGAGATCATGCTGGTAGTACCTCCTAACGCTTGGCTGAATGTTTTCTCTATCCAAAGTATCAAGGTGCAGGGCATTCCGCTTGGCAGCGATTATTCATTAGAGGGAGTCCGATTAACCATCCCGCTTGAACAACCCTGGCTGCCGGGAGAGATCCAGGACCTTTCAATTCAATACAAGCTGATTCTGCCCATCCTGAACGCCAGGGAAGGGTATGGCCCCTCTCCTTTCGGATATACAACACTGCAAACCAACCTGGTCGATTGGTACCCGATGATCCCTCCTTACCAGGAAGATGAGGGATGGGTAGCGCATAATCCCTGGATATTTGGGGAGTATCTTGTATATCCAGTGGCTGATTTTCAGGTCTCGCTTGAAATACTTAATGGTCCTGACCTGGTGGTCGCAGCAAGTGCTGAAGCCCAACAAGATGGAACTCAGCTGATATATACCCTGGAAGAGGGGAGAAATTTTGTATTTTCAATCAGCCCTGACTATCAGGTTCTGAAGCGGGAGGTTAATGGCACAAAGGTTTATGGATATGTTTTCACTCCCTATTTGATCCCGGGACAAGCAGCGTTTAACACCACGATTGAGGCACTATCTCTCTATTCTGAACTATTTGGTCCCTACAAGCAATCCAGTTTGTCCATGGTGCAGGCTGACTTTAACCATGGCATGGAATATGAGGGACTTTATTTCCAGAGTCGGGGATTTTTTGATACCTATAATGGATCAGAACAGAGTTACCTGGTAACTATTGCAGCCCATGAGACAGCACACCAATGGTGGTATGGGCAAGTGGCTAATGATCAAGCTTTAGAGCCCTGGTTGGATGAAGCCTTGTGCACCTTCAGCGAGCTGCTATATTATGAGAATCTCTATCCGGATTCTGTCGATTGGTGGTGGACAACCCGTGTAAACTATTACAAGCCCTCAGGCGTAATCAACCGCTCAATTTATGATTATAGTGAATATACTGACCAATATTTGGCTTATCGCAATGCTACCTATCTACAAGGAGCGAAGTTCCTGGATGCTCTCCGGAAGGTGATGGGGGATGAGATATTTTTTGTGTTCCTGAGAGAATATGCCGGGGAATACAAAAATCAAATTACAACTGGGGAAGACTTTTTTTCTTTGCTCAACTCCTATTTGGATCTAAATTCCCTGGTCTGGCTGCCGTCTTATTTCCAGGAATAGGAAACTCCAGCTCCAAAATAATCTCTTCGACTACCTTCTCGCCAGAATATATACGGAGTCCTTAGTGTTTCTCTCAGGATAGACTCCTCGAAGTGCTCGCTGTCCTCTCTGAGAGTTAATAATTATGGTTTTCTCCGAGCGCCGTAACTCTATGAGCCCTTCGACTCAGTTTATCCCGCCTGTCCCGAGCATGTCGAGGGGAGCTTGGTGAGGGGATCAGGACAAGCTAGTCGAAATGGCAGAGTTGTTGTTTTTCCCTTCATCGCATAAAGCCAGATTTTTTAACTTTCAGCTAACGAAATTGATAGTTGGATTAAGGATAATTTAAGCTACTATGCAGTTATCAAGAGGTTATTTGGACTTCTTTTGGGGAAAACCCCCATTTCTTCTCCTCCTTAGATATGCATCCACCTCACCGAGGGCAGCCGGTGGGGTGAATGCATTTAAATAGAAAGAGGCGACGATGGGAATCGAACCCATGATAAAGGTTTTGCAGACCTCTGCCTTACCACTTGGCTACGTCGCCTTGATATAAATAAGCTGATGGAGTTTGGCTGTTTTGTGTCAGCCATATGCCACCAGCCAATGGGTGAAATAAGAGCGGGCGACGGGATTCGAACCCGTGACCTTCTCCTTGGCAAGGAGACGTTCAACCACTAAACTACGCCCGCAAAAGAGTGCCGAGAGCCAGACTCGAACTGGCGACACCTTGATTTTCAGTCAAGTGCTCTACCAACTGAGCTATCTCGGCCTGATTATATTCCCCTGCTAATGCACCGCCAATTTTACTAGTTCGATATTTCCTTGTCAAGCTTCAGGCCTGGAGTAAGGGAAAGGCAAGTAAAGCAGGAATCCAACCGCGATGATAATCTCTCCTACAACGACACCTGCTGCCTGCCAGGGTCCAAAGAAGGGTAAAGCCGGCCAGGATTGTGTTCCAAAACCAAACACATCTGCCATACCGGAGATCAGAGAAATTAAATAGCCAGTTGCTACTAGGCGTAAACCAATATCCTGGGCAAGGGTTTGAGGTTCTCCCGAACGCTGACAGGCCTTGAGGCTGATAAAACCTCCCAGGCATACCATTGCCAGACCGGCGGAAAAAGTGGCTGTTTGAACAAAACCTACAAGAGGACTGCGATCCAGACTAAAGAGCCCCGGGTCTGCACCTAAAATAAAAACCAGGAAGCCTGCGACTGTTAACCCAACACCGACATTAATACGGAGTATATTGTTCCTGTGATTCGAAACGCTCAAAATACTATCCTCTCTGAGGGAAAATTGATTATAACTGAAAACCTGTTCGAGCTGTAATCACTTTATAAGAAAAGTTCTCTACAAATTTCAGCAGATTGTCCAGTAATCGCTGCCATTCTTTTGATGCCATGGCTACATTCAGCGATGCCTGGCTCTGGGTTTTAGCGGAGACCATAATTTGAGGTTGATCACCATACATGGTATACCAAGCATCCACTGGCCGGATCCCTAATTCTTTGATCTCCGGGATAAAATCACTGATCACAAATTCAAAATATTCCTGTTCCCGGTTCGGCAGGATATCCCAGGTCATGAGTAATTTTACAGTCATGCAGGGTTCCTTTAATCGGATTCCTGGGCATATTCCAGAACGACAACATTGGTTTCGCTACTGGAACGAGTGCTGGTGATGCTCAGATCAGGACGGGGTTCAACTTTATCCAACCCCATCTCTTTAATGAAGTTATCCAGGGGATCAAGTTCTAATTTACTTTGCTCAGTATGATAATACATGGGGATTGCATAGCTTGGCTCCAGGATGCGGATCACTTCCACCGCTTTTGAGGCAGTCAAGCTGCTTCCACCTCCCACTGGCACAAGGGCTACATGGACATCGCCAGAAATCAACTTGACATCAGATTGACTGGGCACCTTCTTGAGGTTTCCAAGGTGGGCAATTAGGACCCCGTTATAATCAAAAATGTACATCACATTGGGTGGTTGATCTTCTTTTACCTTATAATTGGTCCGGATGCCAGTGATGAATACTTCACCGATTTCATATTCTCCGGGACCGGTAATTATATGCTTTTGAGATTTCCGTTTGTGAATGATTTTTGTATGATTATGCCCGGGTGCATCATGACTGACAGTAATGATGTCTGCTGATAGATTTAATTCCTGATAGCCCACTTTTTTGTGATTGTAAGGATCGGTAACAACTGTTGCCATCCCTCTTTCAGTCAAACGAAAACATGAATGCCCGTGCCAGGTGATCTTCATCAAGCCTCCTGCCGACTCCCCAATTTATTATCAAATCCAGCAATTCCTGCAAGATGTGATTATACTTCAATCTGTAGATTTATCAAAGTTGCCTTTGAGGATCCCTCCAGGATTTCAATCCGGGTGATAACCTGTTGGTTAATAACAAGGTTATCCTTAATTTCCTCTCCCCTTTTGGGGTAGATTTGTTGGAAGTAGATCTAAAAAAACTCTTATGAACCCCGATAAATGGGAGACTTGGTATAATCTCTGAGCCAGTTTCGATTAATGATCTGGTCAAGATTTCAAAACATTCCAATCTGCCGGTGGTCGTTTTAATTCATCATGGAAAAAAAGATAAAAGTTGTTGGTGCCAGAGTCCACAATCTAAAAAATATTACCGTTGAAATCCCCCGGGACAAGTTTGTTGTCATTACCGGGCTGTCAGGATCCGGGAAATCTTCCCTCGCGTTTGATACTATCTTCGCCGAAGGACAACGCCGGTATGTTGAGTCACTCTCATCATACGCGCGCCAATTTCTAGGGCAGATGGACAAACCGGATGTTGATTATATTGAGGGTTTATCACCCGCTGTATCAATTGATCAGCGGGGAACGTCTCAAAATCCTCGCTCCACAGTGGGGACTGTCACTGAAATCTATGATTACTTGCGATTACTATATGCCAGGGTAGGTATCCCTCACTGTCCAGAATGCGGCAGAGAAGTAACTACCCAGTCTGCCCAGGAGATAGTAGATCATATTGAGAGGTTTCCAGAAGGAACCCGGTTCAATATTCTTGCTCCGGTGATCAAGGGTAGGAAGGGGGAACACCAGGGGATTCTGGAGGAAATTCAAAAATCAGGTTTTGTAAGAGCAAGAATCGATGGTGAAATCAGACGTTTGGAAGAAGACATCCAACTGGAACGCTATCAACAGCATACCATCGAGGCAGTAGTAGATCGGTTGATCATAGAGGAATTTGATAATGATGAGGAACAGAATAACTTCCGTTCCCGATTGACTGATTCAGTGGAGACTGCCTTAAAATATGGAGATGGTTACCTGACCATCTATAATGTGACTGATCCTGATCAGCCAATAACTACAAACTACTCTGAACATCTGGCTTGTCCTGTTTGTGAGATCAGTATTCCCGAAATTGAACCCCGGACATTTTCATTCAATACACCACATGGAGCCTGCTCTACTTGTGAGGGTATTGGGACCAAGCTCGAGGTGGATGTTAATCTACTGGTCCCAGATAAAACCCTCTCCACGAACGAGGGAGCCATTGACGCTACTGAATGGGGTGGCCCAAGAGCACAAGGCGGTTACTACTGGCGCTCCCTGGTGGGGGCAGCAGATGCCTATCAAGTGGACCTGGATAAACCTTATTTGGAGTTGTCAAATGACGAGCAGGAATTGCTCCTCTATGGAACAGGCGGCGAGGAAGTTCCCCTAACCTATATCAATAAAGACGGCAGGGAATATGAGTTTTACCGCGCATTCGAAGGGGTGATCAACAATTTAGAACGCCGTTTTAAGGAAACCCAGTCCGAATATATGCGCAACCGCATCATGGGGTATATGAATGACAACCCTTGCCCATCGTGCGGTGGAGCCCGGCTTCGACCTGAGGCATTGGCAGTGACCATCGACGACTTTAATATCGTTGAAGTGTCCTCCTGGCCGATCCAGAAAACCCTTGATTGGGTGGATCGGATTAATGGGAAAGAATCCCCATTAAATGAGCGTCAGCAAATCATTGCCGATCGGGTGTTACGAGAATTAACGGAGCGGTTGGGATTCCTGGTAAATGTTGGATTGGATTATCTGACCCTGAGCCGGTCAGCTGGGACACTCTCCGGCGGGGAAGCCCAGCGCATCAGGCTGGCTACCCAAATTGGATCTCACTTGATGGGCGTGCTTTACGTGTTGGATGAACCATCGATCGGATTGCACCCCCGTGATAACGGCAGGCTGCTGCGGACACTGGAAGGGCTGCGGGATTTAGGCAACACTGTGATGGTTGTAGAACATGACGCTGAGACCATTGAGACCGCGGATTGGATTTTGGATTTAGGTCCCGGCGCAGGCGAAAATGGGGGAGAAGTTGTGGTCGCCGGATCAATTGATAAGATACTCAAACACCCGGATTCCTTAACCGGAGCTTACCTGTCAGGACGGCTTCAGGTTCCAGTCCCAGATATTCGCCGGGAGGGCAATGGGGAATTACTTACGATTCTGGGAGCCAGGGAACATAATCTAAAGAATATCGATGTTCCCATTCCATTGGGAAGATTGGTGTGTATCACAGGGGTATCAGGTTCTGGAAAATCTACCTTAATGATTGAGATACTATATAAAGCCCTGGCGCGAGAGCTGAATCGGGCCAAAACCAAACCAGGCGATCATGACGCAATTAAGGGGATTGAATTTATAGACAAAATCGTCAATATTGATCAGTCACCGATTGGACGCTCCCCGCGGTCAAATCCTGGGACTTATACGAAACTGTTTGATTATATTAGGGATCTGTTTGCCGATCTACCAGAGAGTAAGATTCGTGGATACGATAAAGGAAGATTTTCGTTTAATGTCAAAGGAGGTCGCTGTGAGGCCTGCCGCGGACATGGTCAGCTGGAAATTGAAATGCAGTTTCTACCGGATATCTATGTGCCTTGTGATGTCTGCCATGGTGCCCGATACAACAGGGAAACCCTCCAGGTCCGGTTTAAAGGAGAATACAATATCGCCGATGTGCTCGACATGACCATTGATAAGGCAATGGTAGTATTCGAAGCTTTCCCAGCCATGATGGCTCGGTTAAAAACCTTACAGGATGTAGGATTAGGGTATATCCGCATCGGCCAAGCGTCTCCGACTCTATCAGGAGGAGAAGCCCAGCGAATCAAACTCTCACGGGAGCTTTCCAAGCGCTCAACCGGGTCCACCCTCTATGTGTTGGATGAACCGTCAGTTGGTCTACATGCTGCGGATGTGCATAAGCTGATTGAAGTGTTGCAGCGCCTGGTCGACGAAGGCAATACAGTATTAATCATTGAACACAACCTGGATATTATCAAAGTTGCGGATTATATCATCGATCTTGGACCGGGGGGTGGAGATGCCGGAGGTGAGGTGATTGCAGCTGGACTGCCTAAAGAGATCTGCAGTACAGCGGGATCCTATACGGGGGAATATTTAAAATCGTATATCCGGGAGAATCACAAATAACAAGTCAGGATAGATAATTATTTGATGATAATGTATCCTTTCAGCTCCTCTCGTTATCTTCCTTTTCCCTTTAAGGAAATATGTGATCTGACCTTTAGAATTAATTCAATCTGTGTCAACCTGGATACGAACATCAACTGCCGCAGCACCTTTTCCTTTGGGAAACACTCGTAAGGGATTGATCTCGATTTCGGATATTTGAGGGAAGTCGCTCGCTAGCTGTGCCAGGCGGATTAATACATCCCGAACTGCTTTGATATCTGCCGGCGGTAAATTCCTGTACCCAAAGAGTTTCCTCCCTGCCCAGGTCTTGTTAAGCATGTTATCAACTTCAAGATCCGTAAGGGGAGCCAGGCCAAAGGACAGGTCTTTTAATCCTTCCACTTCAATACCGCCGGATCCAAACATCATCACAGCTCCAAACTGAGGATCCTGGACAGCGCCCACAATAACTTCCTGCCCCAGGGAAATCATTTCCTGGACATAGACACCCTCAATCTCTGCTTTAGGCTGGGCACTTTTTGCTTGCTCCAGGATGGCGCGGAATCCTACTCGCACGGAGTTTTCATCTGCCAGATTTAACAGCACACCACCAATATCAGTCTTATGGTTGATATCTGGCGAGGCAACCTTAAGAACCACTGGAAGTCCTACTTTGGAAGCCATTGCCACCGCCTGTTCTTCATTTTCGGCCAGGGTCATTTTTGCAGACGGAATACCGTAGGCTTCGAGGATGTCTTGGATGGCTGCAGCTGAAAGGAGATTGCCATTCCCGTTCTTGGCTAGGATCTGCTTAACCGTATTTTTCTGAATATCTCCCTTGAGAACTGGAGTCGCGGCGGCATGGTTCAGGAGTTCTACCCGTTTGACAAGGGCGAATAAGGCCGCAGCAGCTCGCTCCGGAAACCGGTATTCCGGTATCCGGGCAGCTCGGAGATGTTCAACAGCTTCCTGGATGAGGCGTTCTCCCATCA
>JAUWCZ010000015.1 GCA_030609055.1 Chloroflexota bacterium | reverse complement strand
CGCCGGTCAATTCGGCAAGGTGCGTCTCTCTCCTGAAGCAGCGGATTATTTTAAAGAACATAACTGTTTGGTGAAAATCCGTACCACACCGGAAGCAGTGGACCAATGGAATCAAGATCAGGGGAATCAAATCGGTCTCTTCCATATCACCTGCTGATCCAATTCAAGCGTCCTGGATACATGGTAGGAAACAATAAACCCAGACTCCTAGCGGGACTCACTCTCTCTGGATTTCTTCCACATCCAATCTGCCTGTATTTTCGAGTAAAATGAGATTGTTCACCTCGAGGATTTTAGTTGTATTTATCAGTAGGGAAGGAGCTAATCATGAAATCCAAAGCAGAGACTGTCGCGGATTATTTAGCTGAGATGCCCCCAGCCCGCCGGGAAGCGATCGAGAAAGTCCGGGAAACCATCCTCCAGAATTTGCCCGAAGGGATATGAAGAGGTTATGAACTGGGGTATGATCACCTACCAGGTGCCCCTCGAGGTCTACCCGGATACCTATAACAAACAACCCCTGATGTATGCCGCCCTGGCCAATCAGAAGAATCACATGGCTGTCTATCTGACAGGGATCTATATGGATGAAGAGCTTAATCAGGAGTTTGAGGCATCCTATAAAAAGACCGGGAAACGCTATGATGTTGGAAAATCCTGTGTGCGTTTCCGGAAACTGGACGATTTGCCCCTGCCTTTGATTGGGGAGAGCATTAATGCCATGGAAATGGACGAATTTGTAGAACAAACCAAAGGGATCTCTGCCCGCAGGGTGAAAAAGAGCTGAGCGATTAACAAGGATGTAATCAGAGGTATTTGATCATGATCCCAATCCAAACCCTTATAATTGCTTTTGGACGGAACATTGAAATCCTCCAAATGCAAACGGAAAATCTCTCACATCAAGATAGTTTGATACAACTGCCGTTCCGGGCCAACTGTCTTAACTGGGTAGTGGGGCATGTGCTCACTAACCGCTTTAATATCTTACGGCTGCTGGATGCGGAGGATTTGATTCCTGAGGTAGATCTGGATCACTATCAAAGAGAATCCGAGCCCATCCTCGAAAATGGCAAAGGGGTACTCGATTTGGAAGATCTGGTGAGTCTGTTGGAAAAGTCCCAAATTGATCTATCTACCATTCTCCAGGAGAAGACCCCGGAAGCTCTCCAGCTTCCGGCTGTTTATCGGGACAGGCCCGAAAGATCCCTGGCAGGCTGGTTGTTCTTCTTATATTTCCACGACTGCTACCATGTCGGACAAACAGAGCTGCTAAGGCAGGCTGCTGGGAAAGATGACAAAGTGATTTAGAGGAAACGGCATCAAGAAAGAAAAAGGAAACGGCATCCTTAAAGGATCCCGTTTCCTATACCATATATAAAAGCCTCTCATAGCTAATTATACAAACTGGCGTCTGAATTCAATAGGCGTCAGTTTTGTTTTCAACTGGATTCGGTCATGATTGTAAAGGGTTGGTTGGCTTTGTCAAGCCCTCTTTGAGGACGCAGTTTATAGCCTGGTGATTTATCACCTGGCAGTTTGATTTTCAGGGGGGTAATTGTCCACATCAGTAGGCGGGTAATGGAAAAACCCCAAATGCTCTGAGCGCCCGTCCCCGGGAGCGTTTGGCATTATGTCCTCACCCGAGGACGGGTGAGGGAGCACTTGCAGATGACAAAGTGATTTAGAGGAAACGGCATCCTCGAAGGATACCGTTTCCTTCTCTATATGAAAAGGGGCTGGAGTTACCCAGCCCCTTTCTTCATTTCAGGATGGATTTATCATCCAACCTTTTTTCGTTGAGGTCCTTTTGTTTGCGTACCCGCAGCAGCCGAAGCGATCGACGCCCCCATCACGTTGCCCATCGGATAGATAATCACCATGGCGCTTTCCTCCTTGGAGATATCCAGCAGGGCCTGGATTTGCCGCAGTTCCAGGGATCCCTCCGCATTCGCTAATACATTGGATGCTTCAGCCAGGGCATTAGCAACCTGCACTTCCGCGTCAGCCTGGATTTTTTTTGCCTTCGCGGATCGTTCAGCCCGGGCAATCACCGCCAGTTCTTCAACCAGGGAAGACGGCGTGCCCACATCCGTGATGCGCACTGCCCGGACATTAACACCAAAGTCCGAAGCGGCGGCATCGATGATTTTCTTGAGGTCTGCGGCGATCCTTTCTGTTTCACTTAATAGCGGCCGCAGGTCATTGCCGCCGATGGTGCTCTTCAGCGCCTCCATGCTAGCCCATTCGGTGGTTTTCCAATAATCCTGGACTTTAATGGCGGCTGTTTCGGGATTTTCAATTTCCAGCTCCACAGCAGCGGTGACATCGATGGGAATATTATCCTTGGTGAGGGTTTTGGTCGCTTTTACCTCGTAAGTTTGAATACGGATATCCAATATCCGGGCCACGGAATAGATAAATGGCGGTATGATAAATAGTCCGGGTCCCCGTGTGCCGACTGACTTTCCCAACCGGAGCAGGACCAGTCTTTCCCATTGAGGCAGAATATAAAACATTCCGGCGACCACATTCGCGAGCCAAAGAATTACCAGGGTTTTTATACCGCCAGAGATCAATTGATTCATATTCCCCGTGTTTGTGAACCTTGTGAAATTTGACATGGCGAAGATTAGCCATAAGGGGATTAGAATCACAAAGCGGATAACATTCCGGATAAAGATCTGGACGGGATTCTTGATAAACGACATGATTTACTCCTTTATTAGGATATGGTAAACATAACAATTCTAAACAAACCGGGCTTATTACTAATTTGCCGGAGGATCATTGAGCTGTGATGGATATTGTAATAGAAAAACGGGGAAATAATATTCTCTCCGGGGGAAAATAATTTGTCTGGCAGACTGATCGCCATCAGAGAGGCTTGAGACATATCATAAGGTATATCCACAATAACATATACGGAAAACTGAGTAGAAAGTTGTAACAGCACATCAACTAAAACTCGAATTGCATAAGGATCTGCCTAATGTTACACAGGATGAGGTAGCAACCGACACCACTGGGAAGGCGCTTGACGAGCATTCTAAGTGTATGTATACTGAAACATATCTTCTTCGCTGTCCAATTCACATCCTAAATCATCGGCATTCACAACCTAAACTGCTAAGCATTTGGGCCAAAACACTCCTGATCATTAAATCTCTGGATAATTATTAATAGATTAGACCCCTGGAGAATATATGGCCAGACGTTACTATCGACTGTACTCCCCCATCTTCTTCACTCTAAGTCTATTTATTTCGGTATCGTGTTCTCTCGGAAAAGTTCAGGAGAATATTAGCCAATCCGATAAGTCAATCACTCCAACAACAAATCAAGTATCCGATTCTGATTCGCTAACAACTGGGGTTCAGATTTGCCCGGATACATATTTTGAAATTGACCTTATCCAGGACCATAAGTTAATGCAATATAATTTTAATTATAATATTTCAGCCACCGGCATCCTGCCGCTGGAGGAATATGAAACAGAAAATGCTTCGGGGTTAAAGACAACCAATAAAATACCCGTCAGCGGGGGAGGTTTGGTCGGATTGTGCAGTTTTGATATTATAGGATTTTTAGTTTATCAATTGGATGGGAAACTTATACCTGGAACAGGATCCGTACCGGATCTGAAAATTAGTGGAAGATACTTAACATCCCTAGAAACCCAACCTTCTTGTGGAGATCTTGTCGTTCTGCCGCTTGATGAACCGGTAGATTTCTTGATCCCCTATCGAGACGGTGAAGTTATGGAATTGGATTGGGAATATAGGTCTGCTGGGATTTCTGGAAGATCAACCTGGGTGTTACACATACCCTGTATCCCCGATTAGCCCTATGACACAAAACTCCCCTCGATAGAATAAACAAAAGGGGAGTTTTAACAGGCCGCCTGAATATTATTTAACAAATTTGATACTCAGCGGGTAATGATAGGGTTTTTCAGACAACACTCTGAGGGTATTTACAGCCCCCTGGTAGGTTATGAAGATTCCTATCACAAGCATTGGCACCAAACTGGCCAGGGCAAGGACGACCATGATAGCCTCATTTCCCACACCCTGTTCGAGCATGATCAGCATGGCTGGCAATCCAACTGCCAAGCAGAACCCACCTGCAAATAACATCAGGGTAATTGTAATCTGGAAATTTAACACATCCCGACCGTGCCGATCGATTTGATAACTCCTGTTTTTCATCCAGGACCACAGCAGCAGGGGAATCGGTAATATGCAGAACATGCTGCTCAGGTGCAGGATTGCCAGCCAGAAGCGTTCATTTTCAACATCGTTCTTTCCGAGGTCAAATTCCAGCACATTGCTTAAACTGTTGCGTGTAAATGCCCGGGGTTCGACCTCCCCGCTCTCGATGCGCTGGATAGTCCGGGGGGTGACCTCACAAAATTCAGCCAGCTGTTCCTGCGTGAATCCCTTTTCCTTCCGTAATTCAGATACTTTTAATCCAAGATCAGGTTGTTTCATGATGTTCTCCTTCTAACTAAACTTTCCCCCATTGTAGAAAAACTGGCCAGAAACACCATGTCGTGTTCACGACATTAGGGTGACATTTGATTCTGTAGAGCTCCAAATTGCCCGATTTAGTATAAATTTTACTATCAAAGGGCATCTGTCTAATACTTTTCAGGCTGGTTTGGGCTGCCTCTTCTCTATCAAGGGGGTAAATTTCATAAAATACACCGGATTAACCCTGCATGATAAAATAGGCTCATGGATCTATTCGACCACGCCATGGAACAGGACCTGAAAAAGAAAGCCCCCCTGGCAGCCAGGCTGCGTCCGAGCACACTGGATGAGTTTGTGGGACAGGAGGACATTGTCGGAGAGGGGAAATTGCTCCATCGGGCCATAATGACAGACCGCCTGTTTTCTTCGCTGATTTTCTGGGGACCTCCCGGAACAGGAAAAACTACTCTGGCAATGGTTATCGCCAACCATACTGAGTCCCACTTCACAAGTCTATCCGCTGTGATGGCTGGCAAGGCGGATCTTCGCCTGGTCATCAAGGAAGCCAGCGATCTTCGAAAAATGTATCAGAAACGCACTATTCTGTTTGTGGACGAGGTGCACCGCTGGAATAAAGCCCAGCAGGATGGGTTGCTTCCTTATGTGGAAAACGGCACCATCACCCTGATTGGCGCCACGACCGAAAACCCCTACTTTGAAGTCAACAGCGCACTGGTATCCCGCTCGCGGATCTTCCAGCTTAAGTCACTCACAGATGAGGATATCCAAACCTTGTTGGACCGCGCCCTGAAGGATAAAGAGCACGGATATGGTAATTTACCGGTAATCCTGGAAGAGGATGCCAAAGCCCACCTGATCCGAGTTGCTGGAGGGGATGGCCGTAATGCGTTAAACGCACTGGAGTTAGCAGTTGAGTCCACCCCGCCAGATGGGAAGAAGAATATCCGGGTCACCCTGGATATTGCCCAGGATTCCATCCAGCGCCGGGCAGTGCTCTATGACAAGGATGGTGATGCCCATTACGATACCATCTCTGCTTTTATCAAATCAATCCGCGGCTCAGACCCGGATGCCGCGCTGTATTGGTTGGCAAAGATGCTCTACGCCGGGGAAGATCCCCGCTTCATCCTGCGTCGTCTGATTATCTCCGCGGGAGAAGACATCGGATTGGCAGATCCAATGGGTCTTATAGTTGCCAATGCCGCCGCTCAAGCCTTTGATTACATCGGTTTGCCGGAAGGTGTTTACCCGATTGTTGAAGCAGTGCTGTATCTTGCTACTGCTCCAAAATCCAATTCTGCTGGGGCCTATTTTAAGGCTTATGACATGATTGAAAAGTCCAGCCGGATCGGGGTGCCATCGCACCTCAAAGATGCCAGTCGGGATGGGAAAGCCCTGGGACATGGGGCGGGGTATCAATACCCCCATGCTCATCCGGACCACTTCCTGCCCCAACAATACCTACCTGAGAACCTGTTAGGTACTTACTTCTACCGCCCTTCCACCCAGGGATATGAGCCTGAAATAGAGGAAAGGTTATCTCGCTGGAGGGAAGCCCAGCGGAAAGTCTTGGGCATTAAAACCACCGAAGAACTCCCGGATCTGTCTGAACAGGAAATCCAGTCCATAAAGACCCGGCATAAAAAGGGACTAAAATAATCCGGTCTATATCCTGCACAACCTACTGATTTCAGGCTTGATATTCCTGGATAACCTCAAACAATATCCGGACAGCCCGTTCAACTAGGGTTGAACAGGGTTCTTCCCCACCCGAACCATATTTTTCGATCCTCAATTCCCCACAATTCAGGGTCTCAAAACACTCCTTAAATCGTTCCCGGTATTTTGCCACCAAATCCTGGCATACCTGGTCATCCTCCTCGGCTGATGTTCTACCATACAGACCACCAATAATCATCACCCCGGCTGAAAAGGCGCCGCAGTTTTCAAGATAGGTACTCCCAATTCCTCCTGCAAATCCAGTAGACATTCTGATTTCCCGATCTTCCAGCGGACCTAATTGATGTTCGCCCACGGCGATCATGATAGCTTCAGCTCAATGGTATCCTTGCTTAACCAGAGTGCCTGCCTTCTTGGCTGGGTTTTGGATGTTCGTCATAATAACTCACCTCTCTGGTCGATACCCTTTTACAAGTTCCTGGTATGAATCAACTCTTATTCTTTTCTTGTTGAGTTGTCCGATCGTTAACTTTCGATCTCAATCACTGTTCCTGTGCCCACCTGGATGAAATGATCCTCGAAGGCTTCCTTAAATTGAGCAATCGCCCGATCTCCTGTGCAATGGCAGGGGGCAACATGATCCACCCCGATGCGTCGAAATTCAGTGATAATCTGATCCACTTGAGTAGAACTGGCATTGCCCAGGTGGAACCCTCCCAACACCAGGTAAATATCTTCCTTAAAATGCCGTTTTGCTGCCAGAACCATTTTATCCACGCCGGGATGGGCACACCCGGTGATAACAACTAATCCCTGTGAGGTATCAATCACCAGGGCTTGTTCCGGTGGGAATCCACCTATTTCACCGCTGGTACTGATTCTCTCCCCAATCGGTAGTCCTGGGAATACTTCAATCACTTCTGCCTGAGCGTCAAATTGCTTTTTAAAAGATGAGGAAAACGACGGCGGCAGATAGATTATTGGATCTGCCCCAGCAGTAAGCAAAGACTGAAGTCCGCCAGTATGATCGTTGTGTTCATGAGATAAGACCACATTTTGAATATCCCCTGGTTTAATATTCATTTCTGCCATATTTTCAAGCAGAATCAATCCGGAAGCGCCGGTATCAAAAAGCACATTTTGATCTTTGTAAGTTACAAACGCTGAGAATCCCCAACCGGTTTCCAGGCCTTCCTGATAAGGGTAATTATCATAAAGGACAGTGATGGTGATCATTTCAACCCATTTTTCCGTCAGCGCCGCGGTTTGGACAGGGTCTACTTGCGAAGATGGTGTAATTGTTAAAAGATTAGATTCTGCCTGAATTGGGTTTAGATACTCTTCCAGTGGCAGATCTGTGGCTTTGGTTAAGGGGTTCTCAGCGGTAGCCAGTAAATTTCTACCCTGGCAGGCGGATAATCCCACCAGGATTAGTAATCCAATTGCCTTCGACATAACTACAGCCCGGGGAGATAATTTGTGATTTGTATTCATAAGCATCCTAAATGGATGGTACAAGATAACTTTCGATCCCCATTATACAATCATTAACTATCATTTCAGGTCATGAATCCACCCTCACACCGCGCCGGGTATTGGAGAACCTTACAGCGCTGTAATTATTAATAGCACCTATTTATTCTGGAACAGGATTGAGTATAATTAGAATACTTTTTCGTTACTGGCGGCGCGGTTTATTTCCAATTTTAATAGATATGAAGCTAACAACCACTATCAATCGGCTTTGGGGAGGACGATTGGGATCGTCCCTCCCTCAAATTAGATCCTTTTTCTCCGTCGGAACAACAATTCTGGGGGCGAATGTGATGATTCTGGGCGGATTTTTTGTTTTCTTATTCTTCAATCGCCAGCCGGATCCTGGAATAAAGATAACTGTAGTTCCATCACCTGTGTCACACACGGAAACTCCCACCACCGCGGCGTCCTATACACCTACACCATTTCCCCCCTCACCATTAACCTCAACACCAACAGCATCCCCAACTGCATCTCCAACACCTTCCTTCACACCCACTGGGACCCTCCCTTCAAGCGGCAAATTAAAGGGGATCGCCGGGTATCGACAATCCATGCCACTCAGCTGCGAATCCCGTTCTGCAGTAGATTGGGCAGCCTATTTTGGAAAATCCATCAATGAATACACCTTTTTTAATGGTCTTCCTGTTCACGATAATCCAGACAAAGGATTTGTCGGCAGTGTGTACGGGAGCTGGGGGCAAATCCCGCCTGCCCCTTATGGTGTACACTCCAAACCAGTTGCCCATCGATTGCGTGAATTCGGTTTAAAAGCCAAAGCGGTCAGGGGAATGACTTATAAGGAACTAAAAGCCGAGATAGCCGCCGGACAACCAGTGATTGTCTGGATAGTTGGTCATGTTAATCTGGGGACACCGGTATCTTATACTGCCTCCGGAGGAGCGGTTACCACCGTCGCCAGGTTCGAGCACACAGTGATTGTGATCGGCTACACAGAACACAAAGTCACGGTCCTGGATGGAGCCAAGGTATATACCCGCTATAAAAAAGAGTTTCAAAAATCCTGGGGCGTGCTTGGAAACCAGGCTGTAATCTGGATTGATTAAGTCCTTCCCCGCTTTAATCCTCTGGTTTCAAAATCCAGCAGCCACGCTTTTAGGTCCAGGTTGCTCTTTCCGCCATAGCCCGTCAGACTGCCATCCGAACCAATCACCCGGTGACAGGGAACTACCAGCGGTACCTGGTTCGATTTTTCTGCCTGCCCCACAGCCCGGGAGGCTTTTGGATTGCCGATTGCTGCCGCTATCTGTCCGTAGGATCTGGTTTCCCCATAAGGAATCGCCAAGGTCTCTTGAAGAACTGCCTTCTGAAAGTCGGTATATCCGAACCAATCAATAGGCAAAGAAAACTGTTTAATCTCATAAGCGAGATATGCTTGCAGCTGGTTGATTACAGGTCTTGTTTCCTGGTCCGAGAAGACATAGTCCCCTTCCCGGTAGTCTTCGTTCAGGACTAAAAATTCCTCTCTATTATCCTGGAACATCCGCAGCCTTCTTAATCCTCTCTTCGTCACAGAAATACCAATCAATCCTAGAGTATCAGTCTGGAGAACATTCAAAAAAATCGTCGGTTTCATAGCATCTCCTCCCGTGATCAGAGTCGGGATTTCCATGCTCAGTATACCACTCTGAATTACCCCTTCAGCGTATAACAAGCGTAGGGAAAGCGTCAGGTTGTCGTCAAGCAGCAAATTAGACCAAATGCTACACTGATATCAGAAAGGGAATTTCTCTTCTTCTCCTCCTTAGAGAGAGTCGGGTAATGGCGCACCCGGCTCTCACCAATTAAGGGTAAAATTCTTCCTCCGCATCTCAACAAGACATTTTCTTTATTCCTGCCCACTTCCATAGATTACGCGGCTGGGGGGTAGAAATTTTTAAGGTAAATCTGCTGATTTTTGTCTAGCTGCCTAACGCAAACGGATTAATCAAGCGTATAATAAGGATAGTTCACTCTACAATTATTTTAATCGTTCTGCCTATGTCTTTTACTCACCTCCACGTCCATACAGAATATTCAATCCTTGATGGTTTAAGCAATATTAATGCGCTGGTAAAACGGGCTAAAGAATTGGATATGCCCGCTCTGGCAATTACTGATCACGGCACTATGTACGGTGTTGTTGATTTTTATCACGCAGCGAATGAGGTTGATCTTAAACCTATCATTGGAGTGGAAGGGTATCTCGCTGCCCGGGGAATGAAAGACCGTGATCCGCAGTATGACAAGCGCTCCTCTCATTTACTTCTACTGGCGGAGAATCAGATTGGCTACAAAAACCTGCTAAAAATCGCCACAGCTGCTCAACTGGATGGATTTTATTATTTACCCCGGATTGATCATGATTTTCTCGCCGCCCATGCAGAAGGATTGATTGCGACTTCTGGATGTATGGCAGCAGAAATTCCCCGGGCAATTAACCAGGGAAAACTTGAAGACGCCCAGAAAAAAATGAATTGGTATTATGAGGTCTTTGGACCAGAGAATTTTTTCCTGGAACTGCAGCAACATGAAATCCCAGAACTGGAAAAAATCAACCGGGCTCTTATTGAAATGGGTCCCCGTTATAATGCTCAGTTTGTTGCCACCAATGACGTCCATTACATCAACCCGAATGATGCTTATCTCCAGGATGTTCTCCTTGCCATTCAAACTGGAAAGATTCTCAGCGATCCAGACCGCATGCGGATGACTGATGAGACCTATTACTTGCGCACTCCGCAGGAAATGAGAACAATCTTCGCAGAAGTGCCAGGAGCAATCGAGAACACCCTCCTGATTGCAGAACGCTGTAATGTGGATCTTGAGTTTAAGGAATACCATCTACCCAACTTTCCTGTTCCGGAGGGAAAAACCCCGGATAGTTTTCTAAAAGAGTTATGTGAAAGAGGTTTGCGTAAACGTTATGGAGACCGGGCTGACGATCCAGTAATCCGGGAACGGCTGACATATGAGCTGGATATCATCAAATCCATGGGTTTTGATGCCTATTTCCTGATTGTCTGGGATCTGATCCAATACGCGCAGAAAAATGGGATCTGGTACAACGCCCGCGGCTCTGCGGCTGGATCCATCGTATCTTACTGCCTGGAAATCACCCCCATCGACCCGCTGGAACATAAATTAATCTTCGAAAGGTTTTTAAATCCAGGTCGGGTTTCCATGCCTGATATCGATCTGGATTTTCCGGATGACCGGCGAGCGGAAATGATGCATTATTGCGCCGATAAATATGGACATGACAAAGTTGCCCAGATCATCACCTTTGGGACTATGAAAGCCCGGGCAGCCATCCGGGATGTCGGACGGGTCATGGACATTCCTCTTCAAGAAGTAGACAGGGTTGCTAAAGCCATACCTAATCTACCTCCGATGAGCATCGAAGAAGCACTGGTAAAATCCCCCGAATTTCAGCAGCTTTATAATGATGCCCCCTATCTACAAAGTTTAATTAACACAGCCAAGGGAGTGGAAGGCACTGTCCGCAATGCCGGCACACATGCGGCTGGAGTGGTTGTCACTGACCGTCCTGTAGAGGAATACACACCTCTCCACAGACCGACTGGAAATATAGGCGACAGCCCAATTAATACTGTTACGCAGTACGAAATGTCTGTGGTTGATAAACTCGGCCTGCTTAAAATTGATTTCCTGGGACTTTCTACTCTGACCATTATGGCGCTGACCAGTCAATTTATAGAAGAACGGCATGGGATTAATTTCACCCTCGATACAATCCCAGCTGATGATCCAGAAACATTTGAATTGATCGGGAGGGGTGAAACAATCGGTCTATTCCAGGTAGAAAGCTCAGGCATGCGCCGCTATCTTAAGGAAATGAAACCCACACGCCTGGAACATGTCATTGCCATGGTCGCCCTATACCGTCCCGGACCGATGGATTTCATTCCGGATTATATTGACCGCATGCATTCCAGGCAGGAAATTAGCTACCGGCATGAGGATTTGATTCCTATCTACGAGGAAACCTTTGGTATCCCTGTCTACCAGGAGCAAATCATGCACAGCGCTGTCGCGATTGCGGGTTACACACCATCCGAGTCGGACAGTCTGCGGAAAGCTGTTGCCAAGAAGAAAGAAGCAGATCTTAAGAAACACAAGAAGAAATTCATCAGCGGCGCTGTCAACCGCGGGGTGGATCAAAAAACGGCGGAACAAATCTTCACCGACTGGGAGAAATTTGCCCGGTATGGATTCAACAAGGCCCATGCAGCGGATTATGGATTAATCTCGGTTCAGACAGCCTACCTGAAAACTCACTACCCGGTCGAATACATGGCGGCCCTGCTCACCGTGTACCAGAACAACACTGATAAAGTCACCCTGTATGCCTCAGAATGCAGGCAGATGGGAATCGAGGTCTTAGCACCTAATGTTAACTTCAGCTGTTATGGATTCACAATTGAAGACAACCCTAGAGGAGAATCCTGCATCCGGTTTGGATTGGGGGCAATAAAAAATGTCGGGGAAGGACCTGTTGAGATGATCATTCAAGGTCGAGACGAACAGCCCTTCCAGGATGTGAATGATTTTCTCCGGCGAGTGGATATGCGGAAAGTCGGCAAACGAGCCCTTGAATCTCTTATTCAGGTTGGTGCTCTGGATGATTTTGGAAACCGGCCAGCTTTACTGGAATCCATGGACCGGATTATCGCCGTCAGCTCATCCAACTTCCAGGCGGCTGATGCTGGCCAATTCTCAATGTTTGGTGATGGAACCGGATTAACTGAAACCATAAAATTGCCGGATGCAAAAACAAATATCAGCCGCAGAGCTCAATTGGATTGGGAACGGGAGTTGATCGGCCTTTATGTCTCAGATCATCCTCTGAGCACTGTGATGGAAAGTTTGAAACAGTACGTAACCCACTTTGCCCAGGATCTGAATGAAGCCAAACACCAGGAACGTGTCAGGGTTGCAGGGATTGTCACAAAAATTCGCCAGCACCAGACTAAAAACGGCAAATCCATGGCTTTTGCTACCATTGAGGATATCCAGGGGATGATAGATCTGGTGATCTTCCCCAATACCTGGAAAAAATACGCGGAAAATATCAGATTTGATGAAATCATCTATGTTAAAGGAAAAGCCGATGCCAACGGAGGGGAGACTAAAGTCCTGGTCGATCAGGTGGCAACCCACATTTCACAGATTGAATCAGTACAGGAAACACCCAGCACCACCAGGCAACCTCCTGTGGAAAACCCTCCTCCCGTGGTTACGCCGGTAGAAGAGATCCCTGACCCGGTAGAGGTAATACCAGAAATTTCGGAAGATCCAGGGAGCAGCGCTCCTCCGGTACCTGATACTTTTCCTCCCGATTGGAAAAAGGAACCAGAGAGTGAGCCAGATCCAGAGCCAGGGCAATTAGTCCAGAAAAGTGAACAAATACCTCTGGATAGAGCGGAATCTTTGATCCTCGAGGAAGATGCCACCTATTTGATCACAATAATCATTAAAAACAGGGGGGATACCTTGCGTGATAAACTCAGGCTGCGCCAGGTGTATGGGACGCTTATCAGTTATCCAGGAACAGATCGATTCACATTTCAGATTACTGAAAACGATCAAAGTCACCTGCTTGAGTTTCCCAATGCATCCACCAAGGTAACCAAGGCACTTCTAAATCAACTCAGAGACATGCTTGGCCGGGATAACGTACAGGTGGAAAAATACCTTTTCTAAAATATCTCAGCAGGTAATATAAAACCCTGAAAGGCTTTTTTTCAGGGTTTCATATTCCTCTTTCTCCGAGGGATTATTTCCACTGCTGAGGACCGGGCTGAGCCAGAAGCCGGGCGATCGGTCGCAAATCCATCCACCACTGAGAAATGGGTCGACCGTATTCCCAATCTTCAAGACTAGTGTAATCCTCCATCCCTGTAAATTGGATCTTTCCCCCTTCCAATCCAATGAACACTGTCCGGGGGTCTTTCTTGCCAATCTCTTTAAGGATGAAATCGATACTCTGGACCGCCAGTCGGGTTCCCTGGATGCGATCGAAGGGGGTTGGATTTCCACCTTGCTGCTGGTGTCCAAGAATTGCCTGACGTACGTCAAAGATTTCTTTACCTTCCACTTCAAAAAGACGAACCATAAAGTCTGTCGTATATACGGGATGGGCACTTTCATTGCGGATCAACAATCCCAATCGTTTGCCTTGGTTGAATCCCGTAACCAGGTGATCAACATCATCCTGCAGATCCTTAAGTGTTATTCCTTCCTCGTGGATGTATACCCGCTCTGCTCCCGTGGCTAATCCGCTCATCAGTGCCAGGTAACCACAGTATCGACCCATTGTTTCAACCACAAAACAACGGCGGGAAGCCACCGCAGACCTTTTTATCTGGTCCACAGCATAGACAATGCTATTTAAGGCTGTATCTGCACCAATGCTCAATTCAGATCCCGGTCGGTCATTGTCAATTGTAGCGGGTAGACAGACGATAGGAATCCGGAAGGTAGGAAAGTCTTTTTGCCGGCTGAACATACCGTACACACTGTCATACCCGGATTCACCTCCAATAAGCAATATGCCATCAATCTGTTCCTGCTCAATCGTTCGGGCAATGGAATAGAAATCTCCTTCGTTTGGTATTGTACGGTTAGTACCTATCTCTGCCCCACCCTGACTTACCCAACCGCTGACATCCATCCAGGACAGTTCCTTGAGGTCTCCCTCAATCAAACCGGGAAATCCATTAGAGATTCCAAGCATGGTGTGACCCTGATCTGATCCCCAGCGGACGGCCGCCCTAACAACCGTATTCATTCCAGGAGCAGGTCCCCCGGAATGCATCACCGCGATCCGGAAAGGATTTTTGGGTTTTTCTACCGGATTCGGACCAGCCTGCAATAAGGTTTGAAGGATTTGATAAGTTGCCTGGAAACCAGATCCGCGTAATTCCAGCACCTTGTCAAACTGGTTTTCATCTGCGTAATTTGATATTTGTTTGGTGATCTCAACGCATTCCATCAGGGGGGAACTCACCACCCTGTTCCCCCGCATGCCGATCAACTGCGGTTCATCTTCTGGTTTGGTTTCCTTGAGTTCATTCACGGCTGAGTAGCCTAAAATCGTTCCCAGGTTGCGGTCAAATGCCGTCGGAGAACCTCCCCGTTGGACATGCCCGAGGATTGTAATTCGGGTATCTTCTCCAAGCTTTTTTTCCAGGGTTATTTTTATCTCCTGGCTGGTGATGGGATTCCCTTTTTTGTCGCAAGCCCCCTCGGCCACTACCACAATGCTGTCCCGGCGCCCTGCTTTGCGTCCGGTGCTAAGCGCTTGACACATCTCCTCCTTCCAACTTTCTGGATCAGGTGGTACTTCCGGAATAAAAACCCAGTCGGCACCCGCTGCCAGAGCGCCCATCATCGCCAGGTATCCGCAATTCTTGCCCATCACCTCAACAACAAAACTGCGTTGATGAGAGGATGCGGTACTGGTGATGGCATCAATTGCTTCGGTGATCCTATGCAGCGCAGTATCAGCCCCGATCGTCATCTCGGTACCATACATATCATTATCAATAGACCCCGGCAAACCTGCAATCACCAGATTAGGATAATCTTCGGCACTGTCGGGCGGAATTTCCCCGGATTGGATCAAATCAGCTATTAACTCTGGCCATTCTTCCCGAAAAATAGCTCCGCCTGTTAAACTGCCATCCCCTCCGATGATAATTAAGCCATCAATGCCGTTATTCACCAGATTCCTGGCGGCTTTCAGGCGTCCTTCCCTGGTCCGGAAATCTTTGCATCGGGCAGTACCAATAATTGTTCCTCCCCTTTGTAAAATCCCTCCTACAGATTCCCAGGTCAGCTCCCTGATCCGATCTCCCCCATCAACCATCCCCTGATATCCTTCCCAGATGCCATATATACCAATCCCAAGATCCAATGCTGTCCGGACTGCAGATCTAAGGGCTGCGTTCATGCCCGGTGCATCTCCACCACTGGTTAGAATTCCAATTCTATTCATATTGCGATTTCTCCTGCAGACGAGGGAAGCATAATCTCACGAGGCATTATAAAAGTTTAAATTAAAGATTTAGGTCAATCAAGCATGGGGATCTTAATCCCATGCTTTTTGGCTGCATCAATCGCAGATGGATATCCCGCATCTGCGTGGCGGACAATCCCCATACCCGGATCAGTTGTCAGCACTCTCTCCAATCGTCGGGCAGCCTCAAAGGTACCATCAGCAACAATCACTTGACCGGCGTGCTGGCTGTAGCCAATGCCCACCCCACCTCCATGGTGAAAGGACACCCAGGTAGCTCCGCCAACCGCATTAATTAATGCATTAAGAATGGGCCAGTCGCTAACCGCATCTGTTCCATCTTTCATACCTTCTGTTTCCCGATTGGGTGATGCTACAGATCCGGAGTCCAGATGATCCCGCCCAATCACAATCGGCGCTGAAACTTCCCCTTCGGCGACCAGGTTATTAAATGCCAACCCCGCTTGTACTCGCTCCCCGTACCCCAACCAGCAGATTCGAGCTGGCAGCCCCTGGAAAGGAATCCTCTCCCGGGCCATCTTTATCCAACGCTTAAGGTGCTTGTCTTTCGGGAAAAGCTCCAGAATAATTTCATCTGTGCGGTAAATATCCTCCGGGTCACCAGATAATGCGACCCATCGGAATGGACCTTTGCCCTGGCAGAAGAGCGGGCGGATAAAGGCGGGGACAAAGCCGGGGAAATCAAAAGCATTTTTAACACCCTGATTATAAGCTTGCTGGCGGATATTGTTCCCGTAATCAAATACCACTGCTCCTGCACGGTGCATAGCCAGCATTGCTTCCACATGCACCGCCATGGACTGCCGTGACCGGTGGCGGTATTGATCAGGATCCCCATTCCGGAGTTCCTCTGCCTCCTCAATCCGTAATCCAAGGGGAACATAATCCAACGCGTCATGGGCGGAAGTTTGATCGGTTACTACATCTGGGATCACTCCCCGCTTCACCAGCTCCGGCAATACTTCAGCAGCGTTTCCTATCAGACCAATTGAGATTGCTTTTCCAGCTGTTTTGTACTCATCGATAATTCCCAGCGCTTGATCAAGATCCTCCTGAACATCATCCACGTAGCCAATATCCAATTTTCTACGGGCATGGGCAGGGTCTACTTCAACTATCAAACCCACTCCTTCGTTCATGGTTATCGCCAGGGGTTGAGCACCACTCATTTCTCCTAAACCGGCTGTCAGCACAAATTTTCCCTTCAAGGATGACCAACCCTGCTGTGCAGCCAATGAGCCCAGAGTTTCGTAGGTCCCCTGCAGGATGCCCTGGGTACCAATATAGATCCAGGATCCTGCGGTCATCTGACCATACATCATCAATCCCTGGGCCACCAAACTATCAAAATGTTCCTGAGTTGCCCAAAATGGGACCAGATTTGAATTAGCGATCAGCACTCTCGGCGCGTCTAAATGGGTCGTAAACACCGCAACCGGTTTACCGGATTGAACGAGTAGCGTTTCATCCTCCTCCAGCTTAATCAGGCTTTCAAGGATGGCATCAAATGCCTCCCAGCTCCGAGCAGCTTTACCGCTTCCTCCGTAGACCACAAGCCGATCGGGGTCTCCGGCGACCTCTGGGTCAAGATTGTTCTGAAGCATCCGGTACGCAGCTTCTATTTGCCAGTTTTTACATTTTCTAGTTGTGCCCCGCGGGGCACGGACTTCACGGGGTTCAGACATAAGATGCTCCTTCAATTGCTCCAGGGCTTTATATCATGGCATTCATATTATATATTAAGACCAGCAGACTAGTGTTATGATTGAGATGAGGTATTTACAATCCTGTTTGCAGGAGGTCCACCGCAAGGAATCTCAATTGCGACATACATTAACTACCCTGCAAAAAGGGGACAGGTATGGTAAGATTTGACCTGAAAAATAATCGCAAAGTACCAGTTTTAGGAAAGGATGATCTATGAAGAACATCTGTGTTGTAGGTGTCGGGTATGTCGGTATTGTCACTGCGGCATGTTTTGCAGATCTTGGAAACAAGGTCCGCGCGCTGGATATCGACAAGGATAGAATCGCCGGTCTGAAAAAAGGGACTATGCCCATCTACGAAACCGGGTTAAAAGAGTTGATTGACCGCAATGTAGAAGCTAATCGGATTAGTTTTACAACTTCTTACAAAGAAGGGTTAAAGGATGCTGAATTCGTATTCATCGCCGTTGGCACACCATCCGGTGTTGATGGGGAAGCAGATTTACAATACGTAGCTACCGCAGCTCGTTCAATTGCCGACCATATCAATGAAGGAATGATCATAATCAATAAATCCACCGTTCCAGTCGGGACCGGAGACTGGGTTTCCGATATTATCTATGAGCAAAACCCGGATGCTGTTGGTTTTTCAGTTGTCTCCTGCCCAGAATTTCTCCGGGAAGGATCTGCGATCGGGGATTTCATGAATCCTCACCGAATCGTTGTCGGCTCTTTGGACGAAGAAGCAGCTGATAAGGTTGCCCAGCTGCATCTCCCGCTGCGGGCTCCTATTGTAGTAACTGATCTGCGGACCGCAGAAATGATTAAATATGCATCTAATGCCTTCCTGGCCACTAAGATTTCCTTCATTAACGAGATTGCGAACATCTGCGAAGACCTCGGTGCTGATGTGATGGAGGTCTCAAACGGCATGGGGTATGACTCCCGGATTGGTCCTGCTTTCCTCAATGCCGGGATTGGTTACGGTGGATCCTGTTTCCCTAAAGACGTGAAAGCCCTCGCCTTTATGGCAGAAGAAAAGGGCCGCCATCCTCAACTGCTGCACTCGGTAATGGAAATAAATACCG
Organism: Chloroflexota bacterium; assembly: GCA_030609055.1. GTDB lineage: Bacteria > Chloroflexota > Anaerolineae > Anaerolineales > UBA11858 > B10-G9. The sequence continues at coordinate 15,615 of JAUWCZ010000015.1, read as the reverse complement.
ACCGCCGAGTCATGGCTGTGGAACAGGTAAAATCCCTCTTGAATAATGAGGACCTAACAGGTAAGACCATCGGTTTACTGGGTTTATCGTTTAAACCCAACACGGATGACATGCGCGACGCTCCCTCAGTCACTATCGCCAGGTTGCTCATCGACGACGGCGCCAGGGTGCGCGCGTTTGATCCCATTGCAATGAAAGAAGCAGCCAAACTGCTACCAGATGTAGAAATGGTTGAAAACCCCTATATACTGGCCGAAGGCTGTGATCTATTGATGGTCAATACTGAGTGGAATGAATTCCGTCAGCTTGATCTCAAACGGATTAATGAAGCCATGAACGAAGCGGTACTATTTGACGGACGCAACATCTATGATCCGGAAAAAATGGCTGAATTTGGCTTCCGCTATCGTGGAGTAGGTCGGGGATACAACGGCCGCTGACTGAAACTAACTCACTACTTATAACAATCACTAGATTCTACAGTGACATATTCAGTTCTAGATAAGTAATAAGAATGAGTACTTCGCCGGAAAAACCTCCCATAATTGATTATGAAGGCTCAGATTACCAGGCTAGCTTCTGGGATGAGGGTGATCGGGAATATGAAGATCACTCCGAAAGAATCGCTTTGAAACGGTTGCTACCTGATCAGGGGAACCTGCTGCTGGAAATCGGCGCCGGCGCTGGGCGCAACACGCCCCGCTACAGAGGATTCCAGCGAGTGGTTTTACTGGATTATTCCCTTACCCAGCTCCAACAAGCCCAAGAACACCTGGGGCGCTGTGAGAGATTTATTTATGTTGCCGGTGATGTCTACCGGTTGCCCTTTGTAAAGGATCTTTTTGATGGCGCTACCATGATTCGGACCCTGCATCATATGAAAGATCCCCTGGCAGCATTAAATCAAGTGCAGCGGGTGCTGATTTCCAAAAGTCCATTCATACTGGAATATGCCAATAAACAAAATCTAAAAGCGATTCTCCGTTACATGTTTGGACGTCAGGAATGGAGCCCATTTTCTCTTGAAGCAGTAGAGTTTGCTGACCTGAATTTCGATTTCCACCCTAAGAGCATCAGGAAATGGTTGGCTGAGGCTGGTTTTGAATTGGAAAAACAATTGACTGTATCCCACTTCCGAATAAATCTCCTTAAGAAAGGGATCCCTACACAGGTCCTGGTTTTTCTGGACTCTATCCTCCAGCCAACCGGCAGCTGGTGGCAGCTTTCCCCCAGTGTTTTCACCCGCAGTCAAGCATCTAAAACCCACCAGGTGGAAGAATCGGCTGGTTTTTTCCAGTGTCCAGAATGCGGTGAGGTGCTACCAGAGCAGGAGCTTGAAACAAATCAGTTCCTTTGTCCAACCTGTAGTAAAACCTATCCGATAGTTGAAGGGATCTACGATTTTAGATAAAAAAAGGGACCAGGTACTTTAAAAGGACCTGGTCCCTTTTCATCATCCCTACCAATCTCGAAGTTTTGCCCCCAATTCCTTTTCCAACCTCTTGACAATTTTATTCCGGACAGATGCAACCTCTTTGTCTGTGAGTGTCTTCTCTGGATGCTGATAAACCAGGCTGTAGGCGAGGCTCTTTTTTCCATCACCTACTTGATCTCCCCGGTAGACATCAAATAATCGCACTTCTGTCAGGATTGATCCGCCAGTTTGAAGAATGAGCGATTGAACAGCCTGGGCAGGGATATCTTCATTAACTACCAGAGCTAAATCCTCCAGAACAGGTGGTTGGTCCGGAATCGTTTCCACATCAAAGAGGTCAACTACCTCGTTTAGCAAACAGTCCAAATCTAAGACAGCTGCCATCAGTGGGGGTTCGGGAAGTTTATAATTAGTTTTTACAATAGGGTGGATTTCACCCATGATCCCCAGAGTTAAGCCTTCTTTTTCAATCCGGGCACACTTGCCAGGGTGAAAATTCGGTGTGTTTTCTGGCATGTAGCTGACCTTTTCGATATGAAGGTCAGCCAGCAGTTCCTCAACCAGTCCTTTCAAATCATAATAATCCATCAGTTCCCGATCTGCGTTCTGCCAGGAGGGATATGCGCGGGTTCCAGTTAACACAATAGCTAGTTTTCGCCATTCTTTAACCAGGGTTTTTTCATCGTCTGGAGGGTGAAATTCAGGACCGATTTCAAATAAGGCAATTCTTTCCCTGTTTCGGTGATTGCGTTCCACGATCTCTAAAACACTGGCTAGTAAATCCCGGCGTAAAATAGTTTTATCCGAGCTGATAGGATTAGTAAGTTTCAAATAATCCTCAACTGGTAACCTTTGACCAGGCGGCAGTGAGCGTTCTTCTGCCTCAGGAGAGGTGATCCGATAGGTAACAATTTCCTGTAGACCTATTCCTGCCAATTTATCGCGGATTTTATCCTCCAAATCTAGATTTCGATTTCCTACCTGGTTGGGGAGCCCATCGGCAAGATTGGTTTCAGGAATCCTATCATACCCGTACACCCGGGCGATTTCTTCCATCAGATCCGCCTTTCCGACCATCTCCACACCTATATCCAGACGATGGGGAGGAGTCTGGACCGTAAGTTTATCTTTCTTGATTTTGACATCAAACTCAAGCTTCTCAAGCAGTTTCCCTATCTCATCTGCGGAGAGTGAGATACCCAACCAGCGTTGGATATCCTGAGGAGTGAGCTCTACTTGAGAGTCAACCGGTGGAAGAGGATAGGCATCCACCAATCCTTGTGCAACCATCCCTCCTGTCCATTGTCGCATCCACTCCAGACAACGCAGCACACCCTGAGGTGCTATGGCAGGGTGTACACCTCGTTCAAATCGATAAGCAGCTTCTGAAGGAAGACCCTGGGCGGACACAGTTTTACGAATGTTTACATAATTCCAGGCAGCTCCCTCCAGCAGTACATTTTGGGTCTTCTCGCTGACTTCTGACTCAGCTCCTCCCATCACACCTGCCAGAGAGAGGGGACCAGCCTGATCGGTGACCAGCACCGTAAAATCATCCAGTTTCCTTTCGATATCATCAAGAGTGGTCAGTTTCTCACCGGGAGATGCCCTGCGAGTGATAATTTTAGGGGATTTCCCTTTTGCTCTTTTTTGCAGGACGTCATAATCAAACGCATGCAGCGGTTCTCCGATCTCAAGCATGGTGTAATTGGTGGCATCCACAACACAGTCAATGGGGCGAATACCAGCCAACTTTAATCTGCGTTGGACCCAATAGGGACTGGGTTTCCTTTCCACGTTTTCAATTAATCCCAATACAAATCGTGGATTCAGTTCAGGTTCCTTGATTTCAATGGAGACTCGTCCTTGAATCGGATCTCCTTCCATCACCGACTCCAGGGAGAGGGGGATCAATTTCCCATCAGTAATTGCTGCAACTTCCCGGGCAACACCAAGAATACTTGCTACCCTGGCAATATTAGGTGTAATGGCAATATCCAGTACAACATCCCCCATGTACTCCACCAAAGGCTGTCCAGTGGGAGCATCTAAATCCAGCAGGATGATACCCTCATGATCTTCAGAAATCCCCAGTTCCCGTTCCGAACAAGCCATTGAATAAGAATCTACTCCCCGGATTTTTTTTCTTTTCAGGGTCGTGGTTACCGTTTCTTTAGATTCATTGTACGCATCAATGATCGTAGCACCTTCCCGGGCGTAGGCAACTTTCAAAGGAGGATCAAGCACGCCTTTTCCTAAATAGGGGAATAGATTTGGCGCACCGGTCAGCACAGTATGTTCCTTGTTGCCGTCATCCAGACGGCAAAGGACCAGGCGATCAGCGTTTGGGTGAGGCAGCACTTCATGGATCTCTCCGACCACAATTTGTTCTGGATGCCAGGAAAACCCGCTTATTTTTGCTGCCTGCAGCTTCCCCTCTGGAATTGGCAGACCAACATAACGAATCTCCTCTACTTCCAATCCTGCCAGGGTCAGCCTGGATGCCAGCTCACCGATCGACAAGTTTATTTCAACATATTCTTTCATCCAAGATATTGGTACTTTCATCGTAAATATCCTTTCCCGCGGTCCAAAATAGACGCAAATCTTGAACCGGATTAGAATTGGTCTATAAATCGCAGGTCATTAGCCCAGAAATAACGAATATCTTCAATCCGGTGGCGCATCATGGTAATCCGCTCTGGACCCATCCCGAAGGCAAACCCAGAATAGATCTCGGGGTCAAAACCACCATTATTCAAAACTGTGGGATGAACCATTCCGCAGCCTAATATTTCCAACCAACCTGCTCCTCTACAAACTGAACAACCTTCTCCGCCGCACAAGAAGCAGCCCACATCCATTTCTGCGCTGGGTTCCGTAAAAGGAAAGTGTGAGGCCCGGAACCTGGTTTTTACATTCTGCCCAAACATCCTGTGGGCAAAATTACTCAGGGTTCCTTTTAAATCTCCAAAAGTAATCCCTTCTCCAACAGCCAATCCTTCCACCTGATTAAATTGGATCTCAGACCTGGTTGTGATCTGTTCGTACCTGTAGCACATCCCTGGCAAAATAATCCGAATTGGCGGTGGATCCTGAGGATACTTCTGTGTATGCTCCTGCATATAATGGATCTGTCCTGGCGAAGTATGGGTTCTGAGTAATAGGGGATCATCTCCCCGGTCTTCAGCACTGGAAATAAAGAAAGTATCTTGCATATCCCGGGCAGGATGGTGGAGAGGGAAGTTCAGCAGCTGAAAATTGTACTGATCTGTTTCCACTTCCCGGGATTGGTAAATCTGAAATCCCATGTCGCCAAAAACGCGATAGATCTCCCGCAGTGTATGGGTTGTTGGATGAAGGCTTCCGCTTGTGGTTCTTCGACCAGGCAAGGTGACATCTATCTGTTCCTCTTCAAGGGCTAAATAGATCTTGTGCTGATTTAACCGGTTTTCCTTTTCCTCAGAAGCAGTTTCCAGGGCTATCTTTACCTGATTGGCTTCCTGACCTACTAGGGGTTTCTCTTCTTTGGACAGCGATCCTAATCCTTTAAACACTTCCATTAACGCGGAATTGCGTCCGAGGTGTTTGACCTGCCATTTTTCTAAAGCCTTCTCGTCATCGATTGGCTCTAAAGCCGTTAGGGCTTCCTTTTGGATCTGCTCCAGTTTGTCTTGCATAACTCCTCCTGATTTATGTGAGCTGCCAGTCAGGATTTTTACTCACCAGATTGAACCATTAAATAAAAAACCCGCCCCCTTATGGGACGGGGTTACCCGCGGTACCACCCAGTTTAGCCGATTCATCGGCTCACTCTATTCCAACAGCCTATTGAATTCAGTAAGCGATTGGTTCCCAATCTAACGCATGGGCTGCGGCTCAGACTACTAGAATTACTTCTTTCCCCTGAACACTCGGGAGGGAACTTTGCTTGGTTTCCAATCTGTTGCGGGGTCTAAGTCTTTGCCCCGCATTCCCTGTCAGCGTCAAACCAAGCTACTTTTCTCCGTCAGCGATTTATAATGATTCTATTTGACCTATGTTAATGTTCTCTAATTATGATCAAAAAAACCGATCTGTCAAGACCCCGATGGTGATTGAGTCCTAATCATTCTGAGACAAATTAATTGAGATTATTCCCATAAAAAGGATTATCTGTATTGTTAAGGGTCTCTTCGGTATAGCCAAAAACAAAGGAGGCCAGCCTGGCAACCAGCTGCACAAGTGATAAATCCGTATCGGTAAAATGATCCTCAGAGAGTGAGTTAACCACTTCCATCACACCCAGGACTCGCTCTTCCAGGATTAATGGCACTGCCATTAAACTCTGGGTATGGAATCCAATGGATTGATCAACTGCAGACATCCAGCGGTCATCCTTCCGGACATCGGTTACCAGGGCAGGTTTTTTATAAGTTTTTACCCACCCCGCCACACCAGAGCTCGCTGGAATCCGGAAATCTGTCAATTCCTTCTGGCGGTCACCAACTACTGCAACAAATACTAGCTCATCAGTTTCTTCGTCCAGCAACAAGATCGATCCGTTCTCGGAATCTACCGCTTCCAGAGCAATTACGAGTATATTCATCACCAAGTTAAGTATATCTTCTGAAGTAGAAAAAGCCTCCAGATTACCCTCGAGCTCATTTAATGCACGGATAACTTTCCAGAGACGACTGTTTTCATCTTTTAAATTAGAATTCTCTCGCCTTAAATCAGCAATTTCATCTTTTATTTTTCGGAGAAGCCGTGAATGAACCATAGAAAACTACCTCCTGAAAAGACAAGAGTATAGAAATCATATCAGCGTAGATCCCTGCTATTTCCTTATTATACAGCCAATTACAGAAAAAAGAAATTTCCTTCTTGAGGAGCTTGGAAGCGTTTATAATCTACACATATGATCATTCAAGCCAACACAAAAAAAACCATTATACTCTTTCTAAGCTTGTTGTTGTTCCTGACCGGATGTGCCGGGGGATCAAAACCTCCACCGGGAACTGCCACTCCTATTTTACCAACCCGAACCCCGTTTCCTCCCTCACCCACCCCTATCCCCACAGCTGCAGTGGTCAATGGAGATATTATTACGGTTGCTGCCTATCAGGAAGAACTTGCCCGTTACAAAGCCGCTGTAAACCGGGATTTGACAGAAACTGATCAAACCATTGTTATAAATAACCTAATCAATCTCACTTTGCTCGCTCAAGCAGCTGCTTCAGAGGGTCTTCAAATCTCTGAGGTCGAGTTGGATGAAAGGATTGCCCGGCTTGACACGGATGATCAACCTTTAACCGATTGGTTGGCTACTTATGGATTCACTGAAGAAACTTTCCGCTCCCACTTGAAACGGTCACTGGAGTCGGCCTGGATGCGAGACCAGATCATTGGGGATGTGCCTCTGGAAAAGGACCAAATCCACGCCCAGCAGATGTTGTTTTATGATTCAGTATCAGCTGAAACAGCGCTGGAAAACCTGAATTCCGGGAAAGATTTTTCCCAGCTTGCCAAGGTCCATGATCCACAGACACAGGGTGATCTGGGTTGGTTTCCACCGGGTTATTTGACTATTCCAGAATTGGATCAGATTCTATTCAGTCTCGATGTCGGAGAAACTAGTGATATCATTGAAACAGAAATCGGTTATCATATCATCAAAGTCATAGAAAAAGAGGATAACCGGCCCCTGGATCCAGCCATCCGACAGATTCTTCAGGAACAAGCTCTAGATGATTGGCTAGAACGCCGCTGGAAATTGAGTACAATACAAATTACTCTACCCTCGTAGGAACCTTTCAGGAGATAATTTATGTCTACACCGATGGACCTTCCTGAAGAAAATGAGCAGATAAAACCGAAGAGAAGACAGGGCGCAGGATGCTTCATAAACCTTCTCTCAGGAATATTAGTAGCAGGGACCATGTTGGTTGGGCTGCTGTTTGCGATTATTTTTATAAACCCACAGAGTGGATTGAATCCACTGCCGCCAACCACACTGCCAGCCCTGGTTTTAACCAATACGCCAACACCCACACCTAAAGGTGTTTTACCTTCGACTTGGACACCAACTGTCTCGCCTACAGCGACTTTTACAAGTACGCCTATACCCTCTAATACACCTGAACCTACTCCGGAAGAAACCCCCATCCCAACCATAGATCTGGAGAGCGGTACAACCTTCAATATCCAGGAAGGATCACCCAGTTATGAAGAAAATTCCTTCCACCCGGATGCTGGCTGCAATTGGCTGGGTGTTGCCGGTCAAGTGTTTGACGATGAAGATACAGCTGTGGTTGGAATCCTCGTTGAAGCGGGCGGCTATCTGGGAGAAATAGAAGTTTCAGGGTTAACTCTGACAGGAATGGCTGGAGATTATGGAGAAGGTGGGTACGAAATTGTTCTCGGAGACGTTCCTGCTGCCTCTGAAGGGGCAATTTGGATCCAACTTCTGGATCAGGCAAATCTACCCCTGACGGAAAAAATATATTTCCAAACTTTCGACAGCTGTGATTCAAACCTGGTTAAGATAAACTTTGCCCAGGTTGTTGTAGAAGAATAAAGTTACTTGAGATAATAAGCTCCGGGTCTTTTAAGAAAGTCCCGGAGCTTTTGTATTAATTGGGAAAAATGCGTTCCCGATGTTCTTTGATGAGGAAAATGGCTTTTTCGATCAACTTCCGGTTTTCACTCAACTGATGCCACCGGCTGGCTCCTGAAGAATGCGGTAAGGGGATGATCCAGCGGCCGTCGATCGTTTTCTGTGTACCGATAATTTCCTGCAGCTTTAATCCTTTAGGGAAAAAGAGATTTATCGCCAATCGTCCTATCGGGATGATGACCTGAGGATCCACAAATATAATCTCCTGATCCAGATAAGGCCGGCAGAGTTCCTGTTCCTTTCTGGTCGGTACTCGATCTCCACTTCCGGATGTTTGCCTGCCTGGATAACATTTCGTGACTGAAGTCATATATTGTGTGGAACGGAACCAATTTTCTTCAATCCCAGCGCGTTCCAGCCAACCAAATAAACGGGTCCCGCTGCCGGCATTAAAGGGACGATCCGCTTCCTGCTCAGTGATTCCCGGCGCCTGTCCAATGGTCATAAACTCCGCTACCATAACGCCAGAAAATATTGCAGGGGGATAAATCTCGAATCCTTCATCCAAGCAAATACGACATTCTTTCATCAATCGCTGCAGATCAGAAAGCGATTCATATTCTCTATTCTCCATTGACCTACTCCGGGATTTCAGATGAAACTTATTAAAGGTCTTCCCCACTAAATACCTGCCAGGTATGTTTCACAACCAAGGCATCTTCTTCCAGGGTGGGACTTTCACATAACATCCGACCTTCTGCTTTGGTTTCCTTCAGTGCCTGGAAAAGCGCTTCCAAATTAAAATCAGATTCGCTGATTACCAGGTGATTCTGTTCACCTTTATTTGTGTATTCAATTCCCGAGATGTGACAATGCAACCGTTTTATGCTGTCCTCTCCCAGGGCTTTTTGATAGGTTTCCAGAATTTCCAACCATTCTCCGGTTGAATTTATAGAACCGTCTCCCGGACGGGCATGCAGGTGAGCAAAATCCAGGCAGGGCTCAACGCCATTTATACTACTCATCGTCAGGGTATCCTCCAATGATCCTAGCATTGCGCCTTTTCCCATCGTCTCCGGACGTAAAATAACTGGATTATCCTCAGCCCGGAGTTCACGAACACAATCCTCCAAGCGGGGCATTACTATTTCCAGCACGTCCGCGGCCGGTTGATTAAAATACGAACCAGGATGGAAGACTATATCTGTCGCTCCTGAAGCATCCCCCGCCCGGGCAGCATCCATTAACCGTTTTCGAGACTTCGGCCACTCTTCTTCATCAGCGTTAAGGTTAATATAATAGGGAGCATGAACGCTTAACAAAACATCCCGTTCTGCTCCAGCTTCTTTAATCTTCTTAGCGGTGGCTTCAGAAACCCGGACAGATCTCACCCATCCGAGCTCCAACGCGCTTAACCCGATCTCCTCCAGATAATAAATCCCACCGACACTTCCGCCGGGGTTTTTTGGTTTGTTAATCGGCGTACCAACTGTACCAAATCGAAATGAGGGCTTACTCATGCTCCCTTCCTCTACTGATAAAAATAATGGTTAGAATCCAGTTATCCACCGCCAGATAGGCGGTCCAAATATCAACCCGCCAACCAGAATGGAAATAAAGGCAGTTACCAACACGCCGCCGGCACTGACATCCTTGCAAATTTTCGCAGCTGGTCGCTGCTCGGGGTTGACTATATCCACCATTAGTTCTACTGCCGTATTCATCAACTCGGCTGCCCACACCAGCCCTACAGTCAGCAGGAGGGTGATCCATTCTAACCGGTTGATTCCAAGTAGAAATCCCAACAAAAAAACAGCCAGTGTAAAACCGGCATGAATCCTGGCATTCTGCTGGGTAATCAATACCTGCTTAATCCCTTCCAAGGCATAATGGATCGACCGCAGTCTGGTTTTTAAGTATCCTTTATCGCTCAAGATTCTTTCACATTCTCCACTTCAATTGATAATCCCAGAGCAGCTAACACCTCGGATTGAATCGACCACATCTCTTCTTTTCCGGTTTGTGTATCATGGTCATATCCCAGTAAATGCAGTAATCCATGCACAACCAGCAACTGGAGTTCCTCCTCAACAGTGTGTTCTCTGTTGAGGGCTTGTACTTCAGCTTGAGGATAGGAAATAGCGACGTCACCGAGATAGCGGGATTCAAGATCCGGGTCTACAAAATCCGCCTGGAAAGCCAATACATCGGTAGTTTTATCAAAATTCCGGTAGCGTTGATTCATCTCCCTCATTTTCTCATCATCTGTGATCATGATCGTCACCGAAGGTGAATCAGGCACACCAACCATCCCCAGGGTGGTTTCGACACAGGAAAGTAGTGTTTGGTCAGAGATTTCTTCTCGATAGGGGTCTGGAACCAGAAAGGCGATCACTGGACTACTGTCTCACTCCCGTTTCTCTACAACGGTGATATCTCCACCCTCACTGCTGGTCATGTTTTCTTCCTGATCTTCATCATCCGGATAATCAACTCTGGAATGAAAGGTGCCCTTCAAGGTTGCTGTAAAGGAGTCAATAATCACATTGAGATCCTTTAATGTCAGCTCGGTGTCATTCAGCTGTCCAGCCTGGACTCTGCGGTTCACCATCTCCTTAATCAAAGACCGTAATTCCTCATCTGTTTCAGGATTCTGAGACCGGACATATGCCTCACACCCATCTGCCAGCATCACCAGGGCAGTCTCAACTGATTGAGGGCGGGGACCTGGGTACCTGAAACTCGTCTTATTTACTTTGGTATCATCTCCACCTGCTGCTTCCAATGCCTTGCCATATTGGTACCGAGTAAGCAAGGTGCCATGATGTTCAGGGATAAAGTTTCGAATACGGCGCGGCAGCCTGGCTTTTTTGGCAAGTTTCAGGCCATAGTTAACATGATCAATGATGATGGCTGCACTCTCTTCCGGATCCATGTCATCATGGGTATTAATCTGGTTGGATCCCTGGTTCTCAATGAAGAATTGAGGGTTTTTCATTTTTCCGATGTCGTGATAGAGCGCTCCCACCCGGGCCAGCATACTATTGGCTTGAATCCGTTCCGCAGCCTGTTCAGCCAGATTAGCAAGTTGAAGAGTGTGCTGGTAGGTTCCAGGTATCTCCCTCAATAACCGCTGGAGTAGAGGATGATCCGGACGGGATAATTCTACCAACTGCAGGGTTGTAGTCAGATCTAATAGCGGTGCCAGTGTATATTCCAGCAGCACGGTTAATCCTGCAGAGGCAACCCCATTGAAAACCGAAGCGCCGACTAATGTCGCCAACCCAGTAACATCAGTTGCTGGATCGATGATCCGGTAAGCAACCAGGATCACGGCCCCAGAAACAGAAATAATACCTGCAACAGAAACGTAAGCCGACAGGCGCTGAGGACGGCGGAGAATCAGCAATCCCATTATTCCCCCCAGGCTGTAATACAGGGTTAAATCTAGCGCATACGGCATACCATAGGCTGCCAGGATTGCCAATGGAATAGTGGTGAAAAGAGCGGTTCTACGATCAACCAAAGCCGCTACGATTAATGAATATCCCGCCATGGGGAATAAATAGGGAATCACCAGATGCCCAGGAGTAACATAACGAGACACTCCCAGGAACACCAAGAACAGGATGATAAATAAAATCAGTTGTTTGGTTTGAGATAACAAACCCGGATAAGCCAAGAAGTAGAGAATTAGCAAAACCGCTGATAAGACAACCACTGCAACGGTCCCAGCTTGATTTTGCCATCCAGAGAATGTGGTCAATAGACCAACTTCTTGCAACGCTTCAATATCTTCTGCCTGTACAATTTCTCCCCGCCGGATAATAGTTTCTCCGGGAACAATAGAACGGGTTACAGCGGGTACACTCGCGATTGCCTCTTCCCGGGCAACCTGGGTTTCTTCCTCATTAAAAACACTGTTTGGCGCTACAAATGCAGAGGCAATCTCAACCACCAGATTCACTTGGTCTTCAGAGAGAGATAAACTGACCAGGGACGGCAGCTGTTGGCGGGCATCTTCTAAATCGACCTCCCGGATGGCTGTCCGCATCACCTGCTCAAGAATAACTATCGATTCCTGCCGGACGTTTTGCCATCGAACGTCACTAAATCCCAGGATCTGCTCTGCTGTATTCTGGGAGATGTAAATTCCCTCTAGGGCTGCTAAGTCAGTATATTTTTGTTCCTGAGAAGCAAATTGATCATTTCGAACCGAATCAATAAAGTCCAGGGCATCCTTTAATAGGTTAAGCTGCTGACGGGCAATGGCAGAATCAGACCGGGTGTAGATCAGCTCTACTTGTTGAGCAGCTTCCTGCTGTCTTTTTGTTGTCAGAACATCGCTTTGGTAGCTAACTGCAAAGGGTGACATAATATCCTGAGAAGCAACATTGCCTTCCACGACAGACACGGTTGATAATGCACCCGTCAAGGACCAATTGATCAGCCACCAGGTCCCGGCCATGGATAAAACCAGCACCAGGATCAAGAAGATAATTTTGATCAGAGATGGTTTAGTTAATTGATCATTCATATGTGTTTGTTCCTTCCGCAGTAAAGGTCAATCCCCGGTTATGGCTTTTCAGACAAGAAAATCTATTTGCCTATCCAATTTACTAATTAGTCTATTTTTGGGTTCCGGATCCTCGCTGATTTTACTCGTTTTGAAGCAATTCACGGACGATTTGATTGGCTTCTTTCCCATCCGCTTTGCCGCTGATCCTGGGCATCAAGAGTCCCATCACACGTCCCACTTCCGCCATGCTTTCCGCTCCTGCCTCTTGAATAACTTCCTTAACCAGCGCTTTTAATTCTTCTTCTGTCAGAGGTTCTGGAAGGAATTCATTCAGAATGCCGATCTCAGTTTCCGCTTTGGCAATCAAATCTGGCCGCTTGGCTTGTTGGGCACCTTCAATAGTCTCTTGGCGGGATTTCACTTCTTTTTGTAACAGACTCAATACTTTGGCTTCCTCCAGCTCTCCCCGTGCTTCGACCTCGGCATTTTTAATCGCAGCCAGCGCCATGCGCAGAGTCGTTTTCCGCTGGGTATCACCAGATTTTAATGCTTCTGTTAAGGCATCTCGCAATTGTGTTTGTAAAGTCATACTCATCATTATACCCTTATCAGTCCTCTACCCCATGGGATGCTTCATTTTTTCCCCACCCAGCAAATGCATATGGAGGTGGAAGATTTCTTGGTTAGCATCCGGGCCGTTATTTATGATTAAACGATATCCAGACTCCTTGATTCCTGATTCTTCGGCTACCCTTTTTGCTGCCGAAAAAAGAGCTCCCAGGATTTCCTCATCCCCTGGATTCATATCCCTTACTGACGGGATGTGTTTATTGGGAACAATCAGTAAATGCACTGCAGCGGCCGGGTTGATATCCTTAAATACAGTAATCCTGTCATCCTGGAAGACAATTTCACTTGGGATTTCCTTCGTGATGATTTTACAAAACAGGCAGTCTGTCATGCTGAACCTCCTTTGGTTTTTCCCAGACTTGTTTCACTCATGATGAGGAATATTAATGGTTTATGATCTCTCCGGTAACACCTCTCGGCGTGGATCCAATGATCCTGACAGTTGAGAATGTATTCCAGACATCATCGGACGCAGCCGCTTCTATTCGTAGGTAATTATCTGTCAAACCGATGGCTTTCCATGAGCCATCTTCCCCTTCCTTCACCTGTTCCCAGAGAGCAGTCTGATCCGATCCCACAAACCGCTTTCTGTATCCAGCAGCTGACACAGCCAACAGATTCCGAATCAGAGCGCTTCTCTGTTTCCTCACAGGGTGAGTGATTTGATCCGGAAATTCTGCCGCTGGTGTCCCCTCTCGGGCAGAATAGGTAAAAACATGACCATCTGCAAAATTCATCTGCCGGATAAAATCCAAGCTTTCAGCGAATTCTTCCTCTGTTTCAGCCGGAAACCCAGTCAGAATGTCTGTTGTCAGGGCAATCTCCGGGACAACCTCCCGAATCCGGTTCACGAGCGCTGCGTATTGATCAGAGGTTATTGCCCTCGCCATCCGGCGCAGAACAGCTGCAGAACCAGATTGCAGGGGAAGGTGGAGATGGCGGGCAACTCGATCCTCCTGGATCAGATTGATCAAGGCAGGAGAGACATCCCAGGGTTCTATGGATGATAACCGCAGTCTGGAAACCTGGGTGTTTTTCAAGACGGACAATACCAGATCCTCTAGCTTAAGAGGGGGATTCAGATCTTTTCCCCAGGAGCCTAACTGGACACCAGTCAGAACCGCTTCCTGAGTCCCTCCCCTAACCGCTGCTTTGATCTCGTTCAGGACAGTCTCTCGGGATACACTCCAGGAATCACCCCTAGCGATGGTTGTGATACAAAATGTGCAGTGATGCCTGCATCCATCCTGGGCTTTGATAAATGCCCTTGTCCGCAGTCGAGTACCAGGTATAAGCACCCGTTCAAGAGGTTCCCGATCAATCAATACTTGATCTAAATCCAGCAGAGAGGATACAAGGGTTTCTTTTTCTATATTAGGAACAACCCCAGCTACGCCCGGTAAACCCCGGGCTTGATCTGGATGCAGGCTACTCCAGCATCCGGTAGCGATGATTCGTTCCACACCACTGCGGGCGATACGCCGGATGGTTTTCCTTGAGTCTGCTGCAGCAGCAGCTGTTACTGTGCAGGTATTGACAACAGCTAGTTCCGCATCTGCAGGATCTGCTACCAGTGTATGTCCAGCAGTGGAAAACTGACGGGCCATGATTTCAATTTCACTTTGATTTAATCGGCAGCCGATCATATCAAGATAAACTTTCATTTTCCAGATCCACAAATAAACAAGTTACACTACGTTTTCATGCTTCAAGGAACCATCACCATTAAATTATCAAACCAAATATCTACTCCCGGGGCATCAAAGGATCCTACAATTAAACCAATATCCCCTTCCTGGAAAGTTGAATCTGTAGTTTCTGCGATTAATTCGCCATTGATGGATAGGGCTAACCAGGAACCGCTGCACACAGCCTGGATATGGTTCGGTCCTGTGCCCGTAAAAATTGCCTCAGAATGGTACATCTGGGGAGGTTCCAGCAGTTGCTGTTCTCCGTTTTGAACCTTTCCAATGCCATAATACCCATCACTGCTGATAATCAAAAAATAGAAATTTTCAGTATCCAGGTAGCGGCAGAGGACACCAAAATCATTATCATCCGGTCCGCTGGCTTTCCCGACATCTACTTCAATCAATACATCGGTAAATTCCAATCCGGGATTTGCCCAATAATCTGCGTTGGGTGCGTTCACTACAATCCTGTATTTATCCCCTTCATAATCTGTCATGCCTTCAGGGGTTCGAACCCGATCCCAGCCGCTAGAAGGATCTGAAAATCCATCCTGGAAAAGTAAATCACCCGGATTGGTGGGATACTCTCCAAATAGCTGGGATACCTGTGAAAGACTGCATGCCAGTGATCCCAGGACCAGCAGGGCAACGATCATTAAGGTTCGGGATTGGTTTTTCATCAACAGTTCTCCATCGGAGGTAATTCTAGCAGGAAAACAGCTAAGAAGGGTTTACTTACAAA
>JAUWCZ010000054.1 GCA_030609055.1 Chloroflexota bacterium | reverse complement strand
GTGGAAAACCTCCGGGCAGACCGCAACCAGGGATCTCAGGAAATTAGCCAGATCAAGGATGTTGATCAGCGCGAAGAGAGCATCGTTTCCATGCGGGAGATCGGTGACCAGATTAACAGTCTGGAAAACAACTTAAGAGAAATTGAAGTTAATCTCCAGGCGCTATTGGCGACATTTCCCAACCTGCCGGATGACCGGGTGCCGGCTGGTGTAGATGACAGTGAAAACGAATTAATCAAAACTGTTGGAGATTTGCCCGAGTTTGATTTTCAACCTCAGCCTCATTGGGATCTGGGTCCCGCCCTGGGCATCCTGGACTTTGAACGGGGCACCAAACTCTCTGGCACGCGTTTTTACGTGCTTAATGGTGCCGGCGCCAGACTACAACGGGCGTTGGTGCATTTTATGCTTGATACCCACATCCGCCGCGGCTACCAGGAGCGCTACACACCTTTTATGGTTAAAGAGGAAGTGGTGTTCGCTTCCGGTCAGTTGCCAAAGTTCGGGGGCAATCTCTACCATGATCACGAGGAAGACTTCTGGTGGGTGCCTACCGCAGAAGTGCCACTGACCGGACTGCACATGGATGAAATCCTCGAAGAAGCCGATTTGCCATTGGAATATACCGCCTATACTCCGTGTTTCCGGAGAGAGAAGATGAGCGCCGGCCGCGAAGTGCGGGGTATCAAGCGCGGCCACCAGTTTGATAAAGTGGAAATGTACATTTACTGCACACCGAAAGAATCCGAAAAGCAGTTCCAGCGTTTGTTGGAAGACGCTGAACAGATCTGTCTTGATCTGGCGCTGCCCTACCGGGTGAACAATCTCTGCACCGGTGATTTGGGATTTACTGCCGCATATACCTACGATATTGAGGTCTGGGCTGCGGGATGTGGAGAATGGTTGGAGGTTTCCTCGATCACTAATGCACGCGACTTCCAAGCCCGTCGGGCCGGCATCCGTTACCGTCCCAATAATGGGAAAGGCACCCGTTTCCTACACACGCTTAACGGCTCCGGTCTGGCGCTACCGCGGACAATGATCGCCGTACTGGAAAACAATCAGCGGGCAGATGGCTCGGTGGTGATCCCCGAGATTTTGCACCCCTGGATGGGTGGGGTGAATGTAATCGAGGTTAAATAGATCCCCTACACAGACCTCCGAAGTCTAAAAATGTGGAAATATGCCCAACTGGCTTAACCTATCCTTAAACATCCTTATATACCTGATCATGGGGGTCGGTTTACTCGGTATGGTGATCCCCATCTACCCTGGGGTGGTAATCATTTGGGTAGCTGTGCTCATTCATGGATTGGTAACAGGATTTGCCACCTTGGAAATCTGGGTTCTGGTGGTGATCAGTCTACTGGCTATAACCGGCATGCTGGTGGACAATTTCCTAATGGGCGGAAAAGCCCGTCAGGCCGGCGCCAGTTGGATTTCAATTGGCGGTTCGCTGCTGGCAGGATTGGTCGGCACCTTTGCCTTTCCACCTCTGGGCGGATTAATTGCGGCACCGACCTTGCTGTTCCTTTTAGAATATGCCCGTCTGCGGGATTCCGCTGAAGCCTGGGGAATCACCAAGGGTTTGCTGACCGGCTGGGGTATCTCATTTGTGGCTCGTTTTATCATCGGATCCCTGATGATTGTGGTTTGGGCAGTCTGGGGTGTGCGTTGAATAATTTTCAGACCTCAGAGGTCCAAGAGTCTTAAGAAGGAGCTTCTCGTGACTGAAAATAGCGGCGGTTATCAAGCAGATCCCTTCGTCGCCCGACTTTATGATCAGGTTGTCCCTTACCGGGAACGTCCTGATATTGACTTCTTCGTGGATACCGCGAAAGAATCCGGTGGACCTGTGCTCGAAGTTGGCTGCGGCACCGGTCGGATATTGCTCCCTACTGCCCGGGCAGGTATTCCCATCACCGGGTTGGATCTTTCCGAACACATGCTGGCCGTTTGCCGGGGCGAACTGGCGAAGGAACCTGAAGAAGTGCAGAACCGGGTTAACCTGATCCGGGGAGACATGCGTGATTTTTCCCTCCCGGAGCGCTTTTCCTTAGTGACCACTCCCTTCCGACCCTTTCAACACCTGCTCACCGTTGAAGACCAGATCAGCTGCCTGGTCAACATTCACCGCCATCTAGCGCCGGGGGGGAAACCTATTTTGGATATCTTCAACCCCTCGTTGACCCATCTCACAAAGGACAACCTTGGAGAGGAAGTCGACTTGGAGCCAGAATTCACCACGCCGGAAGGGATCACAGTGCGCCGGTGTAACAAGACTGTTTCCCGCGATTTGTTTAATCAGATCAACCAGGTAGAGCTGATTTATTATTTAACCCATCCAGATGGGCGGGAGGAGCGTCTGGTGCATGCTTTCTCCATGCGCTATCTGTTCCGCTTTGAAGCCGAGCACCTGCTGTCCCACTGTGGTTTTGAGGTTGAGGATGTGTATGCCGACTATCAAAAGAATCCCCTCGGCTCTACCTATCCTGGCGAACTGATTTTCCTGGCAAAAGCAGTTTGAGGAAATCAGTTGATCCAATATTACACACTAACAGAATAGAACAAGCCTCACATGAAAACCTCTCATATAGTTCGATATCTTATTTTTATCACTCTGGGAGTCCTGGTCCTGCTATTTAAGAAATACTATTCAGGACCTTATGCGGAATTGTTCTATTGTTATGGATCGAATTTTTCAATCTCGTTTGCGATCTATTACATCGCCCGATTGGGTCTCAGGTATCTTCCCTCTCCAAAACTGCTTTCGGTAGCCGGCTCACTATTAGTTGTTGAACTATTTGAACTCACTAATGGTTTGGGGGTGATGAGTAACGTTTACGATCCCTGGGATTATCTCGCCAATACCTTGGGTATTACATTGGCATTTGGGATTGATATGTTGCTCAAAGAACCACCTCAGGAATGATGACAGTGTGTTTGCAGGATTTTATGGCTAGGGTCCGCAATACTGGTCTCCCTTCAAAAGGGTGAATGACCATTATCATTAGGTTGCTGGTAATTAAAATCTGGAGATAAAATGACTATATTTCCCCCGCTTCGCCTGGGTTGGTTAAACGGCTGGATACCCATCCTGTTTTTTTATGGGATTTATATTCTGTTGCTGAAGATTTTTCCGAAAGAAACCGTCGAACGGCTATATGACCGTTCACACTGGACTAAACACCAGGGGGTCTTGGCGAGTATTGGACTGCCATTCGCCCTGGCTGGGATGGTCCTGATCTTATTAACTCCCCTGAAAATCAACCGGCCGGTTTTCTGGATCGGGTTGGTACTCTACCTGGTAGGATTTGCCGGGTTTGTTTATTCCCTTCTTTCCTTTAACACAACTCCTCTAGATGAACCAATAACCAAAGGACTTTATAAGATTTCCCGCAACCCCCAATGGGTCGCCTTTGCGGTCTTAATCATCGGCACCAGCTTGATGGTTGGCAGCTGGATTGCATTTTTTCTACTGCTAGTGAGAGTGATCATGAATCATTTTCGTGTCCTGGGAGAAGAACGAGCCCTTGGGATACAATATGGAGAATCCTATCTCTCCTATAAAGAATCAGTGCCTCGCTATTTATTGTTTTTTTAAGGAGAACCCGTCATGATACCCGCTCTGCTAGTAATAGATATGCAGAAAGTATTTTTTGATCACAGTCCCGGGGTGTCTGAATCATTAACCAGTGCCGTGGAATATATTAACGCGGCGATCGCCCTCTTCCGGGAAAAGGACCTCCCGATATTCTGTGTAGAGGATGTTGAGGAAGAGGATGGACGAATCCCGAGTTCAGCAGGATTTGAAACCACATCAAAAATCGATTTAATCGCCTCAGATCCAAGAATTCACAAAACCTACGGCAATGCCTTTAATAAAACCGAGCTGCATCAGGAGCTTCAAAAGCTGGGGGTGGACACACTGATCCTGACCGGTTTCGCCGCCTCACAATGTATTTTATCCACCTACCGGGGTGCTACGGATCTCGATTATTCTCCCCTGATTTTCCGGGGGTCCCTGGCGGATTCCAGCCCGGATAGAATCCGGTTCGTGGAAGATATCCACGACCTGATTTCCTATGGGGCATTAGTGAAATTATTTGAACTTTTGTAACTGAACTCTGGAGAATACAAATCGGAGCCAAATAAAAAACCATTATGGCTGGTACTCATCTGATACTCAAATCCCACAGCGTGATCCTGTTCCAGGGAGATTCAATAACTGCTGCTGGACGGGACTACTCCCGGGTCGGTCCCAATTCCCCTGAGGGGCTTGGTATTGGCTATGCCCGAAAAATCGCTGATGCCATCCTGGAAAACCATCCCGGGGAACACCTCCAGTTTTATAACCGCGGAGTAAGCGGAAACCAGATCCAGGATTTATACCAGCGCTGGGAAATGGACTCCCTGCGCCTGCTTCCGGATCTGATCAGTATTTTGATAGGGGTAAACGATACCTGGAATCAGCTTGTATTGGGTCTGGGGTCCAATCCGGATGAGTACAGAGTATTATCAAAGAAGATTCTCGAGGAAACCCGGAAGGCTCTCCCGGATTCAAAGCTTGTCCTTTGTGAGCCATTTATTTTATTGACCGGGGAAGTCAGTGAGGAATGGGAAGCGGATGTCACCCAGCGGCAGCAGATCTTCAGGGATCTTGCCGTGGAGTATGAAGCTATTTTTGTTCCATTTCAAACAGCCCTGGATCAAGAAGCTCACCATGTGCCCCCACACCACCTGCTGGATGATGGGGTACATCCTACGGATCTTGGTCATCAAGTTTTAGCAGAATGCTGGATGAAAGAGGTATTGGGTTAAATAGTTAGGGACCAGGTCCTTTATAAGGACCTGGTCCCTTCATCACGATCAAACCATTATTTCTCTGGCGGTGGCACAGGCAAATCTTCCACTGCCGTATCCACCCATTTATCCCCCTCGTCAATCAGCATGACCGGGATATCCTGCCGAATCGGATATTTTCGATTGCATTCCACACAGACCAGCCAGGCTTCTTTATAATAGTCAAGGGTTCCTTCCTGGGTTTGCACGCAGGCTGGACATCTTAGAATCTCAAGCAGTTCTTTGCTGACCATTCTCTCCTCCTCTGCTGGAGTTATTAGCTGGTTCCATTATATCTTACTTCTTTTTACAGGGGTCGTCCGGATCTGGATTTTTAGGCGGCATTTTTTTGGTCCCCGGACCATACTGGCAGACTGCAGCCCAGGGCTGGTATTTGGTTTGAATTGTATCCGTCCAGAGCTTCTCGCCATTTCGAAAAACATTTCTAGTCACAGTAACAGTAGCTCCCTCAACGGCCCAGTCCACCTGCTTTACCTCTCCCTTCTTCAGCTCAGAATTTTCCTCGTAGATCGGATCCGGAGGATCTTTTTTCTTTTTCAACCCAGTTGTACTCCAGTCTACAGTCCTTCCGTCTGATGTGCTGTAGAATTTCCAGGTTAACCAGCGGTGGGCTTCATCTACGTAGGTTTCCATCAGCAGCCAGTGTTCAGTATCATTGGTAAATTTAAAATCCACCACGGGGACATACACCGTGGCATCCAACCCAGCCAATTTGGGGTTGTTGCTTCCACCGGAATTTTGTTCGTAATACAAAACCCGGTAGGCATGCGGATGGCGCTCAACGATCGGAAATCCGCCAAAGAATACTGTCCGAAATAGGGTTGTGCTCACCTGGCAGACACCGCCTCCGACGCCCTTAATGGTCCGGTCTCCGAAAATTATCCAGGCTTCTGAGTAGCCGGTATCTAGACTAACATCCCCCAGCTGCTCTGCCATTGAAAAGGTCTCTCCCGGGGCGATAAATATCCCGTGGAATCTGGCAGCCGCTGTAGCAATATTACTAATCCTTGAGGAGCCTGACCCGTAAAAATAGGTTGTCTGAGAACTAACGCGCTCTGTTATCCCCAGTTCCTCGGCGGTGTTCTCAGCTGTAATAACCGGTTGGGTCTTCTCCAGGACAAGGGCTATTTCATGCTCTCCTGTTACCAGCCTCTCCTGGACATCAATAATGGATTTGTCAATATCCAAAGCCAACCCTACAATTTCTCCTTCGATAACCACCAACTCCCGGGTATCATCATCAAAGTACATGCGGGCATTTTGGGGTTCACGGTTGATCTTTTTGGCTTTCTTCTCGAGGTATGATCGCAGTTGTTCCGGATCAAGGGTAATCCTGTAGGATTCTCCTTCATGGGTAGTGATTCGTTCAATGATCATCATCTCCACTAACCGTTCAGGGGTAAGGGTCCACGGTCCAGGATCGTTTTCTGCTGCATCTGGGATTTTCAAGATCAGCGGTTGACTTAATATCTCGCGGGCAAACTCTGCCTGCGCAGTAACATCCAGGATTTTCGGATAGCTTTCTTCGACGATCAGGGGAATGCTGCCGTCCTGCAGAGTTCTCATTTGCAGTGCAACTACTGCCAGAGAAGCTGGAATGTCCATCTCACGTCCGATTTGTCCTGGCTGGACCAAGACTTCCAACCCCTCCAACTTTAAGGATGCCTCTACGACAGGCTGGTTGACTCCGGCTGCAATCTCCTCCAGATAGTTGGTGCCTGTTTTCTCATCCAATACAAACTGGGGTGCCAGAATGATCCCGTTGCGAAGCACCTGTATTTGAGCTGCAATCCTCTCTGCAATATCGCCCTTCCTACCGGTCTGGAAGGCAAGTTCAGTATTATAGTTAGGACTGAAGAAAAAACCCAGCTCTGCAGGAGTGGCGTCCCAGCTTAAATCATCATACTGAAGTGTGATTTGTCCCTGATCAGGGTAAGTATATTCCGCCCTTAATAATTCGGCGGCGTCAGTGGGTGTCTGCCCACTAAGGTTTACCCAGCCCAAATAGATTCCCGGAAAGATCCGCCCTTGATAGACAGTCCTGAAACCGAGCGAACCGAGGCTGATTACCAATCCAAATAGGAGGAAACCTCCGGTCAACGCAGCAGCTGTTCTAATTAAAATTCCGGTGGATGATTTGGTTATCTTCATTGGTCAGATTTTACCAAAAGGGGCGCCGCAGCGCTCCTCCCTCTGGGGATTTCAACTCTATTTTTCTCTCCATCACAACCTGATATGGTGCAAATAGGATGCAATATTCCTACCAGGATCTAGGTTTCTGTATCTATATTACGTCTACTTTTGGATCGGGATCGAGCGCTCAAATAATAGCTCCGCCAGGAGATCATCCGGAGATCCTGAAACCGGTGGATGAATACGGAACAGCCCCTCTTCTGTGCGTACTATCTCCGGAAGTGTAACCGGTCTGCCAGCCCGGGCTTCGCCATGCCGCAAAAACAAATCGTGTTGTGATCGATAACAGGTAATTGCCTGGGTTTTTTGGGTTTTTGAACTTGAGATATCGAGTAAAAAATCCGGTTCTGGTGTAAAGACACCTGTCTTCCTTGAGTGGTATGATGGCGCATAAACAATCGGGCTTTTGGAGGAACTATGGGTCAGCGCTCCCATCACACCCGCGTGAGCCTGAATGTGCGCCGGATGCCCATATTCCCCTCCAGGTCCATGGGTGATCACAACCGCAGGTTGAACCCGTTGGATCTCTGCTTGTAGGTCATGAACTAAATCCTCAAGATTGTCGGTAAAGGAAAATAGATCACCGTTTGATCCCACCTCCGGATCCCGGTAATTTAAGAATCTGGTGCTTTCTCCACCCAGCACCTTGACCGCACATCTTAATTCTTCTTCCCGGACCTGTCCCAGCTCCTCCCGAGCACATATTGGTGGATCTCCCATCTCGCCCCCTTCCCCTCGGGTAGCACACAAGAAGTGGATTTCAACTCCCCGTCCAGCCAGGAAAGCGAAGGTTCCTCCCAGAAATATGGTCTCATCATCTGGATGAGCAAAAAAAGCAAGTATTTTCATCTTGATTCTTCCTGGATCCGATTCACTTTTCAAAGGGTACCATAAGCTCTGTTAATAAGATATAAGAACCTGCCCGTGAAACCAAATGAGCTCGCCCTACGTATATAATTATGGTGGATAAATTAACAGTAATCTTTCTAGTTTAACAATTGGAGGAATAATATGGGAATTACAATTTTGATCTCGGCTTTAGCGGCCTTCTCCTGGCTGGTTGTGATCGGGTTCTTCGCGTTGGCAGTACTGCGTGCCCGACAGGGCAGGAAAACCCGCGGAGCCGTGACCGGGATCATCACTGCTTTGATTTTGGCGGTTGTGTTAAACACAGTCAGCGCCGGTCTGGTATTCATCCAGCCCCAAGAACGTGGCGTAGTCATCAGTGCCGTCGCTCCCGCTGGGTACCGTCAGGAAACTCTTCAGCCTGGACTGCGCTGGGTGATACCTTATGCTGAAAACGTGCGGACCTATTCCATCTCTAAGTCCACCTATACTATGTCAATCGCCCTTTTAGAAGGAGATATTCAGGGAGATGATTCCATAGCAGCCCGGACCTCAGACGGACAGGAAGTTTATATCGACGCCTCGATCATTTTTTCCCTGGATCCGAGCGAGATCCTGGATGTCCATATCACCTGGCAGGACCGTTATCTCAATGGCCTGGTCCGCCCCACCGTCCGCGGCATAATCCGCGATGCGGTTTCTCAATTCCAGGTCAATGAGGTATACAGTACAAAACGTGATCAGCTTAAGATGCAGATCGAAGATGATCTCAGAGTTGCTCTAGAGGAAAACGGCTTGCTTCTTTCGGACTTTGTTCTGCGTAATATCACTTTCACGACCGAGTACGCCGCTTCAATCGAGGTAAAGCAGATTGCTGAACAGCGAGCCCAGGAAGCGGAATATATTGTCGGACAGCGAAAACAGGAAGCTGAGCAAGCCCGCCAGGTGGCTGAAGGAACCAGAGATGCAGCGATTATCGAAGCCCAAGGTCGAGCTCAGTCTCAGGTGATTGAAGCCAAGGCGGAAGCCGAAGCTTTGCAGTTGATCGCTGATGTGCTGGCCAAGAACCCGCAACTGCTTAACTACCGCTATATCGAAAAATTGGCTCCCGGCATTCAAGTCATGCTGGTTCCCAATGACAATCCCTATCTGCTGCCCCTGCCAGAATTGCCATCTCAGTGAGGTAGCATCCTGACTGAATAAATTTTGTTTATGGCCACGGCGAATGAAAACAAAACCTGAGCAGAAGAATCTGCTCAGGTTTTGTTTAACAGGCTCCCGGGGCTTTGAAAGCTCCGGGAGCCTTATGTTGTATGACGCGCCCCGATAGAATTACTTATGATAAAATTTCATAGTGGAAATATCAGATTTAAGTTAGTTTTACAGGCATATCATTTATGGCAAGTAAGGAAAAGAAACCCAGTGGTCGCAAAATCCGACTCACCTCTCTTTCAAATTGTGCCGGTTGAGCGTCCAAGCTAAACGCGGAAACGCTGGCGCAGGTCCTGCGCCCGATAGAAAAGATATTTTCAAAGGAGGATTATCCTGACCTGCTGGTTGGTTTGGGAGAATCTGATGATGGTGCGGTTTGGCAGCTGGACAAAGACAGGGTTCTAATCGCTACTACTGACTTTTTTACACCCGTGGTGGATGATCCCTATGATTACGGGGCCATTGCCGCAGCCAACAGCCTTTCTGATATCTATGCGATGGGAGGAACCCCGTTTCTGGCACTTAATATAGCCGCGTTCCCACCCGATATGGCTCCAGAAGTGTCGGGGGAAATCTTACGTGGCGGGGCTGAAAAAGCCAAGGAAGCCGGAGTAGTTATAGCCGGGGGACACACGATTCAGGATAAGGAACCCAAGTATGGTCTGATTTGTTTAGGATTTGCCCATCCAGACCTGGTGATGACAAAAACTACTGCCAATCCGGGGGATGCCCTGGTGATCACCAAGCCGCTGGGTTTCGGCGTCACAACAACAGCCATTAAGAATCAGAGTGCCAAGCTAGAACACATCCAGGAAGTGGTGATCTGGATGAAACAGCTCAACCAGAAAGCATCTGAACTGGCGCAAGGCTGCGGTGTCCGGGCTGCAACAGACGTCACTGGATTTGGCTTGCTGGGTCATGGCTGGGAGATGGCTTTTCATTCCAAAGTTGGGTTTAATATTCACTGGGATATGATTCCATTCATCAGCTCAGCCAAGGAATATGCAAGTTTGTATAGTTTCCCAGGCGGAGCTTTTGACAATCAAACTTATTTTGGGAAACATATCCAATTTCAAAAATCCTTGACGGAAGAAGAGAAATTATTGCTATTTGATCCCCAAACCAATGGTGGGCTGCTGTTTTCTATCTCCTGTGATGAACTGGATGCGCTTCGAAGGAAAGCCGAAAAGGTGGATCAGCCTATCTGGGTTATTGGTGAAGTTGTGGAAGGGGATAAGATTATCATTAAGTAAGGGTAACCTTGAACATCAATATCACAAGAGGCTGTCAGAATACGACAGCCTCTTGTATTTTTGTCCATCCACCAACTTCCTTCTGGATTCGCGTCCGTAAATCACCAATCCCCGGCATAATCCAGCCGGTAAGGTTTAGCTTCTTCTTCCAGGTAAAATCGCTGTAGTTCCACCAACTGCCGCATGTGCAGCAGATCATGTGTTACCCAGGAGACAAACATGTCCCCGGCTTTGATCTCGCCGAAGGATGCTTCGTATGCTGTTTCCCAACCAGGATTCTCCAGGGAATCCAGCCACTCCAATGATTCATTCCGGAGAGTCATATACCGATCCAGGGACTCAAATAGATCCTGTTCGAGATATTGATGTTCAATTACCCATCCCTCAGGATCAATTGGCGGCCAGGGTTTCTCAGATTTTTCCAGAATCATCTTTAATCTGACAGGAAAATCTCGTTCCTCTTCATCAGCCAGGTGACAGACAACTTCCAGAATCGACCAGGATTCGGGATCCGGTTTCCAGAGGGTCTGGTCTTCAGGTATGCCCCGCGCCAGAGCTGCAATCCGATCCCGGTTAATCGCCAGCTGCCTTTTAAAATAGGCTGCGTCCATCTTACCTCCGGGTAATTAAGACATTCAATAATTCTTCCCTCAAATAGGGGGTGAGGAGAAGTTGTTAATCAGGAATTTTTTTATGCAATTTGATTATACAGTAATTCCATTCATCCATCTATCTGGTACCTGCCCAGCGCGGCATCTACCGCCGCCAGGGCATGGATTTCCATGGTGTCAAAAACAGGTACTGGAACATCTTCCTGTTTCACAAGTAAACCAATCTCCGTACAGCCGAATATAATTCCCTGAGCTCCTGCATCTACTAGAGATGTAATTACCTTCCGGTAGATTTCCCTGGAACCCTGGTTGATAATCCCCTTTACAAGTTCATCATAGATTACTCTATGAACGGAACCTCTATGATCTTCATCCGGTATTAATACTTTAAGCTTGTGGTGATCTTCCAGGCGTCCGCGATAAAATGGCTTTTCCATCGTAAACCGGGTACCCAGCAAGCCCAAGGTGGTGAGCTCTTTTCTTTTGATAGCCTGGGCAGTTGCATCAGCGATATGCAGCAGGGGAATATCTACACTCTTCTGAACTTCCTCTGCCATCAGGTGCATAGTATTGGTGCAAATTAATAGAAAATCAGCGCCGCCGTTTTCAACCAGGCGGGCAGTATCCACCATGATGCGGGTTGCCTTCTCCCAGTCTCCCCTTTTCTGAAGCTCCTCAATCTCAGCAAAATCAAGCGAAACCATGACGCTTTTTGCAGAGTGTACACCACCCAACTCATTCCGGACTGCCTGATTAATAATCCGGTAGTATTCAATGGAAGATTCCCAACTCATTCCGCCAATCAATCCAATGGTTTTCATACTTCCACTCCTGTTTGTTATTTACGTCCGCTGCAAAACAACGCTGTGGATTCAGCCGGGCCTTATTCTCCAGGACCATCTGGTGGTAGGCTAGGATTTCGGGAATCAAGTTGCCTCAACCGGGGCACAGATTAATTGATGGACACTATTCCAATCTGGAAATCCACAACTAGCTCCCGAACACTCGCTGCTTGGGTTATTTAAAGTCATAGGTGTCCACGTCGTTTACAGGTATATATCCAACCTGCTGATAGATGTGGTTTGAGGTTGGATTCAATAAATCTGTGAAAAGGAAGCAAAACTGAAAACCCTGGTCCAGCAAATGCTGACTTAACTCAGCTACACATGCGCTGGCATACCCTTGTCGGCGTATTTCTGGAGGTGTATAGACAGCGCCGATCCGAATACCATGCGCTGTAGGACCAGTATATCCTGCCATGGAAACAGGTTTTTCATCTTCCTCCCAGATCATCATCCCTCGCAGTACAGGATCAGCGTTGAGATAGCGCTCCACCTGTTTCTGGACTTGGTCAGAATCTGGCTCCTCTTGAAGTGCATCGCGATGAAAACCCCCATACCATTCCAGCAACAGGGATTTATCCCCGTCATTGGCAGGACGCATAGAGCCCGGGACTCCCGAGATCGGATTGACCTGCTCTAATTTGTAGATGCGCATGGCCATTTTTAACACCGCCTGTTTGCCGGTCGTCAATTTCCACGACTCGGCCATGTGGGACACCAGGTCTTTGTTTCCCGTCATGCCAGTAAGCTCATCTCCGAAATTATACAGCAGGTCCCCGATCACCAGATCAACGATTTCCTCATCCAGGAGGTTTGGTTCGAATGAGAACAGGACTGGATAAGGCGGTGTGCGCATGAGTACCAGCTGGGGTTCTCCGTGATCTTCCACCAGCGCCAGGTAGGGAGGGACCTCCACATATTCACCTGCAATCAGGCTGGAAAGAATGCCGAGGGGTAGATTGTTTTCAGCCTCATGTTTTAAAAGATAATCCTTTACCTTCGATTGAAAACGAATTGGGTCATCAAATTTTATTATGTTCATAGATTTCCCTTTATTCTGGTGCCATTTTCCAGAGCGATTTCGTTCCGGTCCTTTAATCATAACATCCTCACTGGTGGTCAGATAAACAGGACCATACCAGCTGAATCCAGGTCCTGGAACAGCTTGGGTTGATTATTTAGCCTCCATTTCCTAAAGTCCATAACTCATCCTTTGGGTGAGTACTAAGCTGTTGAAACATATGCTATAATGCTTTTTCTGCCTTTGATTTTGGAGTCCCGATGTTAGACCGCTTGCGGAACATCTATTACGATTTCCCGAAAAAATTCTGGGTTGTGGTAGGCGCCTCCTTCATCGACCGCATTGGCGGCACCTTGCTGTTCCCCTTCTTTTCCCTCTATATTACCTGGAAGTTTAATGTCGGGATGACCCAGGCCGGGATCGTGCTGGGAACCTTTTCCGCCTTTGGTTTGATTGGGTCCATGGTTGGGGGAGCGCTGACTGATAAATTCGGGCGTAAGTTTCTTATCATATTTGGCCTGATATTCAGCGCTGTCAGTACCCTGACTCTAGGGCTTGTCAACGAGTTTGCTGTACTCATTCCGCTGGCAATGATCATTGGTCTGTTTTCCAATTTCGGCGGTCCTGCCCGCCAGGCTATGATAGCTGATATACTGCCTGAAGAGAAACGCCAGGAAGGATTTGGCATCCTGCGGGTGGTGGCCAATATGTCCTGGATCATCGGACCTATTCTGGGCGGTTTCATTGCCAACCGCAGTTATTTTATGCTCTTTGTGTTAGATGCGGTGTTCAGCTGTATTGTGGCAGTGATTTTCTATCGCTATATCCCGGAAACAAAACCTGAAACAACCAAGGAGCCTGAAAGTATACTGCGCACTTTTGCTGGCTACGGCACTGCACTGCGTGATTACGCTTATGTGGCGTTCCTGGTGGTCTCCATATTGATGGGCCTTGTTTACTTACAGATGTACCAATCTCTCTCAGTTTTCCTCCGGGATGTTCACGGCTTGACTCCCCAAACCTATGGTTTCCTGATGACCAGCAGTGCCATCACCGTGATCCTGTTCCAGTTTCAGACCACACGGGTGATTAAGGGTCGTCCTGCATTTATTATGATGGCTTTGGGTACTTTTTTTTACATGATTGGATTTGGGATGTTTGGTTTTGTAACCGCCCTGTGGCTCTTTGCGGCAGCACTTGTGGTTATCACCATCGGGGAAATGATCGTCATGCCCACTTCTTCCGCTTTGGTTGCCAATTACGCTCCGGAGGATATGCGGGGGCGTTATATGGCAGTATTTGGTCTTTCCTGGACAATTCCAGCCACTATTGGACCCAGCGCTGCAGGGTTAATCCTGGATAACTATAACCCCTATTTGCTCTGGTATGTGGCTGCTGGGATTTCTGCGGTGACTATCCTGGGTTTTTATATCCTGCACTTATGGTTGGGTAAGCACGATAGGTTTAATCCCCCGGTACCGGAAAAAGAACCCCCTCCGTCATCATAAATCAAGAACCCGTTTACTAATAGTAAACGGGTTCATTATTCACTTCGTCCTGACACAGTCAGGTTTCCTTATCTGGGTTAATCACCCGGTGTATCCTCCCACCACTGCCCCACAAAATATACGGTTGAGTCCTCGGAACCATACCGTGCTCCATGGATTAGGAAATCAGGGGGAAAATATTCTGGCGTCTTAAGCATACTCTCTTTTCCATTCAGCTTCATTGTATAGAGATCATAAACCCCTCTATCGTCGATCGCGGACACGATAAAGAGGATCTCCTCCCCGGAAGGTGCCCAACTTGAGAGCCCCTGGGTGTAGCCGGTTTCGGTAAGGTTGACTGGATTCAAGCCTTCAATCTCGATCAGGAAAAGATCATAATTCCCATGGGGTGATACATCCCCTACCATCCTTGAATATAGGACTTTAGATCCATCTGGACTTAACCGGGGGTCATAATCGCCAAAAGGCAAATTCGCTTGACCCCATTCTCCCGCCCGCGGTGGATCTGTGAGTGGGCGGGGATTATTTCCCTCGGAATCCATAATCCAAATTCTGCTTTGGCTTGTAAAAACTATCTGCTCCCCCATCCAATCAATATCTGCATCGTGAAAACCCGAATCATACACTAATCTCTGATTGTCTCCATTGGCATCCATTTGATAGATATCAAGAGTGGACTCTCTCCAGGAGAGGAATAAAATTTGCGATCCATCTGGTGACCAAACCGGATAGACATCCCAAGCCGTATTATCTGTTAACCGCACCAGATCCTGGTCAATCAATGAATATTTGTAGATCTCGGTCTGCTCCAGACTGTCGCCACCAGTCATTTGTGAGAAGACTAGGTTTGTTCCGGTGGGATCCAGGCTGAGTCCAGAAATCCCTTTTTGAGCACCATGTATCAAAATTGCCTTTTCAGTTTTCAGATCTAGTTGGTAGATTCCCCAGCTTTCACCAGATGATCTAAAAGTATCCGTCCGAGTAGCAGGCTCCCCCGACTGACAGCTAGAAATCATTATCAGCAGCAAGATATTGATTCCAAGGCGAAAGCCTGTTTTGTGGTTAAGAAATTTTCTCATATTGTTCCCCGCCGGTTATTTCTTACCTCCGAAGATTAATGACTCCGGAGATTGTCAATCCAATACCCGAGATAATCATGCCAAAGATCAGTGTCTCGGAGAACCAGCCGCTCCAAT
>JAUWCZ010000067.1 GCA_030609055.1 Chloroflexota bacterium | reverse complement strand
ATCGCCCACAAGACCGATGCCGGTTTATTCTCAGTCAGAATCTTCGCAGCAAGCCGGAGGTCCTCTTCCGGGACACCAGTGATCATAGATACCTTATCCGGTGAGTATTCCTCCACAGCCGATTTGAATTCTTTAAATCCTTCTGTACGATCCTTAATGAACTCCTTATCCTCCCAGCCGTTGTCGAGGATGATATTCATTAATCCGTTCACGAGGGCTATATCAGTACCGGGTTTATGACGCAGGTGGAGTACCGCGAAGTCTGTCAGATCAATCTTCCGGGGATCGGCAACGATTAGTTTTGCACCACGCTGGCGAACTGCCTGGCGGATGCGCATTCCGATTACAGGATGCTGTTCTGTTGTGTTGGATCCGATTACAAGATATGCCTGGGCAGTTTCTGCTATATCTTCGATGGAATTGGTCATCGCGCCCGAACCAAACGCAGTGGCCAGACCGGCCACAGTGGAGGAGTGTCAAAGCCGGGCACAATGATCTATACTGTTTGTCCCGATCACCTGCCGGGCAAGTTTATTCATTAAATAGTTTTCTTCGTTTAAGCACTTTGCAGAAGTTAAAAAGCCAATGCTGTCTGGGCCATGATCATCCACCACCTGACGTATTTTTTCTGCGGTGATCCCCAGGGCAGTTTCCCAGTCAACTTCGACCCAAGTCCAGGGGTTTCCCTTCAGCTCAGGTTTGCGCTTTTTCGCTGGAGGTTTCTTTTTACCTTCAAGCAGGTACTTTCTGACCCGGGGTTTATTCAGGCGATCCGGATGGTGGACAAAATCATATCCAAAGCGTCCTTTAACACAAGTCCAGCCGTGATTGGAGGGTCCATCCCAGGCAGAGTCTACCTTGATGATTTTGTTATCCTTCACCTCCAGGACCAGCTGGCAACCTACTCCGCAGTAGGGACAAGTAGTTTTAACCCGTTCCACCTGCCAGGGACGACCTTGTCCAAGCGATAGTTTTGGCCACAATGCTCCAGTTGGGCAAACCGCGACACAACTACCACAGAATTCACAAGGGCTGTCATCCATGGAACTGTCTGCACCAAATCCAATGTAGGCACTGAATCCCCGATAAAATACGCTGATTGCCTCTACGCCGTTTATTTCGCTGCAAGCCCTGACACAACGGCGACAGAGAATACATTTGTTGCGGTCAACCTGAATAAACGGATTTGGATCATCAACCGAAAAATGATGTTTGGTCCCTTGATACCGATCTTCAGTGACATCATATTCATAAGCAAGGTCCTGAAGTAAACAATCTCCGGCTGCTTCACAGGTCATGCAGTCCAGTGGGTGATCTGAGACCAACAGTTCCAAGTTAAATTTTCTGGCCGCCCGCACGCGGGAGTTGTTTGTGTGAACTATCATCCCCTCAGAAATTGGGTAAGTGCAGGCAGGATGTAACGCTCGCTCACTCTCAATTTCCACAAGACAGATCCGGCAAGCCCCTTCCGGGGGCAAGGCAGGGTGGTCACACAGGATTGGAATATAAATTTTCTCCTGCTTTGCTGCCTGAAGGAGAGTAGCTCCCTTATCAGCCTGGATTTCTTTGCCATCAATGGTAAAGTTTACTATTCCCATGTTATGGATTTCTCCTTCTGTCAGGCAGTCTTTACCAGAGGTAACTCATGTTTTCGTTTTACAAGCACCGCGCCCAGATTGCAGACATCATAGCAGGCGCCACATTGGATGCATTTTGACTGATCAATCACATGAACAACTTTCTTCTCCCCGATGATAGCTTCCGTTGTACACTCCTTCAGACACAATCCGCAACCTGTACAACGATCAGGAACGATCTCGTAGGTGAACATTCCCTCGCAAACCCCTGCCTGACAGTAATTTTCATTCACATGGGCTTTATATTCTTCCCGGAAAAATCGCAGAGAAGAAATAACTGGCCCGGGTGTAAGTTGTCCCAGAGCGCAAAGAGATCCTTCACTCATGAATTCAGAGATGCGTTCAATCTCATCTAAATCCTCCGGTGTTCCCTCTCCATTTGTGATGCGAATCAGTACTTCCAACAGTCGCTGACCCCCTATCCGGCAGGGAACACACTTTCCACACGATTCCGCAGATGCAAAAGTCAGGAAATAACGAGCAAATTCAACCATACAGGTATCCTGGTCGACAACGATCATGCCACCGGATCCCATAGTAGCACCAGCTTCAGTCAGCGAATCAAAATCAACCGGTGTATCAAGCGCGTCCTCAGGTAAACATCCGCCTAATGGTCCACCGGTTTGGACCGCCTTAAATTGCTTTTTATCAGGGATTCCACCACCCACATCATAGATAATTTCACGCATTGTGATACCCATGGGCACTTCTATCAGTCCGGTATGTTCAATTTTACCGGTCAGGGCAAACACAGCTGTTCCCTTGGATTTTTCAGTGCCTATTTTGTTAAACCAGTTCGCATCATTAACCATAATCTGGCTGGCAATGGCAAACGACTTAACATTGTTCACGTTGGTTGGTTTTCCCCATAATCCAGAAACAGCAGGATAAGGTGGTCGGGGACGCGGTTCTCCTCGTTTCCCCTCAATGGATGCAATTAATGCAGTCTCCTCCCCACAAACAAAAGCGCCTGCTCCTTCTTTGATCTTCAAATTAAATGAAAAACCGGAGCCGAGTATATTTTCACCTAATATACCGAGTTCGTAGGCTTGCTTAATGGCAATT
Source organism: Chloroflexota bacterium (assembly GCA_030609055.1). GTDB lineage: Bacteria > Chloroflexota > Anaerolineae > Anaerolineales > UBA11858 > B10-G9. The sequence goes on along the minus strand of JAUWCZ010000067.1, from coordinate 9,834 downwards.
TTCAGCCGGTCAATCGCAAGGGGGTATTCCGCCCGGCAGTAAATATATCCTTCAGGCGCACCAATGGCATATCCGGCAATGATCATGCCCTCTAATAGGGCGTGAGGATCTCCCTCCAGGACCGATCGGTCCATAAATGCCCCAGGGTCTCCCTCGTCGGCGTTACAGATCACATATTTGGGAGAACCACTTGCTTTCCTACAAAATTCCCACTTCAAACCGGTCAGGAAACCTGCCCCACCCCGACCGCGCAATTCCGACTCTTTTATCTCTTGAATGACATCTTCGGGACCCATCTGGAAAAGTGCTTTTTCGAGTCCGCTATAACCGTCAGATGCCAAATACTCCTCAATACTTTCTGGATCTATGATCCCGCAATTCTTGAGGGCAATGCGGACCTGTTTGTTATAGAAAGGAAGTTCTTCATAGGCAGGGATACCTTCAACGAATTTTCCATTCCCGGATGAAAGTTGACCGTAAATCCAGCGCTTATTGTATTCTCCCTGGACAAGATGTTTTTCAATAATTTTCCCCACAATCTTGGGCTTTACATTGGTATAGGTAATTCTCGGGAGACCGGGCTGCTGAATATCAAGTAGCGGTTCATTATGGCACATTCCGATACAACCGACACTGATCAGCTCTGCAGTAATATTGTGTTTTTCCAGTTCAGACTGAAGTTCGGCTTCCACCTCATATGCACCCGCTGCTATTCCACAGGTCCCCATTCCAAGTATGATCGTAGTTTTGTTTTCTTCCCGTTCAGTTATTTCTGCCCGGGCTTTATCCCGTAATTCTCTCAATTCTTCGATGTTCGTTAACACCGGCATAAGGATTCTCCTATCCTGTCCTTTAATCCAGTTCCTTGATCTGTTTAACCAGGGAGTCCGAGGTTGTATTGCCATAGACCTGCTCATCTATCAGGGCGATCGGAGCTAGCCCACAGGATCCCAGGCAGTAGACGATTTCCAGCGTATATTGATAATCTGGATCACTTCCTCCAGCTTCAAGATTAAACTCTTCTTCTACAGCCTGGACCAATTTAGGGGCACCACTCACATGGCAGGCGGTTCCATCACAAACATGGATGATGTGACGTCCCCGGGGTTCAAGGTGAAATTGGGCATAGAAGGTAGCTACTCCATACAGCTGACTGATTGAGAGACCGCTTTTTTTAGCGATTTCATTCATCGCTTCTTCCGGCAAATAACCATAGATATCCTGTGCCCGCTGTAGGATGGGTATTACTGCACCCTTTTGGCTCTGGTACTCCAAAAGGATCGGTTCCAGCAATCCAACATCTATCCCTCTATCATCCATAAATACTCCCTCTTAGGGTAGTTCTACAAATAATCGAAGCCGTGATACTCAAGTATAATTAATTCCTGTTATTCCTGGAAATTGTTCAACCTATTTATCAGAGTCTGGATCTAAGCCCAATCGTTCTGGATAACAGTATACCCGTAGTTTTCCATGACGGGCATATCCAATCAGGGTAACCTTCCAAGCCCGGGCCATTTCAACCGCCAGAGAGGTGGGCGACGTACGCGAAGCTACCACCGGGCAGCCCATTAAAGCCCCTTTTCGGAGCATTTCTGATGATATTCTGCCAGTGGTCAGCAGCGCACAACCCTTGGTTGGAATCCCCTTCAGCAAACAAGCTCCCAGCAGTTTATCTATCGAGTTGTGGCGACCAACATCCTCAGCGACCATGATCAATTGATCTTTCTCCAGGTCCAGCAAACCGGCTGCATGAACCCCCCGTGCTCTGGCATACAAACTGTCTTTGGTTTGTAGCCTGTTAAAGGCCTGCAGAATTTGATCCGGGGTAGTGCAGGTTTTGATTTGAAAAGGTTCGATGCCAACCTCGGGATCATCATAGGTGACCCCACCTCCACAACCGGATGTGATGATCTTCTTAGATGGAAATACAACTGATCTGTTTAGCCAGATATCAACACAACACCCATCAGCTGTTATCCTCAGGTCTTCAATTTCCTCCAAATTGTTGATAATGCCTTCATTCATTAAAAAACCAACCGCCAACCAATCCTGGTTCAGCGGCGTTTCCATAATCGTGACTAACTCAACACCATTAACATATATTGTGAGGGGCAGTTCTTCAATGACTTCGCCCTTCTCTTCCTGCCAGTCATGATGAAAACCCCACCAGTAATTGTTCTCTGCTCCGCGATTATCCATCGCATCCTCAATCTAAAATCCAAAACAAATAAACCAATTAATAAAATCCTCAAATCATGAGGATGCCTGAACCAGGAGCGATTCGTTATTAAGGTTGCTAACGCCCCTGATCTATTTTACTTTATGATTGTAAACCAATCCCCACAACGGATTGGGTTATGATAAGCCGAGTACCTCACCTGTCTTAAGATCAATATCAATCTCGTAGTATGCAGGCCGAGTGGGAAGACCAGGCATCGTACTCATATCCCCCAGAAGAGGATACAGGAATCCCGCCCCCACAGAAGCGCGGATATCCCGGATAGGTACCGTGAATCCTGTTGGACGTCCCTTTAATGTCCCATCATGGCTCATGCTCAAATGGGTTTTGGCCATGCACAAGGGCAGTTCATCAAAGCCCAGCTTGGTGTAGAGCTCCACTTTTTTCTCTGCCAGTGGCTCATATGAAACGCCATCCGCTCCGTAGATCTCTTTGCAGATGATCTCAATCTTTTCTTTGATTGAGGTGCCCTCAAGCGGATAGAGGAATTTAAAATCACTCGGTAGTTCACAGGTTTCTACAACGGCTTTGGCAAGATCTACCGCCCCTTTTCCGCCCTCCATCCAATGCCGGGTGACCACTGCCTTTGCTGCACCAGCTTTGATGGCTGCCTTTCTAACCAGCTCAACCTCGGCTTCGGTGTCATCCTTAAAGCTGTTGACTGCGACAACGGTGGGAATACCGAATTTGAGCGCATTTTCAATGTGAACTTCCAGGTTGGCAAGTCCCTTTTCCAGCAGCTCCAGATTCTCGGTCACATACGCCGGATCCAGAGGTGCACCAGCGGTTACTTTGGGACCGCCGCCGTGCATTTTTAAAGCCCTTACTGTGGCTACCAGGACCACCGCGTCTGGGATCAGTCCGGAGTAGCGGCATTTTATGTTGAAGAATTTTTCCATTCCAATATCGGCTCCAAAACCGGACTCGGTCAGCACGTAATCCGCTAACTTGAGGGCGATTTTATCGGCGATGATGGAGCTGTTGCCATGCGCGATATTCGCAAAAGGACCGGCGTGGACAAAAACCGGAGTTCCTTCCACAGTCTGCATCAAGGTGGGCTTGATGGCATCTTTCATGAGCACTGTCACAGCCCCCGCCACACCCAGATCGTCCAGGGTGACGGTTTCACCAGATTTATTGGTGGCGACAACTGCCCGTCCAAAACGTTCCCGCATATCAGCTAAATCGGTTGTTAATGCCAGGATAGCCATTAACTCGCTGGCAACCGCGATGTCAAAACCTGTCTTGCGCGTGTGTCCGCCTTCTTTCGGACCCAGACCGACTTCAATTTCACGTAGATGGCGGTCATTAGTATCCACGATCCGGCGCCAGGTAATGGTCTCCGGATCCACATCGAGGCGTACAAATTTGCTGATTTCCTCTTCAGTCAGGTCATCAGGATTGGTTTTATCGATTCCAAGTTTCTTTAACCGTCTGAACATAATGGAGGCGAATTCGCGTTTTCCATTTTTATCAGGCGGGCAGAGGCGCCGGAAAAGTGCTTCATCCGTTTGCCGGCTTTCGTGGTACATCCGGCTATCCAGCGCCGCAGCAACCAGGTTGTTGGCTGCCGTGATTGCGTGAATATCGCCCGTCAGGTGCAGGTTAAAGTCCTCCATGGGAATTACCTGGCTGTAGCCGCCGCCGGCCGCGCCGCCCTTGATCCCAAAAGTTGGACCCTGACTGGGCTGACGGATACAGGTGAAGAGACTTTTACCCAGATGAGCACCCAACGCCTGGCTTAAACCAACAGTGGTGGTGGTCTTCCCTTCTCCGAGGGGAGTCGGAGTTATTGCAGTTACGTCAATGTATTTCCCGTCGGGAACATCCTTCAGGCGGTCCAGAACGTCGAGAGTCACCTTAGCTTTATATTTTCCATACAGTTCTAACTCATCCTCCAGCAGACCAATTTCCTCGGCAATATCCTTTATGGGTTTCATGACTGCAGCATGAGCAATATCAATGTCCGATGGAACGGGATGTTTTAACTCCAGCGGAGACGGGGTTACGGGCTTTTTCTCAAAAGTCATCAGTTCTCTCCTTTATATATAATTTAGACAAGGACTAAAACAGGGTTATCCTTCTTTTTCATAAGAAAGTTTTGCTGCACGGACTGTATTGCGCAGCAGCATGGCAATCGTCATCGGACCAACACCCCCGGGTACTGGAGTGAGGTATCCAGCGACTTCCAGGGCTTCCTCGAAATCCACGTCACCCACGAGTCGGTATCCTCGCTCAGTGGTGTCATCATCCACCCGGTTGGTTCCAACATCAATTACAGCAGCCCCAGGTTTAATCCAATCCCCTTTGACCATTTCAGCCTTGCCGACCGCTGCGATTAATACATCCGCTTCGGCGCATTTTTCTTTCAGATTTCGGGTGCGGGAATGACAGATGGTTACGGTTGCATTTTCCTTAATAAGCAGAAGCGCAGCAGGCATGCCAACGATAAATGAACGCCCCAGAACTACGGCGTTAGCGCCTTCCAGCTCTACCCCGGCGTTCTTGAGTAAGTACAAAATACCATCAGGTGTCGCAGGAACAAACTGCGGTTCACGGCCTTTTTGCGCTAAACGCCCGATATTGAGGGGGTGAAATCCATCTACATCTTTGTTAATGCTGATCGTCCTCAGAACACTTTCATCGTCCAAGCCATCCGGCAGCGGGAGCTGCACTAAAATCCCATGTACCTCAGGATCGTCATTCAGCTCTGTGACGAGTTTTTCAACCTCTTCCTGGGTTGCGGTTGCTGGAAGGACATGGCCGATGGATCGAATTCCCGCTTTTTCACTGGCTTTATGTTTCATCCGGACATACACCTGGGAGGCGGCGTTTTCTCCCACCAATACGGTTGCTAATCCGGGAGGATTATTTCCCTCAGCTACCATTGCGGCAACGTCAGCGGCCACAGCATCGCGAACTTCCTGAGCGACAGCACGCCCATCAATGATTTTTGCAGTCATAAACAACTCCCTTTGTTAATGAGATTTTACCCACGATAAATTATGAAAATCCTTGGAGATCTTCTAGCGATACATACCAATATGCTAAAAAACATTATGACGAAAAAGGGGTAGCTTAGCAAGTTATTTTCATCACCATCTTACAGCTTGATGATAGAGGAATAACTAGATCCTCTTTAAACAGTCTCCAGTGGTAATTTTGCCTATTCAACTTTATCCCTTGGGAAAACATGGAAGTAAGTGCTACTCCTTAGGAAACATTGCTAGGGAGCGACAATTCGCGTAAAATAAGTGTTAGTTGAGTCCGGTCTTATTTGACCAGGATTACCTCATGAAACTAGAACAAATCCTAACAGCAGGTCTACTGCATCCCGAAATGCCTTTGTCCGCATTCTCCCTGAGTATTCTTTCAATGACATCAGAATCAGAAATCCTAATGATTCAAATCCTGTCCACCTTAAGTGATGCTCAGAATAAATGGCTGTAACCTACTTTATCTACTGGAGGAAAACTCATGTCTGACCGTAATAAAATCACCATCCGGACCCTGTTTGACAAAGCATCAAAAGGTGAACCGATATCCTGGTTGACCAGCTATGATTATCCGACCGCCTATTTTCAGGAAAAAGCCGGGGTGGACATGTTGTTGGTTGGGGACAGCCTGGGGATGACCATGTTGGGATATGACGGCACTCTTCCAGTGACCATGAGTGACATGCTGCGCCACACTCAAGCAGTTAGACGGGGTGCTCCGACAGCTTTTTTGATCGGAGATATGCCCTACATGTCCTACCAGGCCAGCAACGAGTCGGCTGTATTAAATGCGGGACGCTTCATGGCGGAAGCTGATTGTGATGCTATTAAGTTGGAAGGGGGGCATGTCATGGCAGACCGGATGAGAGCCATTGTTGCCGCAGGAATCCCTGCGGTTGGACACCTGGGATTAACACCACAAAGTGTTGCTGCTCTGGGAGGATTCCGGGTTCAGGGGAGGGACGCTGGGCAGGCTAAGGAAATCATCGACGATGCCAAGGCTCTTGAGGAAGCAGGGGCATTCTGTATACTGCTGGAAATGGTACCTGACAGAGTGACAAAAATAATCACCGAACGGGCTGAAGACTGCCTGATCATGAGCCTGGGATCGGGTCCGGATGCCCATGGTCAGCTGCTGATCTTTCACGATATGTTCGGGTTATATCCGAAATTCACTCCCAAGATGGCTAAGGTATACGGTAACGCCGGTGAAGTCCTCCAGAAGGGGCTGATTCAATACAACAAAGAAGTCAAAGATAAAACCTTCCCTAAAAAGGAAAACTGGTTCACGATGAGTGATGAGGAGTATGAGCAGCTGTTAAAGATGCTCTAGAAAAGATAAAGGCACAAGAGTATTTGTCATTGCGAGGAGGGAAGCAGCGCTTCTCGACGTGGCAATCCCCTGTTCCTTCCAGGAGATCGCTTCGTCGCTCAGCTCCTCGCGATGACAGTGAAACTTAATATTAATTTTTGCAGGAGTCTCTTATAGAGGCGACGATAATCTGTAAACCATAATGTAATAAATGGGAGTGTACAAATGACCGATCTACGCAGCAGACTGAAAATCTCAGTAGATAAACTCAACGCAATAAACGATATCCTACTAAATCCAGACATGGATGTCATAAACGACTTCCTGGAGGTAGTAGCAAAATACGGTACGCCTGAGGAAATCAATGCCAAAGCCAACCAGTCCCGAAAACTGGATAACCTGCTGGCTATTGTTAAAAAAACCAACCCGGAACATTTGGCAGATCTGGAGTACCTAGGTGAGCAACGCGACCAGGACGCATTTATCAGTGTTAAAGATTATAGGAAAAAAATCCTGGGCGACAAAGCGGATGATATGGTATTCGCTGATGATTTCGCTGTTACATTGGAAATCAGTGCCTGTCAGTATTTTCCCTGGGTGCGGATGATAACCGAACAAGCCATCGAACATCAAATGCTGATGCCAGGGCGCTTTATCCGAGTCCGACAAATGAAAGAGCAAGAAGAAGATGGCGATCTGGCAGCCTTTGCGGCAGCGATGCAGATCCTCGGCAGCAGTTATGTTGAAACCCTGGATACCAAAGGAACAGACGGCTCGAATATCCATCTCGGCGGACCAGCAACCATCACAGGGTACTTTGGCGGAGTTGGACAGCCCAATAAGCACGCCTTACAGTGGCTGGATGAGTATCTCTACTATTACACAACCTACGGCATCCGCCAGGTGTTGAATATCAATCCCGGCACAGTACTGCTGGGATACATGCTCCACCGCCTGGGCGTGGATAATGAGTTTAAGATCTCCGTCTATATGGGCAATGACAATCCCTATGCAGCATTGTGGACTCTTTTAGGAGCCAAACTCTTTACCAGGGATGATGGCACATCTCCCCTAATTGGATTTAACTGGAGCAACTCAGTTAACAATCAGACCATGGAGCTGACCGCTCAGTTCCGCAAAGAATGGGATTTTGAAGATATCGTCCGCTTTGAACATCACATCACAGAAACCTATAAGAGTATTGTCATTCAGCCCTACAACCGCCGGGATGAACTGGTAGAAATCGCCGGCCATGTGGCTAATATCTCCGCCAAACACGAAGGCGGCGATCCGGAAATTGACCAGACCAGAGATCATCCTTCTGATATTCTGGACTACTTCCGTGACAAAAAGGAAGTCATCGATACAGGAGACTGGGACGCTTTAACTGGAAACTTCCAGGATAAATTTATCTCACTGAATAAAACTGCTCAGGTGTTGACCGAGAACGGTTTATCATTCCTGGCTGCCCCTAATCTCCATGGCTGATGGGCTTAGGTAGACCTCATAGAAGGAATAATCTCGTAGTCTTTAAAAATGACCTGCATCATTGAGAGGAGTTACCATAATAACCGGGGTCTTGTTCAGGTTATTGCTACTCCATTGTTATGGTTCAATTGAGATTTCCTGATATAAGTGTAACTATAAATTCGGGAGGATGATATGAAGGTAATCGCCGAAGGCAAGGGAATAATGCTTCAACCCCCTGATCTAAACAGTTTCCGGGATCACAATCGAACTAAACCCCGGGGATTGATTGATAAACGCATGACGGAAGCTGAAGCCGTTGAGAAATTTATCCATAATGGAGATTACATCGGCACCGAGCTTTACGGCACCGTCCGCTGTCCGCAATCTTTAGTCAATGAAATTGTCCGCCAGGGGAAAAAAGATCTTCGTATGGCCGGACAGGGAGTATATGAGCTGGATATGCTGCTCGGCGCCAGTCTCGTAAAAGCTCTGGATCATACCTATATCGGCATGGAGGTGTACGGTATTTCACATTGTCTCCGCCGTGAGGTGGAAAGTGGGCGGGTGGAGCACTGCGTGGAATGGAGCAACGCGGCTCTCGCCTGGAGGTTTAAGGCTGCTGCGATGGGTGTGCCCTTTCTGCCTACCCGGTCGATGCTGGGAACAGACACATTTACTTACAGTGCGGCTAAAGTGGTTGAGGATCCATTTACGGGAGAGCAGGTAGCCCTCCTGCCAGCATTAATCCTCGATGTTGGGTTGATCCATGTTCACAGGGCAGATAAATTCGGCAACGCCCAAATTGACGGGATCAGCGGATTTGCATTTGAACTGGCCAGGGCATCAAAAAGGCTCCTGATCAGCACGGAAGAAATCGTCTCCACAGACGAAATCCGGCGGCAACCTGACCGGACCATGATCCCCTACTATCTGGTTGATGCGGTAATCCATGCTCCCTTTGGATCCCATCCCGGTGAAATGTGCTACCTGTATGAACGGGATGAACCCCAGATTAAAGACTGGATTGAAGCCTCAAAAGACCCTGAAACTACCCAGGCTTTCCTCCAGAAATATATCTACGACCTGGAGGATCACCAGGCTTACCTGGATCTCATCGGCAAGAAACGACTGAAAAGACTGCAGGACATGGTGCCGGAGGTGTAATGATGACAGAACCCAGATATAACCCCAACGAGTTAATGATCAGTACAGCCTCCCGGTTGATGGAGGATAATTCCACCGTCTTTATTGGCACCGGGATTCCTATGCTGGCTGCAGCTTTGGCACAAAAAATGCACGCTCCTAACTTAGTGAGCATATTTGAGTTCGGCGGCACCGGGGCTATCTTAGAAGAGCTGCCTCTTGCCGTGGGAGAGAGACGGACTTTCCACAAGGCATTAGCGGCCTCCGGTATTCTGGACGTAGTGGAAGCTGCCCAGCGAGGATTTGTGGATTACGGTTTTCTGGGCGGCGCTCAGATCGATCCCTATGGAAACCTCAACTCTACCGTGATTGGAGATCACGATCATCCTAAAGTCCGTTTGCCGGGTAGCGGGGGGGGCAATGATGTCGGATCCCACTGCTGGCGGACGATCGCCATCATGAATCATGATAAACTCAGGTTTGTGGAAAAAGTCGATTTTATCACCACCCCGGGTTTCCTAACCGGACCCGGCGCCCGTGAGAAAGCCGGTTTACCGCCCGACACCGGACCCTACCGGGTAGTGACCACATTGGGGTTGCTCGGTTATGACGATAAAACCAAGCGGATGAAACTGCTTTCCACCCAACCCGGCGTCAGTGTCGAGGAGGTG
>JAUWCZ010000075.1 GCA_030609055.1 Chloroflexota bacterium | reverse complement strand
GTATTCAAGAATATGTTTTCCGAGGACAGTTGAGTATTACTGCAATTGATGATATTGCCAGTTGGAATGATTGCATTTTATATCATAACCATTATTATAGATTCTAACAAGGATGAAATCTACATATTTATGTGAATAATTGTCTGAATGGGTGATTTTTCGGTTTTGTTTCATAATTACTTGCCTGGTTGGTTTCTAGAGGTTAAAATGCCATACATGAAAAGTGATTCAATCAATAATTACCAGGAAGCGCTGGATTATATCTATAGTTTTGTAGATTTCAGCAGAACCCACCAATACAATCTCAGTCCGGAAAACTTCGATTTAACTCGGATGGTTCAATTCATGGCTCTCCTGGGATCTCCCCAGAACACATATCCATCCCTGCATATCGCAGGGAGCAAAGGAAAAGGTTCTGTTAGCGCTTTTTGTGCTTCAGTGTTGAAGGTAGCCGGGTACAAGGTAGGTTTGTATACCTCTCCCCATTTGAAGGACTTTGAAGAGCGAATTCAAATCAACGGGATACTTATTTCCCGGTCGGAATTGGTGGACTTAGTTAATGAGGTCAAACCGGTCGTAGAATCCATCGCCGAGCTGACCACATTTGAGATTATGACTGGATTGGCTTTTTTGTATTTCGCACGCCAGAACGTGGATATTGGGGTCATTGAGGTTGGGTTAGGGGGGCGTCTGGATGCTACGAATATCATCTCACCCTTGGTTTCTGTAATCACCTCTTTATATCTTGACCATGTAACGATTCTTGGAGATACCTTGGAAGATATCGCGGCGGAAAAGGGGGGTATTCTCAAACCGGGAATACCTGTTATATGTGCTCCTCAGGAGAAAGAAGCACTCCAGGTTATCAAAGAGATTGCTGCTCAGAATGGCAGTCCTTTAACCCAGATTGAGCAAGACTATCCATACATAATAAACTCCAGTACTTTGGACGGTCAGGAATTTACTTTGACTAAACCTGGAGAAGAAGATAGAGAAGGAAATCCCCAGTATTTTATCCCCTTACTGGGAGGGTATCAGGTAATTAATGCTGTCACAGCCTATGCCGCTCTGAATGCCATCCGTTCCCGGGGTTTTCACATCAATGAGGCAGCAATCCACCAGGGTTTGGCAGACACAGTCTGGCCAGCCAGATTTGAAATCGCCCGCCGGCAGCCTCCTGTAATCTTTGACGCAGCTCACAATCCTGCCTCAATCAGGAAATTACGAGAGACAGTGGATACTTTCTTTCCTGACCTTCCCCAAATTCTGGTTTTTGGTATCTCGGAGGATAAACAGCTGGAAGGCATGCTAGAGGAAATCCTGCCCAGAACATCCCATTTGATCTGTACCCAAGCAGATCATCCTCGAGCTATGGAAGCTGAAGACTTGGCTGCCCGGGCAAAAAAATACCCCTGTTCTGTTGAATCCATCCCCATTGTTCGGGATGCCTTGTGCCGGGCAATTCAACTCGCGGATCAGGACCAGCTGGTTTTGGTCACAGGCAGCATTTTTGTAGCTGCAAGCGCCAGGATTGCCTGGTATGAGGATAAGGAAGGAATTGAGAATTCTTGTTAAGAGGAATTTGACCTATTAGATTCGAGTTGAGATCAATCACTCAGGACAGGCATTTCCGAGGTGATCTTCAAACGTTTCTGCAAATAGATGTTGACCTGAACCATCACATGCAGCTCGAAAATAGAGGTAGAGTGTATCAGCTGGTGTGGCAACAGCCTGGAGAGCGGCAAAACTGGGATTGCAGATAGGCCCAGGGGGCAGTCCAAAATTTTCGTAAGTGTTGTAGGGGGAGTTTATGTTAAAGTCCTCCAGTGTGAGGGGATTTGTCCACCAGGTTTGTTGATCTTTGTTGTATCCTAGGGCATATTGAATTGTTGGATCAGCAGCTAGATTAATATCCAACTTTAATCGATTTAGGAAGACAGATGCGATCAGCGGCATTTCCACTTCCAGGATTGCTTCCCGTTCAACTATCGAAGCCAGAGTGACTGCTTGTTGAATCGTTAATCCCTGATAGTCTATCTTTTCTTCCAAGTCTGGTGTGATTTGTGATAAAAACTCTTGGTAGAACACATCAACCAGGGATTCGGGAGAGATGTTCCGGTCCACCTGGTAGCTGCCCGGAAATAGATAGCCCTCTTTCTCTTCTAAATTAACAGCTTCAAGAAAGGCTTCTGGAGAAATGTTTAATCCCAACTCGATTAATGTCTCTGCGATTTCCTCCATTCGCCAGCCAGACAGGATGGATATCGTGGTTTGTGCTGGAACTATATTCTCCAGGGCATCAGCAATCTCCACCTCAGACATTCCCGGTGAAAAGTAATAATCACCGGTTTGAATCCGTTTATCAATCCCGGTATAAATCAGATATGCCCGAAAGGCACGAGGGTGATCTACAATATTTAAACTGCTTAATCCGGTCAGGATTTCTCCCATAGAGTCTCCCGGGTTGATTGGAAATTCAAATCCTAGGGCTAGTGGATTGGTTGGGGACGTGAGTTGATCATGAGAGAGCAGTAAGATCACCGATTGGGTGTAGAGTTTCAGAGGGCTTAGGTTGGGGTCAGCTGGACCATATAATTCTGCTGCTCTGGTTGGGATACTGAAGAAAATTCCGGATAATAAACAGAGGGCAAAAGAGACCAGGAGAATGAAGATTAGAATCAATAATCCTACGCGGCGGGATTTCACCTTTGATTTCATGAGTCCTCCAGCCTCGATTGATCGGTATTTGCATCAAGGTAAGTTTGGAGAATTACTGTTGCTGCAAGGTCATCCAGGGGATCTGCCCTTTTTTTCCTGGAAACTTTCATCAGCCTGAGTCCATTTCTGGCAGTGCTGGTACTCCCGTATTCATTCCAGAGAACAACCGGGATGTTCGATTGCGATCTAATCATGTCTGCCAGGCGGGTAGATTTCCTTCCTTGAGGACTAACTTCTCCTTCCCAATTCAGTGCCTGCCCGATAACGATCAAGCCAGAATTATTTTCTTCAGCCAGCGACAGGATAGCCTGGGCATCTTTTTCCCGGGAAACGTGATCTAATACACAGACCGGTGATGCGATGTTTCTGGTAGGATCACTGACCGCAATTCCCAATCGTTTATCTCCAGGATCCACTGCCAGGATCCTCGATAATTTACTCATTTCAGGCTTCACTCCCTACTAGGTTGATATTAATCCGAAATGGTAACGCTGGTAATCTAAACCACCATTGGGGTTTTAAATTGATCACCGGTGGATCTGATAAGTTGAGAAACTCTTTAATGAGGTCTTCTGCTTCAGTAGGAATTTTCCCCAGGACCAGTTGAATTATTTCAGTTTTATCAAATATCCTTTTTTCAATCCACTTTATTTCGAGATCCAACTCAAGAGTTGGATCAGAGCTATTTCCCGGAATGTATTGGGGTGATACTGAAATGCTATTCTGGATTGCTTCCAATTCACTTCCCCGGTATTGAGCGTTAACGGTATTGATGGCAAGTGTTCTAAGGTCTTCTCCGGATACGAATAAGATTCCGAATCGTACTCGCCTGGTCAGTTTCAGTGTGTCTCCTGATGATCCTTCTTCGGGGATATAGGTTTCCTCTTCGGTCTCAATTAAATAAGGTACCGGACTGAGAAGTATATCTCCATCTGAAAGCTGTTGCAGGGTTTTTTCAAGAGCGAGGATATCCAAATCTTCCTGAAGGGAGAGTGATAATAACTCCCGATCTTCCTGGCTTGGGGAAGGGATTAGTAAATCAGATCCTCCGGAAGTGGGTTCTGGATTATAAACTACGAGATCAGCTCCAAATTCATGATTGATTCGGGTGATAGAATTACTGTCAACATTGCCTGAGGATCCTGGTTCCAAGGCTTGAATCCTAATTGCGATTTCCTCTCCTTGACCGGCAGGTGTTTCTCCCGGAGATAATGTAATAAAGAGGATCGGATTTTCCGCTGCAGTGCTGAGAATGGTATCTTTGGGGATCTGAATCGGGTTTTCTGCTAGATTGGAAAAGATTACCTCCCCCTGGGAATACATATCTGGAATGGATATCTGACCGGTGGCAGACCGGGATGCCTGCTCTTCAAGAAGGACGATTGCTTCCCGGGCAGGGAGGATACCTGAGAAGATAATCTCCTCTAAGTCCGGATCTACCTGAACCGGGATCACCAGTTCTCGCCAGATTTCCTGATCCTGGATAGAAACTTCCGCACTGGGTAACAGCATGCCAGCAATAGATAATACCCCCAGCACTCCCAGAGTAAAGAAGGTTATCCTCCCCCAGAGGGGTATTTCTTTTCGCTGGGAACTTCCTCCCCTGGTGAATAGATCAACTTCCCGTGGTTCGGCTGCTTGTTCTTCAAGATCCCGACGTCTGAACTCCCGGAAGGATTTCCTCCAGGGCTGGAGTTGGGCTGATTTTCGGGAGTGGAACACAGGTATACCTGCTTGCTCAGCGTGAAATTGGATTTCGGGATTTTTAGTCATTAACGCTAGCTGGCTGCCGTGGGCGGAGCAGTATCTCTCCAGCATCACCAGGTCTAAGCGGTTACTGAGCAACCTCCCCCGGTCCGGCCAGACAAGTAAAACACGTGGTGCTTGAGTCCAATCCATCTTGTCTCTGATGGATATCGTATCGTCATGGATCTCAAGTTGAATGATTTGGGTTTTCACGCAACTAATTTTACCAAAGTTTGGCTTGAGTATTTGGCAGCTGGTTATCCTTATCCAAAAAACGCCGCAAGAAACGCGGCGTTTTTTGTTTTGGGAGAGTTGAAGAATACAATTTAAAGATCTTTGCCCTTGAACCAACCTGGCACACTGTCCAGCGCTTGTTGTAGTTTTTGTGGATCTTTACCGCCCGCCTCTGCAAGACCGGGACGTCCCCCTCCTCCTCCGCCAACTTGCTTGGCTAGATACTGTATCAAATCTCCTGCTTTTATCCCCTTTTGAATCAGATCTTCTGTAACTGCAGCGATCATGCGAGGAGATCCATCAATTACAGCTGCCAGGACAATCACTCCATTTTCAGAGATACGCTGTCGAAACCGATCTGCCATCTGCCGAAGTGTATCTAGGTCTGCATCTTCCACGATACTGGTCAGTAAATTGATCCCATTAACTTGTTTGATATTCTCCAGGGCTTGGTTAAGCTCAATGACTGCCAGCTTCTTTAATAGCTTGTCCCTGGATTTTTCAATGTATTTCAAGTTTTCTAAAAATGTCCCAGTAGAGGTAGCAACTTGATCCGGACCAGTGGATAAGTATTGGGCAGCTGTATTTAATTCCTGGAAACGACTTTGCACCAGCTGGTAGGCACCCCGGCCAGTGACAGCTTCAATCCGGCGGATTCCTGCTGCGGTACTTCCCTCACTAATGATCAGGAATAATCCTACTTCACTGCTTCGGTCACAATGAGTCCCGCCGCAGAGCTCATACGAAAAATCACCCATTCTTATCGTCCTGACGGTATCGCCATATTTCTCTCCGAAAAGTGCCCGAGCACCTTCATCGATTGCCTCCTGGAGAGGTTTATGTTTGATGTTGAGGGGATGATCCTCCAGGATGCGCTGATTTACCTCCTCCTCAATAGCATAAAGCTCCTCTTCGGTTAGGGCCTTATTGTGAGTGAAGTCAAATCGAAGATGATCTGGAGCTACCATTGAGCCAGCTTGCCGAGCGTGTTCCCCAATAACGTGATCCAGCACTGCGTGCAGCAGGTGAGTCCCAGTGTGATTACGCATAATGTCTTTTCTGCGTACCTGATCCACTTTCGCAACAGCTGGATCTCCTACAGCGGGTTTACCTTGCAGTACTTTTCCTTGATGTACAATCATTCCAGCAGCTGGTTGATAAAGACCGTCGATAGTTATACTCCAGCTATCTCCCTCAATAACACCGGTGTCTGAAACCTGCCCTCCGGCTTCAATATAGAACGGAGTTTCAGGTAGAATCACCTGGACAAGATCCTTTTCCTTTGCTGCCTTAATAGTTTTATGATCTTTGATCAGTGCCAGGATTTTTCCTTCGATAGTTAGTGATCCATAGGGGTCATATCCTACACCCCCAGAATCCAGTTCACCTTCTTTTTGCATGGAAGATAACAGCTCCCGGTAGAACTCTACTTCCTCGCCGCCAACATCTCCCATGGCCTGACCACCGCCAGATACGATTCGATGTACGTCCATTGCTTTGTGAAAACCCTCTTCATCCACCTCTAAGCCCCTTTCCCGGGCGATGTCCCGGGTGATTTCAAAGGGCATTCCAGTCGTTGTATAAAGATTGGCTGCTTTTTCTCCTTGCAGGATAGTCAGTTTCTGATCCTGGATTTCATCCAGTAGATCTTCCAGGTGGAGAGTTGCGTTTTCCAGGGTTTGCTGGAATTGTTCTTCCTCGCGAGTGATTGTATCCAGGATAATTTTCCGGTTCTGTTTTAATTCCGGATAAGCATCCTGGTAAAGATCAATCACAACAGAAGCGACCTTAGCTAGAAAGGGTGAATGCAAACCAAGATGACCGCCAAATCGATATCCTCGCCGGATAATCATCCGGCAAACGTAATTTCTTCCCAGGTTGCCCGGCACTACGCCGTCTGTAATCAGGAAGGCTGCTGCCCGGGCATGATCGGCGATCACGCGGTATGGCGTGAAGTTATCATCCCTCTCCTGATCGGTATGGCCAGATAATTCCTGGACAGCTTCAATCAGTGGGAAAAATAAATCGGTTCGATAATTTGAATCTGTCTCCTGTAAAATGGCTACGACCCGATCCAGGCCGAGTCCGGTATCTACATGGCGGTTGGGAAGCGGATCAAGATGGTCTGGTCCTTTTCGATTGTATTGGATAAATACCAAATTCCAAATTTCTGTAAACCGGTCCGTATCCAATAACTCTTTATTGCTTACCGGTCCTTCTTCTGGTCGGAGATCGTAATGGATCTCCGAACAAGGTCCACAAGGACCTGTATCACCCATCTCCCAAAAATTGTCTTTTCGTCCCATATAGAACAGGTGATCATGTGAGAAACCTGGCTGTTCAGACCAATGCTTTGCAGCTTCCTCGTCAGTTGGAATCAAGCCTTGTTCATCTTCAAACACTGTGGCATATATGCGATCCTTAGGAAGTTTCCAGATTTTCGTTAGTAGTTCCCAGGCGTAGGAGATGGCTTCTTTTTTATAGTAATCACCGAACGACCAGTTTCCCATCATTTCAAAAAAAGTGTGGTGCGTATCATCCTGTCCTACATCATCCAGATCATTGTGTTTTCCTGCAACCCGCAGGCATTTTTGAGAGTTAACAGCCCGGGAGTACTCCCGTTGATCGGTACCTAAAAAGACATCCTTAAACTGCACCATACCGGCATTTGTGAATAGGAGAGTAGAGTCTCCCCCTGGGACGAGGGAAGAGGAGCGAACGATTTTATGTCCTTTTTTTGTGAAATAATCAATATACGATTGCCTGACTTCATTTCCAGTAGGAATATTTTTTTTCATTGTTGCACCTGATTGATATCTACCCTGCAAATAGAAAACCCGGACTGAATGTTTGTCCGGGCGGAATTGATTAACATCACCATCATATGCTGATCATAAATGTGAAAAACCGCCCGGCTTTGAGGAGTTATCAGAGGCGGCTGCACAGCCGATTACGGCAGCCGCCTTGGAAGCAGCAGCCTGTGCTGGGAAATCTCGAACATTTACCTGAATTATTATCCGGTTCATCCTCTGGATTATACTGGATAGTTAGCTTCCATGCTAGTCCTGATCCCATCTTGTAACCCATTTATCAGGTTTTGTGATCACTTAAATAATCAATTATTCATTTGAACCGAGCTTCCCTATGGCAATTCCGATATTTCTTTCCTTATGGTAGAATTTGTACGGTTTATCCAACTTTATGAAGTGGATCAATTTCAGCAGACCTAAAGATCTTACAGAACTAATGATAAACCACCAAATTGGAGGATAGCAAAGAAATGGGTAACTTAAGGCGTATCGTACTTGATGTATTGAAACCTCTCGAACCCAACATAGTTGATTTGGTACGTAAAATATCAACCTTGAATGGCGTAGATGGTGTCAATATTACGATCTATGAGATCGATCACCATGTCGAAAATGCCAAAATCACTGTCGAAGGCGAGCAATTATCCTTTCAGTCAATAACTGCCGTAATTGAGGAAAATGGTGGAGCAGTCCACTCTATCGATGAGGTTGCTGCTGGTCAACGGACAGTTGAAGAAGTAGAAACCCATCAAGACTAAGTATGAAAAATAACCGCCGCAGGTGGTCATCCCTCTCTGAATTCCTGGAAGAAATCCAAAATTACAATCAAATCGCTGGGATCGCTGAAATCGCCAGGCGCTATTTTGCGATGAATGCTTTTGATGGGGTGTTAACTACTATTGGTGTTCTGGCCGGAAATTACCTGGCTGGTGTTAGAGATCTGTCGATTCCTATCCGAATTGGTATTGCTACTTCAATTGCTATGGGGATTTCAGGTTTGTGGGGGGCTTACCTTACTGAAACCGCCGAACGCCAGAGAGAATTAACCGCTTTAGAAAAAATATCATTAATTGATCAGAGTGAAACCTCCATTGGTCGGGCTTCCCGATTTGCAGTGATCGTGGTTTCGATTGTTGATGGTCTAGCGCCTGCTTTGGCGGCAATAATTGTCTTAATCCCGCTATTTTTGGATAACATAATCCAGAATCCTATTCTGAGTTATGGGCTAGCTGGCATTACAGCACTGCTGAGCTTATTTGGATTGGGATTATTTTTAGGCAAAGTATCTGAAAAAAACCTGATAGGTTACGGGATTAAAACAATGATGGCAGGTTTGTTGGCGATTGCTATCAACTTTCTGATCGGTGCAGAATAGATTATTCTTCTGAATAGAGTCTTTATCTATGAAACGTTATCTATACTTCACGGTGTTTGTGTCCGGAATGACAACCCTGGGAATTGAATTTTCC
Source organism: Chloroflexota bacterium (assembly GCA_030609055.1). GTDB lineage: Bacteria > Chloroflexota > Anaerolineae > Anaerolineales > UBA11858 > B10-G9. The sequence continues at coordinate 1,104 of JAUWCZ010000075.1, read as the reverse complement.
ACCTCCAGGCTTTTGGGCAGTGTGTTCGGAACCAGTAATTTGGTTTGGGCAGCGATCATCGGTTTGATACTTATTTATCTGACAGTGGGTTATTTCATAGGGGGAAGAATAGCTGATCGCTACCCCAATTATAAGGTGTTTTATACTATTCTGATCTGGGGTTCTTTCACAGCTGGTGTTGTTCCTTTTATTGCCCGCCCTGTTTTATACGCTGCTGCAGATGCCTTTGACCAACTACAAATTGGTGTATTATTGGGTGCTTTTACTACAGTACTGATCTTATTAATTGTCCCTATCACTCTGCTTGGCACTATCTCTCCCTTTGCCATACGATTGGTGTTAACTGATTCTAAAACAGCCGGTCAAATCTCAGGAAGGATTTATGCAATCTCAACCCTGGGATCGTTTCTCGGAACTTTTACTCCGGATTTAGTGTTGATCCCCACCCTGGGGACCAGGATGACTTTTGTGATCTTTGCTCTGTTTTTAATCGCGGTGGGATTGATTGGGCTTGGTTTATCCTCTGGTTGGCGGTCAATACTGAAATGGATCTGGATGCCAGCGACCCTGATCGTGTTAAGCCTCTTGTGGGGAGCAAGACCTGTGAAAATGACTGCTGATCAAATCCACGAAAAAGAATCAACCTATAACTACATTCAGGTATTAGAAAAAGATGGGTACCGGTACTTAAGACTGAACGAGGGGCAGGGTATCCACTCGATATACCACCAAGAGCAGATGGCTTATTGGGGAACCTGGATGCAGGTTTTACCGGCTCCGTTTTTTAATTCTCCACCTTATAAACCTTCTGATATAGAAAACATGGCTATCATTGGCCTGGCAGCCGGGACATCAGCTCGTCAGGCAACAAACGCATTTGGCCCAATTCCAATCGATGGATATGAAATTGACGCGGAAATTATCAAGATCGGAGAGAAATATTTTGGGATGACCGGGGATAATTTACAGCCCATAGCCCAAGATGGACGGTGGGGGTTGGTTCACAGTGGGAAGAAGTATTCCATCATTAGTATTGATGCCTATCGTCCTCCTTACATTCCCTGGCATCTCACAACCCGGGAGTTTTTTGAAATAGTTTTTGAT
>JAUWCZ010000068.1 GCA_030609055.1 Chloroflexota bacterium | reverse complement strand
CATACGCGATTCTGAGAGAGATATTCCCAAGGTTTCCGCGTAAGAACGGGCCAGTTTTAAATAGGTGGAAGCATAAACAAGTTTAATAGCTGAAACGAGCTGATCGATCCTGACTTCCAAGTCCGGGTGGCAGTTGGAAAGCATGTAGGTCGAAAACACTCCCGCAAAAGGTTGGTAAAGAGAATCTTCAAAAATACTTGAAGAGCGGACTGCAAGCGGCCGGGGCTGATCCTGGTAGATAAATCTTAGATCATCCCAAAGCGCTTCTGGTAGATTCGCTTCCAGAAAACGTTCCTTGATTTCTCTGTCGGATCGATCGGTGGAAACATATTCATAGAGCTGATTCTCCCGCATGAATTGATCAAACTCATCTGTGCCGATCACGACAGTACTAGGAATTTGGATATCAACATCTGGAAATTCTTTCCGGAATCCGGTGTTATGAGAACTACGCAGGAACAGTAGGAATGCCAACCCTCTTCCCTTACCACCTAATGAACCTGGACGCAGACGGATAAACCGGGAATGTGGATGATAGGTACCACGATCAAAATCAACAATGATGCCCACTCGCTCCTGGAGAATATCCTCCACGGATGCAATGATCAGCTGTCTTAAATCTTCTTGATTTTCAAACTCGGAAACTTTGCGCGGTTTTAACTGCCGGGCTACGGCAAACTCTCCCCTCGCCGCCAACCAACCGGAAAAATGATCGTTTTGGGCATGGTAGACAAAGGACTCCAGAGGTACTTTCTTCAATTCATCCCGTAATTCAAAGAGATTATCAGCCGTCCCGACAATCGTGTCATCCGGCATTCGAAATGTAAATGAACCAAAACCCATATAATCCAGCAAGAATGTTCGCAGTTCATGGATTAAGGTGCGATCATTTTTGTTGACAAAAAAACCATTCAATTCCTCGGAAGCTTCCCGATTGTTTTCATTACTGGATTGAAGCATGATCGGTAGTGTGGGCGCTTCTTTCCTGATTTTTCGGACCAGATCAAAACCGGCCTCCTCTGCCAGCTGGTTTTCTTTAGGGAATCGTAGATCAGTGATCAAACCCAGCAGGTGATCCCGGTATTTCTGATAATCAACTAGGGCATCCTCATAGCTTCTTGCCAGCAGGATTTTCGGACGAGACCGCATCTGCAGCAAAGTAAGATAATCATTGGCACCCTCAGATATCAGACGCTGGGTTTGCAGCATGATCTCTGAGTAAAGGATCGGCAGGTAAAGAGAATAAAAACGGATCGAATCCTCAACAACAATGATAACCCTCGTGTCGCCCGTTTCTATATCCGCATCCACATTCATCCGGTCTTCCAATAATTTGATGATAGCCACAAATACAGTGGAGTTACCATTCCATACAAAAGTATGATCAATGTTGCTGTCTTCCAGGGACCGGGTTGGCAAGGATTGCAGCTCAGAGGAGTTATTCAGTAGTAGCACTACCGGTATGTCCTGGATTTCTTTTACTTGATCAGCGAAACGCAAGGGATTAATCTCACCCAACCTGCGCATGGTGATCACCAGGTCAAATTTCCTTTCCTGAAGCAGTTCCAAAGCTCTGGATCCTGAAGTAGCCCGGAAAATATGCGGCAGGGTACGCAGATTGAGGTTATGGAATTCCTCAAAGATCTGATCGGAAAGCCGGGCATCCTCTTCAATGATAAAGGAGTCATACGTGCTGGATACCAGCAAAACCTCATTAATCCGGTTTTGCATCAGGTAACGATAGTTCTGATATTTCGGTCGGTATTCCAGCTGATATCCATCTTTATTGTTGGTATTCATTGTGATTTACTCCAGGTGTTCTCCACAGGTAAAGTTTTCTGGAATTATATCTTATCAGACAAAACTAGCTCCCGGAACCTTGGAGGGTCCGGGAGCTTATTCATCCTAAAGAGAAACCGTTTCCTTTTATTAACATTTTCCTACACCCTCTTAATAATTTCTAAATAAGCTTCTGCTACACTGGTGTTGGATCCAAAGGTCAAACCGTTAACTTTTACTACTTTTATAAATAGACATATAAATGAAACCAATCGTAGAGTACACTTTGGTTGGATTGGTAGGAATCTCCCCCGAGGTTTATCAAATAACCCTAACCTTTCAACCCGGAGGCCGCTTCTAATTATCAAAGAGACGGCGGAGTACAGTGAAGCTTCGGTCTTATCGGGCTTGCGGTTGATAGAGGTATAATGCCATAGGCAGGATATTTAATTGACCAAAGAGGTATGAATGGCAAAAAAAATTTTAGTTGTTGATGACAATCCGGATATTCGTACCATGCTGAAAGAATATCTTTCCGGGGAAGGATTTGATGTTTCTACCGCCCCTAACGGGCAAAAAGGGTTATTTATTGCCCGGGAAGAAAAACCGGATATCATTATCCTTGATATGATGATGCCGGAGATGGGTGGACAGGAGTTTATCCGGGTATACACGGCTGAATCGGATACCCCGATTTTGGTTCTAACAGCCAAGGTGGAGGAAACCGACAAAGTCCTGGGACTTGAATTAGGGGCAGATGATTACGTCACCAAGCCATTCAGCATGCGAGAACTAACCGCCCGGGTCCACGCCCTGCTGCGGCGGGCGGTGAAAGGAGTTCAGGAACCGGAAATCCTCCGAGCCGCCGATATTACCCTGGATATTAAAGGTCATTTCGTAGAGGTAAGTGACCAACCACTTGAACTTACCCCTTCTGAATTTCAACTGCTGGCAGCTTTAATGGCTGCCCCCGGAAGAACCTTTTCCCGGACTGAGCTGCTCGACAGCCTGGGCGAATCTGCTTTCCTGGAAGGTTATGAACGCACTGTGGATGTTCACATTCACAACCTGCGCGATAAAATTGAACCCGATCCCTCTGATCCAATATATATTGAAACAGTCTACGGAACAGGGTACCGCTTCGCCCGGGAGAGGAAAAAATAACCATGCGCTCCATCAGCCTAAAGATCACCCTGGTTCTGATTGTAGTCAGCCTGGTAGGGGCGATATTTACAGCCTTCTATATCCAAAATCGGACCAAGAACGCCTTAGACACCTTTATCCGGGATCAAGATCAAGGCGTTCTGATAGAAGCCTTAACAAATCATTACCAGGAAAATAATAGCTGGGAGGGAGTAGAGCAAGTATTTAAGGGTGATACCCTTTACGGGAGCGGTAATGATGGGTTCGCTGGCCAGCGGGAGAATAATCCCAATCGGGGATTTGATCGCGCCTCGATCCCATTTGTTTTGACCACCGATACTGGCCTGGTCCTGGCCGGCGGCACCGGGCATCCAGGCTATCAGCCGGGGGATACCATACCCATCAAAGAACTTGAGAAAGGATTAAGTTTGGAAAGTGAGGGTGAATCCATCGGCTGGTTGGTTATGGTTCCTTTCTCACAGCCAAGAAATAATCCCCAGTTAAACTTTCTGGACACTATAAGGGAGGGATTGCTTATCAGCTCCTTGGTCACATTGTTGATTGCTCTGTTTCTGGGAGGAATCTTGATTCAGTCATTCACCCGACCGATCCGAAAATTAGCCCAGGCAACCGAAGCTGTGGCTACTGGTGAATTGGGATACCAGGTAGATATCAAATCTGGAGATGAGCTGGGCAGGTTGGCTGCTTCATTTAACAGCATGAGCGCTGACCTGGAAAGTGCAGATCGATCCCGGAAACAAATCACTGCTGACATTGCCCATGACCTGCGGACACCGCTCAGCGTTTTACACGGCTACACCGAAGCCATGAGCGAAGGAAAACTGTCTGGGAATCCAGATGTATATCGGGTGATGCATCACCAAGCGCAGCACTTGAATTACCTCATTGAAGATTTACGAACCCTCTCCTTACTGGATTCCGGTGAATTAAGCTTTCATATTCAAAATATTGATCCTGCGATAATCCTTGAACAAATCAAAGCAGCCTTTTCACCCATTGCTAAAGAAAAAGAAATCGATTTACCTCTCGAGATAAGACAGGATTTACCTCGCGTGGATCTCGATCCTGACAGGTTAACCCAAATCCTTGGCAACTTACTGAACAATGCAATCCAGGTATTATCAATTGGAGGGGAGGTTACTCTCTCTGCTGAAACGGACAAGGAAAGCCTGGTAATTCAGGTATCTGATAACGGTCCCGGTATTCAACCAGAGGATTTACCCCACATTTTTGATCGATTTTACCGGACAGATGAATCCAGACAATCGGACGAAGGATCATCCGGATTGGGATTGTCTATCACCAAGAAACTGGTTGAAGCTCAGGGTGGAATCATCACAGTTGAAAGCGAACCTGGTTTAGGTACAAAATTCTCGCTGACATTTCCACTCGATTAATCAGGAAATCTAGCCTCTATAATCAATCCATAGTAATATTAAGAGTAACCCCCAAAAGGGGAATTCCCTCGATATTATCCCCTTGTATCGAGTATGGGTTCATTTCTTGAGGCAAAGGAGAAGGAGATCCAATGTTTAAAATCAATTCACTAATTAAATATAATGCCCACGTCCTGTTGTTGATACTAAGTATTGTTTTGATAGCTGTCAGTTCTGCATGCAGTGGATCCAGCTCTACCCTTGAGGATGAGCGTGTTTTTCAGGATGCCGTGAATACCGCTGTTGCCGGCACTGCTACTGCACAAGCATTGGATACTCAGCGAACCAAGGGTGCCGAAGCCGCTCTCGCTCCTTCAGAGACCATTGCTACCACAAACACAACGGCTCCAGATACACCCACTCCTGAACCGACACTAACACCAACCCCTGAAATCACTGATGAAACCCCTGCCCCAACTGATCAGCCGGCATCCTCTTCCCTTTCAGGACCCTTTGTTCAGGTCTCTATTGACACCAATTGCCGCTCCGGCCCTGGGAAAAGCTACGCCTGGCTGGGTGCGCTGATGGTCGGGGAAGAAGCAGTGATCACTGGCAAAGACCCCTCAGGTATCTATTGGTATATAGATAACCCGGACTTGGAAGGTGGGTATTGTTGGATCTGGGGCTTTTATGCTACGATAACAGGTAATACAACCCCTCTACCGATTTATACACCCGGACCAACCCCTACCCCGGAAGCAAACTTTTCGACAGACATCCACCAGGTCGAATTCTGCGGTGGTGCCTGGCAGATTGAATTTACCATTGTCAATAATGGTTCCATTACTTTGGAATCAGTTTCAAACTCGGTCAAAGATACCGTTACAGGAAATAGCTCTGGGCAATCATCGCAAAATTTCTTCACTGAGAAAAACGGCTGTGCTGTTATTGCGTCCCATGATAGAGTAAAGCCCGAGGATACTGTATACACTGTTAGCCTCGATCTACCCAGTGATCCCACCGGACACCTGCTATTTGCATCCCTGAAGGTCTGCTCGGATGATAATATTAAAGGCAACTGCCGCGCTAGAGAGTTTTACTTTACACCGTAGGAATATACAAGTATTAGGATACGATTTCCTCGGGGAAAACCAGATCTTTCTTCTATAAATAAGATCCCGGAGATTTTTATAATCCCGGGATCGTTTTAACCTAAATGAATCAGCTGCCGGCCTTTTCTTCCAGCAGAGAGATCAGCTCATCCACCAGAGGTATAGTCATACGGCTGGATTGTCTGCCACCGCCCGAAGCTTCTCGCTCCGCTTGCATGGTAGCGAGTAGTTCCGGATCAATGTTAACATCCCCTCCACCTGGACCTCCCTGTCCTCCTCCGGGACGCGTTCCTTCAGGCAGTCCTTCCGGCCTGTTAAAACCGGTTCCCCCATCTCCATCGTCCGGTCTCGTTTGCTCAAAGATTCCCAGATCATTGATCAGGGTCATCATGTCCTCCTGGGTAAGCTGCAATCCGGCAATGTAGTTTACCTGATCCACAGTCATGATTTCCTGGATTTCATTAATCAATGCATCCAGTTCCTCAGGCGCTGAGGTATCACTCTCGGCAAGAGACTTATACAGTTTCCAATATGGGATGAGAGAAGGTGCCAATTCAGCATCCACCGCCAGGTTTGTTTCTTCCAGCAGTAAGCTTCCTACCACTAATTGCGTGGCTAATGGCAGCGCACCTTCTGCGTAATCAGTAGTTAGATCCAGGCTCTCTGCTTCTGTACCGGTTCCACTCTTATCTTCCTCAACCTGCGCAGAATCAACTGAGCTTTCAATTTCATCGACCACTGCAGAATTCGAACCGCAGGCGGTGAGTAGTAGCAGAATTACAATTAACATTCCAAATCGTTTATTTACAGACATATTTTCTTTCCTTGATTAATATTCTAAGTTTCCTATTACAACCACATCGCCGGCGGATAAACCGCTGGTCACTTCAACGTAAATTACATCTCGTAAACCAAGTTCAACTTCCTGCTGAGTAACTTCACCATTTTCCATTAGCAGGACAGAGCCTGTATTGCCTTGTTGTTCCTGCAGTGCTTCTACTGGAAGTAGGAGTGCATTTGTTACCTCCCCGGCAATGACTTCGACTGAAGTCGCAGATCCCAGGGGAAGATTAGCCCATCCTGTATTGGCGATGTCTAATTCCACCAGAGCATTCACAGTTGTTGAGTTCTGAGTCGTTAGCAGCGAGGGATCAACAAACACAATCTGACCACTGTAGGTCTTTTCCGGAAAAGCATCAAAAATAACTTCTACTGAATACCCTTCTTTAACTAAGCGCCAATCCCTTTCGTCAAATGACACCTCTAAGGTAGGTGGCTCAAGCTGAGCAATGGTTAGAACAGAACCCGTGCCAACATGATCCAGTATCTGCATATCAATATCGATAATCACACCACTGCTTGGCGCCACCAGCCTAGATGCTTCCAGGTTCTCCTGGGCATCAACTACCTCTTCCCCTGTATTATCCAGCTCTGTTAATTGAGATCCGGAAGCATTTTCTGATACAACACCTTCTGTTAAGACAGCCAAATAGGCTTCTGCTTCCTCCACTCGGGCTTCTGCGGTGGCCAATTCTGCCCAGACGACATCGACTTCTGTTTCTGATGGGGGATCGTAGTAATCATGCCAGAACCCATATTGATCCCTCCAGCGAAAGTTAAAGAAACCCGGTACATATTCCTCGTGATAGGTCTCCCAGTTAAGAGCCAAACTCAAAACAGCGTTATCAACTACCTCCTGTGCATTCATAACCCTATGGTCAGCTTCCTCAGAGGGATTTAGCTCAGCGTCTTTTTGAGCAGCCTGGAGTTTATCCTGAGCCCCCTGCAAACGCAGCTCCGCCTTAAAGACATAAGGACTAAGTAGAAAACTCAATTCCGACTCCGCACTGAGAAGGGCTTTTTGCGCCTCCGCTAATTCCAGGGCGGCTGCAGCGACGGCAGCATCAGAGGTTAATTCCCGGAGATTTTGTTCAGCTATTTCCAGTTGTACCTCGAGATCATCATCGTCCAACCGGGCTAATAACTCACCCTCACTAACCTCATCGCCGGTTTCCACCAGGATTTCCTCAACAACACCTCCGTTCTTAAAACCAAGCTCAACTTCTGCTGAAGAAATCAGCGTCCCACTGCCTATAGCAGTCAGCCTAATATCCCCAGTGCGAATAATCGATGTAGTTTGGGTAGTCATACTATCCGTTTCCGGATTCGATTTCACCAACCGAAAAATTCCAAATCCAGTTAACCCAATACAAATTGCAGCAACTATAGGCCAATATTTGATAAATACGAATGATCTCCCATCTTGTTGTTTCATACTTGTTCCTGTTTTTCTCACCTGTGAAAGCTTTTGTTTAATTTCTTCTGAAAATCCCCTTTATTCTCGTCCTTCCCTGGTTCTTTGTTTAAGCCGGAGAAGGGTGTTCAATGGAGAGAGATTTTCCGTTATTTGACTATTTATTCATAACGCAGGGCTTCAATTGGATCCAGCTGGGCTGCTTGATTTGCCGGGTAAAATCCAAAGAAGATTCCGACTGTCGCAGCAGATCCAAATGCCAACAGAACTGAACTGGCTACGATCACTGTCCTCATTCCACTTGCTTCACCAAAAACCCAGGAGCCTATCACCCCGACGGTAACTCCTATCAAACCGCCAATTAAACTGAGCAGCAGTGCTTCAGTAAGAAACTGCCAGCGGATATCATTGGGTGTGGCACCAACAGATTGGCGGATGCCGATTTCCCGGGTGCGCTCGGTAACACTCACCAACATGATATTCATAATGCCAATTCCACCAACGATCAGAGACACACCAGCAACCCATGCCAGCAAAGACCGGAATGCAGCCGTGGTTGATTCCTGAGTGGTGATAATATCTTGCTGAGTAGTAATTGTGAAATCTGGTTCATCCAAAGTAACATCATGTCTTTTTGCTAAAAGCAATTCAATCTGATATATCACATCATCTAAAGTTCTTTCACCTTCGGATCCAACGGATTCATCCACTTCAACGTAAATAAGCCGAACACGATCACCCATAAACCTGGAAAATTGGTTATTTGTCAATTTTTCTAACACGATGGTGATCGGTGTATACAGGCGGGAATCATAATCCACATCCCCCACCATGCCTTTTTCATCAAAGACACCCACCACTGTTAAACGGATGTTTCCACCAACCGTAATCGTCTCACCAAAAGGATCCTGATCTCCAAATAACTCCTCTGCCAGGCTGCTTCCCAGAACAGCAATGGATGTTGTCCGGTCGATTTCCTCTTGGGTGAAATAACGCCCACTGGTAATTTCCATATCTCGAACTGAGGGAAAATCAGCTGTTGTTCCCATTATTGTTACGCTATCTAAAGAGATATCCCCGGCTTTTATAGATTGGGTGGAACTTTGTTCAACAACAACACCAGCAACCCCATTAATTTGATCCGCAATCGCGAAAGCGTCATCATATACTAAACCTCCGCTATTAAAGTCACTCCCCGGTCCTGCGCGACCAAAACTGGCAGAGACATAAATCAGGTTTGATCCCAATCCTGTGATCTGTTCCTGAATGGTAGCTTCTGTACCGGCGCTGATAGCAATCATGATGATTACCGCAGCCACTCCTATAATGATCCCCAGCATGGTGAGCAAAGAGCGTATCTTACTTTTAAGTAATGCTAACCAGGCAATCTTGATTACTTTTATTGGCTTCATGTTATTTATGCTCCTTGCCGTTTTTTACTTCTCGTTCTACTTTCCCATCTAACAAATGAATGGTCCGGTTGGTATATTCCGCGATAGCCGGATCATGAGTGACCATCACAATAGTGGTCCCTTGCTTGTTTAATGACACCAGTAACTCCATTAGCTCCGCGCCGGATTTACTATCCAAGTTGCCTGTCGGCTCATCCGCCAACACCATCACCGGATCATTCACTAATGCCCGGGCAATGGAAACGCGCTGCTGTTGGCCCCCGGAGAGCTCCTGGGGTTCATGGTAGATTCGATCCCCTAACCCAACAGCATCCAGCATATTGGTGGCCTTATCCTGCTGTTCTTCATCTGTGAGACGTGAAGTTCGGTTATAGAACAAGGGCAGGATTACATTTTGCAGGGCTGGAGTCCGGGCAAGCAGATTGTAACTCTGGAAGATAAAACCCAGCTTCTGGTTACGGATCTGTGCTAACTCCACTTGATCCAGGTCACTTACATCTTCCCCATCTAAAAAATATTCCCCGGATGTAGGACTCATCAAACAACCCAGCAGGTTCATCAAGGTACTTTTCCCAGATCCAGAAGGTCCCATGATGGCTACAAATTCACCTTCCTGAACCTGAATGGAAGCACCATCCAGAGCGCGGACCTCAAACTCTCCCATCTGGTAGATTTTGACCAGATCTCTACCATCAATAATTGGTTTTCGATTCTTCATTGTCCTGTCTCCACCTGTCCGGTTGTCACCACATCACCTTGGCTTAGCCCGGAGATGATTTCTGCATAAATCAAGTCCTGGAGACCAACTTCCACCAGGCGCATCTTGGGTTCCCCATCCTCCATGACGAAAACTGCATATTCTTCATCTGAGATTTCCCGCAAGGCTTCCACAGGAATCAGCACAGCGTTGTCCGCTCTGCCGCCGATAACATCCACACCCGCTGCGGAGCCAATCGGCAAATTGTCCCACCCTGTTTCTGAAGTGTTTAACTCAACCAAACTATAAACAACTGTTGTGTTTCCTTCCGAGATCAATCCGGGATCAACATGCACGACTTCTCCCTGGTAGAGTTTATCCGGCAGGGCATCAAAAATTATCTCGACCGGAAAGCCTTCCTGAATATGCTTCCAATCGGATTCATCAAAATAAGCTTCCAGCGTTGGAGGGGATAAGTCGGAAATTACCAGAATTACCTCATCCCCAACCATTTCGGATTCGTCAGCAAAAATTGCGGTGACAGTACCAGAAATCGGCGCAGTTAAGGCAGTAGCCTCTAAATCATCCAGCGCATCAGCCACTGCCTGCCGGGCCTGGCGTAAGGCAGAGACCTGAGAGCCAGTAGCTTCCTCTGGAAGGTCCTCATCGTTCTTTAAAGCAGTCAACAGCACCTCTAGCTCCTGAATGCTGGCTTCGGCCAAGCTGATCTCTGCCCGGTGAGAAGCGATTTCTGCCTCAGTGGGCACATCGATGAAATAGACCTTATTATCGTTGCTGTCCCAGTAGAAATCCTCGAAGTTTTCTGGGAGATATTCTTCTTGGTAATACTGCAGCTGGACTTGTAAATTGGATTTAGCCCATTTTAAATTCTGCTCAACCTCTTTGACACGCTGCTCTGCTTCCTCTGAAGGTGATTCTTCAGCAGCAGCCTGGGCGTCTGACAGAGCCATTGTATACTCTTCCAGATAGCCCTCTGCCCGGTAAACCGCTGGGCTGATCAAGCCAATCAAATTATTGGTAGTTTCTTCCAAATCAATTCTTGTCTGGGCTAGTTCCTTCTCCACCGCAGCAATAGTTGAGGCGGATGTCAGCTCCCGCAGTTCCCTCTGCGCATCAACCAGGTTATCCTGCCGGTCGCTGTCGTCTAATCGAACCAATACCTGTCCGGCTTCAACTTCATCCCCCACCCCGATCAGAAGCTCAACAAGCTCTTCCTGGATACCGTCACTGATATCAAAACTGACATCCACTTCCGCCGCTGGAATTAACGTGCCAGCACCTGCAGCATAGAGGATAATATCTCCCCGCCGGGCTGTCGCGGTCTGAACGGTAGATTCCTCGCTGATCTCCTGTTGGGAAGGCAGGTAAGTATACCTGTAGGCGGTAAAACCACCTCCCGTCAGGAGAACCACAACCAGAGCAATAATCCAATATTTACGAGTAGAATTTTCATTTTTCTTCATCTACTAAACTCCTTCTAAAATGAGATAACAATTTCTGTGTTTAGTGTACAGAAAGCTTGTTAAGGAATTATTTAGAGATTGTTTGGAGATGTTTTGGGAATAATGGATACAAAAAATGCTCCCGGAGCTTTTGAAGCTCCGGGAGCATTAACATCCACTTAGGAACTGATTTCTTAAGTTCTCATCACTCCACGATCACCATGTCACTGCCGCTGCGTCCAAACACTTCGGGCGAGTACATCTCCTCCGCTTTGGCAGGGGGTACTACAAACACACCCGGGGTTGTGGCGCGGGCAACATAGGTATACTCAAACACTCCGTCCCACAGCAGGGATGTAAAGGCTTCTGCCCGTTCATCCCGCATGTTCTGGTGTTCGTACCAGGGCCACCACCACCACCAACCAAAGTAGGATTCTGAGCTGTTGGGATCCTGGGGAACGCTGCCCGATACAGCCAGGGCGGGATTGATGATCTCCAGCCCAGCCGGCAGCGGATCAACCAGCGCAACATGGTAGCGGCGGTTATCTGCCACCATTGTTAATCTGACGCGTACTCGTGCGCCGGCTTTAATCACCCAGGTACCATCATCTCGTTGAGTTACATCCCCGGGGTCATCCACTGCTTCATACACCCGCTGGACTACAAAACCCATTTCCAATGGTTCCAGGACCAGATCGGTGGGAGCATACTTTAATCCCAGTCGATAGTACAGCCTTCCGGGACCGATCTTGTTGATGATCAGATCTTGGGTCTCCTGGTCAGTATCCACCAGGTAGCTCATGGGGATTTCAGTTAGATGGCGTTCTGTGGTGTAGCCGTCATATTCATGTTCCCCAACATAGGTATCTCCCAGCCAGATCCGGGCAACAAATTCCGGTGTCTGGGATTCATAGATATTAAAGTAGCGATCCAGGGCAAGCAGGACAAATACATTTTCCTGAGTGTTTCCCCACCGGCCTCGTTTACGATGAGCCAGCAGCCCATTGACAAGTTTCGGGATCAGATCACTGTCTGGATTGTCAGCCATCAGAGTATCCAATAACACCGCGTCAGTCTTGCGATCTGAACTCAAAAGCAGGTAACTCTGGTCATCATAATAAGTAGTGAAGTTGGCAGCACCGGCGGTTTCCAC
>JAUWCZ010000070.1 GCA_030609055.1 Chloroflexota bacterium | reverse complement strand
CAAAAAGGTTCAATCCAGAGTGGGGCTGCCAGGCGGCATTCAAGGCAGGTGACGTGCCTCCAACCAATGGCTTAAAAGGCCACTGCTAAATGATGGATCCATCGAGAGAAGTGGAAAACAGAGGGAAATTAGGGGGAAAATAGTGTCTACAGAGTATATTGTGTCTATTGTTTCTATCCCATATGCACCCGAATTGCACCGGGAAGAGGTTTTTAAATCCGGTAAGATTTGAATCTGCGACCTGGTGGATTAGGGTATGAATCCAACCTGGCTTTAATAAGTCATTTGAAAGACAACTAACGGCTAAGTTCAGCCACCGTCGCTGGCATGAAACGCCTGAAAAACGGATACCTTCGCTCGCAGAGTGTATCAGTTTAAAGCGCAAGGGTGAGGGTTCAATCGCCGTTTTGTTCGTAACGTGGTGGCTTTACATCCTCGGGCATTGGGGGAATATATGGCTTGCCTCCGGTTTTTTGCTCGAACTCTTGGCGGATATCGACAAGATGGCTGGGATCTGAGTAAAGTTCAATCGCAGTTGCCGCCATAATCTTGGCTGCGTGCATCATACCTTTGTGCCCAATAGACATCCCAGAGGCAGCGACATTCCCCCAACTGTGACCAGGGCAGCCAGTGGGCCAGCAGGTGGTCCCCAGTTCACTCACCGGTACAATCTGACTGAGATCGCCAAGATCTGTGGAGCCAGTTTCGATGATGCGTTCATCGAGCGCGATGAAATTTCCTCCAATCAGAGGTTTGTCGCGGTATTCATCAAGTTCAGCGACCATATCGGGCGAAGGCTTAAAATATTCAATCATATCATCAATATGGTCAGAGTTCGTGCCCGTGAATGACTCATTGATCACCTGGGCAAAGTCAATTTCTTCCTGCGTGAAGGCGATCGAGCCGATCAACTGCATAGCTTGATACTGCAGATCAGCCAGGTAGTGGTTGCTCAGTACAGCCGAGCATCCTCCATCAAAACGTGTCTCAAAGGTTGTTTCAGTCATAAGTGCAGCACCTTCGGCAACCTTATGGACGCGTTCAACCACCTCCGCAAGATAGTCGGGCTTGGCAGCTCGAATGAAATAATACACTTCAGCCTCTTCAGGGACGATATTGGGCGCTTTACCTCCCTCTGTAATGATGTAATGCATGCGCACGTCATCTTTGACGTGCTCACGCAGATAATTGACCCCGACGTTCATCAGTTCAACCGCATCCAAGGCTGAACGCCCTTTATGCGGAGCACCGCCCGCATGAGCAGTCCGGCCAAAAAATCGGAAGTATGTTGCATTCACCCCCACTGCTCCCCCTTTAGCGGGCATGTTGATGTTGTCAGGATGGAAGTTCAATGCCGCGTCCAGATCGTCAAAAGCGCCTGCCCGGGCCATATAAACCTTCCCACCCCCGCTCTCTTCTGCCGGGCATCCGTAGTAGCGAATGGTTCCTGATTCGCTATTGGACTTGAGCCATTTTTGCACAGCAACAGCCGACGCTACGGCACCAGTGCCTAACAAATTATGCCCGCATCCATGTCCTGGTTCACCATCCTCAATGGCTTCCTTGGTGGGTTGATTCTTTTGGGATAATCCCGGCAGAGCATCATACTCACCTATGAAACCGAGGATGGGCTTTCCCTCACCCCACTCCGCCACAAAAGCAGTATTGAGGTCCCCAATATTCCAGGTGATTGAAAAACCTTCGTTTTCCAGAAAATCGGCTTGTTGGCGAGAAGCCTTGAATTCTTTAAACCCCAATTCAGGGGATTGCCAAATTTGATTTGCCATTTCGATAAATTGGGATTGGTTTTTATCCAGCCAGTTGATCACTAACTGAGCAGATTCACTTATATCCATTACTAAACCTCTCCTGGTCTTTTTTTTTAGCTCCGCAAAGAACCTTTGATCACGACCGTTAACCTAACGTTAATTATCTTTCAAATTCAGTATAACCAGATAAGCAGTTATCTGTATATATGTAAGATAAAAGGGTAAGTATTTATCCTCCAAGGATTTTGATAACCATAATTAGAATTAATGATAAAAAGACTCGTTTCGAATTCGAATATCGCTACCATTATTATATATAAATTGCTTCAAACGTGTATTTTTGTTGACGATGATATTTGCCTCTGAGATAATCTTCTAGCCTAGAAAGGGCATCAGCTTATCTTCTAAATAAAGCCCAGTTTCAGAGAACCCTATCCACAATAAAGGAAAAGTAAGCATTTATATGCGGGTGTGGCCACGCGGCAGGTTTCGCGGTAAGGCATAAGCTTCCCAAGCTGACATTCTAAATAGAAGATTTCAATACCCCCAGATATGGGAAATAACGCCTGAAAAGACAAGAATACCTATTCAAGGATTACAGAATATACATAACTGATATAGAATAAACGAGGTATAAGCAACTCACCAAACGGAGTGAGTATAAATTAGATATTTGGATATCATCAGTCCATATGCAAACAATCAGCAAGCTGTTTAATCCCGTTTTCTATTTCAGCAGGGTTGTAATAGCTGAAACTTAAACGGATGGATTCTTTTAGTCCGTTTCGGCTGGAGAACAACTCGCCAGGCCGGAAATCGATCTTAAAACTCTGTGCACGTTTCCGTAATCGGGCAGTATCTATTCCAGGTAACTGCGCCCAAACAAAAAAACCACCCTGGGGCTTACTGTATTTCGCTTCCGGCAAGCAGCGATCCAACGTCTCAGTCATAACATCTAAACGCCCCTGATAGGTATTTTTCAATTTCTTGATATTTTTAATTAAGTCACCTGATTCAATCATGTGATAGACAACCGCACTGGCAAACGGATTCAAACCACCCCCGCTATCCAAAAGCCCGCATCCGGTTAATTGATTGATAATAGAACGATGGGCTTGAATCCACCCCAGGCGCAGTCCAGGAGCAAGGATTTTTGAGAAGGAATTAATCGAGATCACTTGTTTAACTTGATCTGAAAAGGCTGCCATTGGCTGAGGTGGTTTTTGAGTGTATGACAAGAAATGATACACCTCATCGGCAATAACCAGGAAATCATGCTCCCTGGCAAGGTCAACCAGCTTTTCCCTCCGCCTTTGAGTAAGGGTCAGGCTGGCTGGGTTGTGGTAGGTTGGGATCGTATAAACAAATTTAGGCTGGACCTCAGCTAATCTCTCCTCCAACTTTTCAACATCCATTCCCCTTTTATCCATAGGGATTGCTACAACCTGGACACTGTGATCTGCGAAGATGTCCAATGCCAGGAAATAAGTTGGTTCTTCAACAAAGATCGTATCGCCTGGTTGGGTAAAAAGAGTACAAAGCAGATCGAGAGCAGATGAGGCTCCGGTGGTAGTGAATATGGAATCAGGATGGACATCAGCTTTATACATGGATGACAAGAAATCTGCTAAAGCCGCTAGAAAATAGCCGTTGCCCTGCTCTGCCCCATACTGGAGGGTGCGCGGGTCGCCAGCAGAGAAATATCGGTCAGCGGCTTCTTTCAGCATTCCGAGGGGAAGCAATTCAAGACTAGGATTACCTGAGCCTAGATCAATAAAGCCGGGAGGAGTATAGGTTTGGACGATAGGTATGTTCATTTCTTAAATAAATATACAACAGACATGCCCCCAATATTTGGACTACTCTTTATATTAGTCCAACTGGCTGAAATTGGGTAGTAGGAACTATGATTGTCTCTGGCAATGAGGTCTGATAACATAGACCACTGTGAAGTCTGACCGTATTGTATTCCTTCCTCCTCTAAACTGCAAACATAACACTGATTCTGGATCAATTTTTGGGGGGTAGGTCAATATCTACAAATATTGAATTTTACTGATTTTTACAAGTGATATAATATGTTTAGTTTTTATAAAGGAATCTACTACATAACCCTATATTTAAGGCAATAGCTTAAAAAGTTTATCAAAAATAGAGGAAAAGGGGACCCAAAAATGCGGGTGTGGCCAAGTGGTAAGGCATCAGCTTCCCAAGCTGACATCCACGGGTTCGAATCCCGTCACCCGCTCTTCTCAAGTAAAATCAAATGACCTTCCCCGGACTTCATTCCCAGGGAAGGTCTTTATAATTTCCACACCAACAGAATTTTCAGGTCGGGTCAAAGAGATACCCGGTTCCCCGAACATTGCTGACCCACTCCTCCACTCCCGAGAAGAGAGCCATTTTTTTACGCAGGCGGCTGATCATCGGACGCAGAACTTCCGGAGCTTCCCATTCCGAGATTTCATAACCCTGCACCAGGAAGACAATTTCCTGGTGGGTCATTACCCGTCCTCTATTCTCCAGGAATATGCTCAGCAGCTTACTTTCCGTGGGGGTCAGGTGGGTGCGTTCTGATCCCCGCCACATTTCCCGCCGTTCCAGGTCCACCATAACCCCTCTGGGCAGGTTCACCACCCTTCTAGGGGGCAGGTCCTCAGAGCGGATACCTTCCACATCCTTGAGTTGATCCAGGGAAGATGCCAGCTGCTCAATCAGGATCTCCTTTCGGGTTTTGGTCTCTTTTTCTGATAATGCCCGAATGATGCTGAGTAAAATATCCTCCGCGCTGTAGGGCTTTAATATATAATCCTGAGCACCGCTGCGAATGGCCTCGATGGCAGAATCCAGCGACCCATATCCGGTGATCAGGATGATCCGGGTTTCGGGATGATATTTATTGATCTCATGCATAACTTCCACCCCATCAATGCCGGGCATCCTGATATCTAACAACACCAGGTCGAAGGGATCTTCTGAGAGGATTTTTAGCGCCTCCTCTCCAGTTCCGGTTGACTCCGCCTGATAATCCTCCAGGCGCAGCAGCTCTTCTAAAGAATCGCGTACACCAATCTCGTCATCTACAATCAGGATTTTAGCTGCCATAGGTATCCTCCAATCGGGATCTTAAACCCCTTATTTCTACCCCGATCACTGGAAAAGATCATACTTAAAGGACCTCATGTTTATATTATTTATCATAACACAGGCCCAGACTTCCACTTCTTTGCAATTCATAATCACCCGGGGACGGATGATTGAGTGGGTTAGAGATATTCGCTGGAGGGAGAGCGTCAGCTCTCCCGGGCATCATACTCTCAGGAGCTGATGCTCCTGCTTGAGCTTAAATATTGAGATCTTACTTCGCTCGAGGGAGAGCGCCAGCTCTCCCGGGCATCATACTCGCAGGAGCTGGCGCTCCTGCTTGAGCTTAAATATTGAGATCTTACTTCGTTCGAGGGACATATACACACTTGGTGCAGATCTCGGAAGTATTGAGTGATCTACTTCTATCATACAAAACTTTCATCCGTTTCGCAATTTAGAGGTTATATATCGTCTACGGTAGACTGGAAAAAGGCCTCTCATGATATACTATTTTTGCTAGTTGATAATATTTACCAGGAGTGAAACATGAAAGATTATATAGCAGTGGCAGACTATTCACCAGAGGACCTGCAGTCTATCCTGGCTAGAGCGGTTTCGTTAAAAACCGAGTGGAAAGAGAGAGAGAATCCCCCCATCTTAAAGAACAAAGTCCTGGCAATGATTTTTCAAAAACCCAGTTTAAGAACCCGGATATCTTTTGATATGGCCATGCGTCATCTGGGGGGAGATGCCTTATACCTCTCACCAGCGGAAATTGGCCTTGGGAAACGGGAATCGATCGCCGATGTCGCCCGGGTGGTTTCCGGTTACGTGGATGGAATCATGGCACGAGTGTTTGATCATGAACATGTTCTGGAACTAGCCAAATGGGCTGAGGTCCCAGTGATCAATGGATTAAGCGATTACAACCATCCCTGCCAGGCAGCCGCGGATGCCCTCACCATCCAAGAAAATTTCGGATCCCTCAAAGGTCTAAAAGTATGTTATGTCGGTGATGGTAATAATGTTGCCCTCTCCCTGCTGCACATTTGCGCCAAACTGGGCGCCGATTTTACTATTGCCACTCCAGAAGGATATGAAATCGATCCAGAAGCAGTCTCTGTGGCGGAGAAATTTGCGGCTGAGAGCGGCAGTTCCATCACACAGCTGAACGATCCGATGGAAGCCGTTAAAGGATCCCAGGTTATCTATACCGATACCTGGGTAAGTATGGGGCAGGATGAAGAAGCGGCCAAACGGGCAAAGGTCTTCCCACCCTTCCAGGTAAACCAGTCTCTGGTCAATGAAGCGGAAAAGGATGTCATAGTACTGCACTGTTTGCCAGCGCACCGGGGAGAGGAGATCACCGATGAGGTCGCGGACGGACCGAATTCCCGGATTTTCCCTCAGGCACATAACAGGCTTCATGCCCAGAAGGCGATCCTGGTCAAACTATTAACCTCCTAATCAAAGCGCCGAGGTAGAACTCATGAATATTTGCATCCCAAAAGAACGCCGTGATTCTGAATACCGGGTCGGATTAACTCCCGCGGGAATCCAACTCCTGACAGAGCAGGGGCACACTTGTTTTGTGGAAAAGGAAGCTGGTGTTGGAAGCGGTTTTTCAGATCATACTTATGAGAAAGCCGGGGCAACAATCGTCTACAGCGGGGAAGAAATTTACGGCAGAGCTGATTTAATCTTGAAGGTCGCCTCACCCATCAAAGAGGAGTACGACTGGATGCCTGAGGGGTTAACCCTGCTGGGATTCCTGCACCTCTCTGCAGGGGGATCCGCCAAGGTGGATATCCTGCTGGATAAAAAGATAACCGCCCTCGGTTATGAAATCGTTCAAGAAAGCGACGGTAATTTACCCATTTTAAAACCGATGAGCCAGTTATCTGGCAGAATGATCCCCCAGGTGGCAGCAACTCTAGCCCAAAATAACTATGGTGGAAAAGGATTTTACATTGGCGGTATACCCGGAATTCCACCGGCGAATGTTGCTATCCTAGGTTCTGGCGTTGTGGGACGAAACGCCGCCCGTTCTTTCCTGGGGTTGGGTGCCAATGTCTATCTGCTGGACAGCTCGTTAGAGGTTCTTTACCAGGTAGATCGTGAATTCAAAAGTCGTGTAAACACGCTGATTTCCTATCCCTTTAATATCGAGAAGGCTTGTTCTTTTGTCAATATTCTGGTTGGTGCTATCCTTGTGCCGGGAGCTCCCTCTCCGGTGATCGTTACCCGGGAGATGGTAAAAATGATGCATTCCCGTTCGATCATCATCGACTGTTCAATTGATCAAGGCGGCTGTATGGAAACCAGCCGACCAACAAATCACAGCAA
Organism: Chloroflexota bacterium; assembly: GCA_030609055.1. Lineage (GTDB taxonomy): Bacteria > Chloroflexota > Anaerolineae > Anaerolineales > UBA11858 > B10-G9. The sequence continues at coordinate 4,681 of JAUWCZ010000070.1, read as the reverse complement.
TCCAACCTACCTGGAAGAAGATGTCATCCATTACTGTGTGCCGAATATGACCGGCGTTCTGGGGCGGACAGCAACCCATGCCATGAGCAACGCTACCTGGCCATATATTTCCCAGTTAGCTGAGATAGGCATCAAAAAAGCATTGAAAGAGATCCCTGCACTTAATAACGGTGTTTATACCCATCAAGGGAAGATTGTCAGCCAAGTGTTGACCAACGCCCTGAAGGGGAGAAAAAGCGTATGAGTTGGACTGAGGGATACAAACAGAAGGTTGTAACACCCGCGGATGCAGTCAAGGTTGTTAAATCGGGTGATCGAATTTTTCTCACCGGTAACTGTTCTGTGCCAAGCAAAATCCTATCGGCATTGGTAGAACGGGCATCAGAGCTGAAGGATGTTGAGATAAGCCAAGCGCTAACGGTTGGATCTGCGGATTACGTCAGTCCTGAAATGGAAGGGCATCTGCGGGTAAATACCATGTTCATCAGTCATAATACACGCCAGGCAGTTCAGGGTGGACGGGCTGATTTCACGCCAGTACTGCTGTCGGAGTTTCCCCTCTTATTCAAAGATAAAATCCTCCCGGTGGATGTTGCATTTATGCATTTATCCCCCCCTGACCCGCACGGCTACTGCAGCTTTGGAATAGAAGTGGGGTTAAGTAAAAGCGCTGCGGAGTCAGCTGAAATCATCATTGCCGAGGTGAATGAACAAATGCCCCGCACCCTGGGGGACTCGTTTATTCATGTCAACGCCCTGGATTACATCGTTCCGGTTGATTATCCCCTGGCCGAGCTGGCAATGGGAGATGGGAAACCTTCAGAGACAGTTAAGAAAATTGCCGAGTTCATCGCCGAATTGATACCTGATGAAGCAACCATGCAGATGGGCATCGGCGCCATTCCAGATGCGGTCTTTAATCACCTCTTTGATAAAAAGGACCTGGGGATCCACACTGAGCTTTTTTCAGATGGGGTAATCGACCTGGTTGAAGCTGGAGTGTTGACCAATGCAAAAAAGACCTTACATCCCGGAAAAATAATTGCCGGTTTTGTCCTGGGGACAAAACGTCTCTATGACTGGGTTCACAACAATCCGTTGATCGAGTTCCTCAGAACAGAGTATGTTAACGATCCCTTTGTTATCTCCCGAAATGACCGCATGGTAGCCATCAATTCTGCCATTGAAATAGACCTCACTGGACAGATCTGCGCGGATAGCATCGGCACAAAACTATACAGCGGTGTAGGGGGACAGCTGGATTTTGTTTATGGTGCCTCCAGGTCTAAGGGTGGTGTACCGATCATTGCCTTGCCAAGTACTGCCAAGGATTTTAGCCGGATAGTTCCGACCTTAAAGGTTGGCGCAGGTGTGGTAACCACCCGAAATCATATCCATTATGTGGTGACAGAGTACGGGATCGCGGACCTGTACGGAAAGACCATCCGCGAACGGGCTCAAGCGCTGGTTAACGTCGCTCATCCGCAGTTTAGAGATCAGTTAACCAAAGAAGCCAAAGATCTGCATTATATTTAAGCCTCCCCAGCTTCCATTAGGTCGAGGATCTCTGATCCTTCAGGGAAAGGGCTGAAATATTATTATCTGGTGTGTGAGGTATGCAACGACGGGCAAAAATAATCGCCACCTTGGGACCAGTTAGCAAGGATAAAAAAACCATCAAAAATCTGCTCACTGCAGGCATGGATGTGGCGCGAATTAACTTTTCTCATGGCAGTCACGATGATCATTCCCAGGTGATCCAGACTCTGCGGGAAACTGCCCAAGAGCTGAACCAACCAGTTACTATACTCCAGGATTTATCTGGTCCTAAAATTCGCACTGGAGAAATTCCTTCCGGCACAATAACTTTATTAAAGGGGAAAGAGTTTATTCTCACCACGGATGATATTCAGGGTACTGAAGAAATGATTGCCGTGAACTTTCCAGAGCTTCCCCAAAGCGTTGAAAAAGGCAGCCGCATTTTACTGGATGATGGGAAATTGGAATTAGGGGTAAGGTCAATTAAGGGCAATCAGGTTATCACAGAGGTTATCCAGGGAGGCATATTAAAACCACGTAAGGGTGTAAACCTGCCGGGAGCTAGTTTAAGTCTCAGGACGCTGACAGAGAAAGATCTACGTGACCTGGCGTTTGGATTATCCCAGGAAATTGACGTACTGGCTTTGTCCTATGTACGCTGTGCGGAGGATATTGATCGGCTTCGGCAGGCCATCCTCGATATTAATCCAGAGCTCTCAAGTATCCCCGTAATCGCCAAATTAGAACATCCTGACGCGATAGAAAATCTGCATGAAATTATCCATGGGGCTGATGGTGTAATGGTTGCCCGGGGTGACCTGGGGATCGAAATGCCACCGGAATCAGTTCCCATTGAACAAAAGCGTATTATCGCCATGGCGAACAAACATCTCTGTTTTGTGATCACTGCTACACAGATGCTGGATTCCATGGTGAACAACCCCCGCCCTACCCGGGCAGAAGCTTCTGATGTCGCAAATGCTGTGCTGGATGGCAGTGATGCGGTGATGCTCTCAGGAGAAACAGCAATTGGTAAATTTCCCATCAAAACTGTTCAAATGATGTCCTCCATCATTCTGCAAAGTGAGGCGCATATTGAGGAATGGGGATGGTCATACCTGAACAAAACCGAAGACTCTGACCACGATGATGCTGTGTCTATCACACGGGCTGCTGCAGAGCTGGCACGTGATCGAGATGTTGCTGCCGTAGCAGTATTTACCCGGAGCGGCAGGACAGCCCGTTTGATGTCAAAAGCCCGGCCATGCGTTCCAATTCTGGCATTTACGCCCAATGAAAGGACCTATCGGTATCTCTCTATTCTGTGGGGAACAACACCCTATCTCATTCCACAGGCAGAGTCAATCGAAGAGATGCTTGAACATGTTGATACAGCGGTAATTGAGGGAACACCTGTGGAACCAGGACAAGAAATCGTATTAATTGCAGGATTCCCAATCCATAAAATGGTTCCCCCAAACCTAGCACTCCTGCATACCATCAAATCACGATAACAAAACACCACACCAGTGAACCTCAGTTTATCAGTTTCAGTAACTCTCTCTGAACATAAGAGGGAAATATTCACCACCCGGGGGTAGAAAATGAATGACCAGCCGTTTATTCGTGGTGAGGGACAACCTGATCCAATACCCTTGGGTGAATATTTACCTTCCTTCAGGGATGGCGTGGTCAGTACCTGGTTAAACCGCCTTCCAAGCCGACCAGATTTGGTAATTTCTCCTTTTGGCAGTTCACCCCAAGGGATTATTGAAGCCGCCAGGGCAGGTTTCCGGGTGCTGGTACCAGTTCATAACCCGATCATCAGGTTTCTTATTAATCGACTTGCCCGCCCTGTATCAAGAGACGAACTAAATACAGCTTTAGTCAAGCTCGCTTCCAGTTTTAAAGGGCGTGAACGGCTGAAACCATACATTTTGTCCCTATACGAAACGGAATGTCCCCACTGCGGGGCAACGATTTCCGCCAGATCGTATACCTGGTCCAAATCAAACGCTCAACCAATCCGGAAAACCTGTCTTTGTCACGAGTGTGGTGAACCGGCTGAGATCCCTGTAAACCAGGAAGATATTCAAAAAACCTTGGCCTATCATGAAAATAGCCCCTTTCATGCCCGGGCTCTAACCAGGGTGACCGCACCCGATGACCCAATGCGTTTTCAAGTTGAGAACGCACTCAGGATCTACCCTCCCCGAACTGTTTATGCTCTCTTTACTATCCTCAATAAACTCACCGGGTTTGACCTCACACCAGAAGAGAGCATGCACCTGGATGTGCTTCTTCTGCATGCTTTTTATCGCTGCAGCAGCCCAAAAACCTACCATGAAAAAGAATCACCGCTTGATACAACAGCGGAAGTTGATTCTTACCAGGAAGAAAATGTCTGGTATGCCCTGGAAGAGGCACTCGATGCTTGGAGTACAGCTGGCAGGGTTCTTCCCGTTTCTACCTGGCCGGATCTGCCACCAGAAACCGGTGGTATTACAATTTTTCCAGGCCGGGCAAGAGAGTTGATTCCCCTGTTGCATGATGTGGATATACACGCCGCACTGATGGTGTTTCCAAAACCCAATCTCCCTTTTTGGGCTCTCAGCGCACTCTGGACTGGCTGGTTGTGGGGACAGGAGGCAGCAGCACCGCTGAGAAATTATCTCAGCCTTCAAGAGCCAGACTGGGTTTGGCTAACCCGGGCAATAGAAAGCACATTATCGGAACTAAAGACTATCTTGCCCGCTGGATCAAATTGCTTTGGGTTGCTACCAGAAGCTGAGATCCAGTATTTGATTTCAGTTATGACATCCTCTCTGGCTGCGGGATTTTCCCTGGAGAACATTGCAGTAGATCCTGATCTTCAATTAATCCAGGCATACTGGATCCCAGGGGAGAAGCAGGATAATGTTATAGATACGCAACCACATAAAGATGTTATTCGCACTGCGGGGTTTCAGTTCCTAGAGTCTGTTGGTGAACCAAAACACACCCTGTATCTATACAGCGCCGGGTTGGCAGCACTTGCTTCAAAGGGGATTCTATCAGTGCCTTCGGGAACCAATTTAGAAGATCTATATAATCAGTTAGAGAAGGATTTTGAGGAATCCATCGCTTACAGACAGGGGTTTTT
>JAUWCZ010000011.1 GCA_030609055.1 Chloroflexota bacterium | reverse complement strand
CAGCTAGGATCCTCTCTGTTATTCTCTGCCGGATTGGGCTTTGCAGGGATCTTAATGGTCCCTTCCATGGTTCATTCCAGTCTCCGTTTATTCGGGAAATCAACCCAAAGGAAAACAGCCTGGCCAGGATCTGGTTGGTTGATTTTTACGCTGCCAATACTTATTTATTTAGGATACCTTTCTCAGGGAGGTTCGGCTTGGGGGAGATTTACTCTACCATTGATCCATGTTCTTACTAATGGAGCTGGGGTTTTCTGGATATTAAATCTAGTGAGCAGAAAACTGCCGGGAGAAAGCCCCCTCCGTTTTTGGGGTGTATTTGGCAGTGGACTTACTTTTGCTCCTCTGATTGCCCTTATAGCGGAAATGACTATCCTGGTTGGGATCGGCGTTGTATGGATGATTATTCTGCAGAGTCAGCCGGAACTTAAGCAGGAGTACCTCAGTTTGATAAACCGTTTACAGCAGTCATCAGTTACTCCGGTTATTTTTCAAAGGATTGCCAGCAACTTATTGAAAAAGCCCGGAGTATCTGCAACAATATTTATATATATTGGTGTGATCGTTCCATTGGTAGAGGAGTTGATTAAACCAGCAGCAATTTGGCTGCTCTTGGACCGGAACCTTTCTCCTAGGGAAGGATTGCTCCTAGGAGCAACCGCAGGTGCCGGATATGCCTTGTTTGAGAACTTGACCATTGCAGCTGACGCTGAAATATGGGTTGTCTTGATCATATCCAGACTTGGCACTGCAGCGATTCATATTCTGACTACTGGTCTGGTTGGATGGGGGATTGCCTCAGCCGTTACAGAAAAACGTTATCTTAGATTTGGATGGTCCCTTTTTACAGCAGTTACCCTGCATGGGGTTTGGAATGGCCTAAATATTTTAACTGTCTTGGCGGAGTTTTCACGTGACCAGTACTCGCCATTACCCTTTGGCTCATATTTTACTGGATACGCTCCTGTGGGGTTGGTAATCTTGGCTGCAGGAGCCTTTTTGGGATTAATCAGGACAAATTCTATTTTCCAACGTGCTATAATGGCGGGGATTAATCAAGACAAGTGAGGCTTCATGGAACCCATTAAATTTTTAATCGATTTAGTACTGCATCTGGATGAATATCTAAATGTAATTATCACCAATTACGGTGTCTGGACCTATGGCATTTTATTCCTCATTATATTCATGGAAACAGGGTTTGTAGTAACGCCATTTCTTCCAGGAGATTCACTGCTGTTTGCAGCAGGTAGCTTTGCTGCGCTGGGATCTCTAAATCCGGTTTATTTGTTTGTTTTACTTAGCATTGCAGCAGTGTTGGGAGATACCATCAATTATGCCATTGGGGCTTATATTGGTCCGAAGGCATTTAGCGGTGAGGTTAAATACCTGAAACGGGCCCATTTGGACCGGACGCACGAGTTTTACGAAAAACATGGTGGAAAGACGATTATTTTAGCCCGTTTTATCCCTATAATCCGTACCTTTGCGCCATTTGTGGCTGGAATCGGATCCATGACCTATAGCCGTTTCATTATATTCAATGTGGTTGGTGGTATCACCTGGGTGGCTCTCTTCACCTTCGGTGGATATTACTTTGGAAATTTACCTGTGGTAAGAAATAACTTTGAATTGGTGATCTTTGCCATTATATTCATTTCCTTTATCCCCCCAATCCTGGAATTCTTTAAAGCCCGCAAAGAAAAGAAACAGCCACAATCCTCTTCCTAAGTTAGATGTCGCGAGTACAAGAGAATAATCCCGATATTAAATCTAAACAGCCTCCTGTCCCGAATTATAAAAATTAGGAGAGGCTGTTTTTTATGATCCGAGACAAACGACCACTGCGGCTGCCATGTCGCGGGAATGGGTCAGGCTGACTGACCAGGTACTATATCCCAATTCTTGAGCAATCCTGGCGGCTTTGCCATAGAGGTGGATTTTGGGTTTCCCAGAGGGCTCATTGATAGTCTCAATTTCCCGCCAGGAGATTAGGCCGATTCCCGTTCCAAGCGCTTTAGAAGCGGCTTCTTTAGCGGCAAATCGGGCTGCAAGTTCAGGAGTATTCCCCCGGGTCTGCTTAATTTCGGCTTCGGTATAGATTCGGTTAAGGAAACGTTCTCCATGGCGGTCAAGTGCCTTTTTAATCCGGGATATTTCAATCAAATCAATTCCTGATGAGATATTCATGTTTATGATCCTGCTGTGGAGATAGCAAGCCGGTCCGGATCAAGATACTTCCGGGCAGCTTTTAATATTTGATCAGGAGTGATGGCGGACACCATTTCTTCGTACCGCTTGAAGTAGTCCAATCCCAATTGATGGCGTTCGATAGATAATAGAGCGCCCGCTACACCCCCATTGGATTCCAGAGTCAGAGGCCATTTCCCTATAAAATTGGATTGGTTGTCTTTTAACTCTTCTGAGGTAACTGGACCGTCGACAAATGTTCTGATTTCCTCTGTGATCAACTCCAAAGCTAAATCAACATTTTTAGGATCCACCCCGGCGGATACCGACCAGGAACCGGGACCAATGCTGCTGGTGAGTGAGCTGTAAGCATAATAAGCCAGACCGGCTTTCTTGCGGACAGATTCCCCGATGCGACCCATCATCCCAAATTGCCCCAGGATGCTGTTACCTAAAAGTGCCGGGTAAAAGTCGGCCGCATTACGGGGAGGACCGACCACGCCGAGGACAATATCTGTCTGGCTTTTCTCATCGATGGTATGGTGTTTCCGGATGGTTTTCTCCAATCGCTTTGCATCGGGAACCTGGATCACCGCTGGTTGTTTCGGATTGGTCCATCCCTCGAATTTCTCCTCAACAAGCTTAAGCGCGTTGTCTGGATCTACAGCCCCGACAATCACAATTACCATCTCCAAGGGTCCGTAGTGGGTTTTATGAAAATTCACCAGATCTTCCACTTTTATAGCAGTGATGGTTTCAATAAACCCATCACCTGGGTTTTCATAAGGATGCCCAGCATAAGTGATCTGATCAAATCCCATGGATGCCATCTCGCTGGTATCCTGTTCCCTGATGTCCAGACCTGTCAGCAGCTGGGATCGGACACGTTCGATATGCGCTTCAGGGAAAACAGGTTCCTGTAACACGTCAGCCAGGATCTCCAAAAGACTGTTTAGGTCATCTGCCAGAGATTTCCCACCGAAACCAGCAGTGTGTGCGCCGCAGCTGGTACCAAGGCTGGCTCCCATTGATTCCAGGCTATTATAGATTTCCTGGAAGGTTTGTTTTTTTGTACCCCGCATCAAAGTTGAGGTTGTAAAATCAGCTAAGCCTAATTTCTTCAGGGGATCATATAAACTACCTGCCTGTAAATATCCAGCAATAGAGACTGAAAGTGTATTAATATTCGGTCGAACCAGAAGGGTTATTCCATTCTTAAGGGCTGTACGGGAAATGTCATGTGGTCCAGGGAGAGATTCTGGATTAAGGGAGGAGTATCCTTGACGGTTCATGCTGTACCATTTCCCTTGTTGTGTGGGTAATAGAATCCTACTACTCTATTTTGAGGTTTCAGGTAGGCTTGAGCAACACGCTGAACGTCTTTAGGAGAAACCGCTTCCAGATTCTCCACATACCCGGTGACCCATTCATAACTGGCGAACATCTCTGAAAAACCCAACCAGAAAGCCTGGTTGGTAATGCTCTCTCCCCCATAGGCGAACAGCGCTCTGGTTTGTTTGGTCGCCCGTTGGATCTCCTCCTGTCTGGGCGGTGCATCCTGCATACGTTTGATTTCTTGGTCCAACACCTGCAGGGCAGCGTCGGATGTTGATCCAGGATGAATAATAAAACTGAGATTGTAAAGATATGGATCTATTGTAGCCGGTAATCCTCCATGGACATCCACTACAACTTCCTCTTCTTCTGCCATTCTTCTGTAAAGCCGGGAGGTTTTATTTGAAATACCTCCCCCGCCGAACATGTTTAACCCCTGCGGACCGGACAGGATGCTGTCCAGGATTAACAAAGGGAAAAAATCAGGATGGCTGGCAGGTGGCGTGTGATAGACCACATTACCAATGATTGTCTCACCCTGTCCTTCAACGGTTACTCGAAGTTCTCCCTGCTGGGGAGGTTCAGGCCTATTGATTCTGGGAGGATCATCACCTGCGGGTACTCTGTCGTAAAGATCTGTTATACGCTGAAGCATAGCATCCGTATCAAAATCACCGGCAACGGTAATTACTGCATTATTAGGTGCATAATAAGTCCGGTAATGTTGAAAGAGATTATCCGGGGTAAGAGACAACAAATCCGCCAGGTCACCAATGATCTCATGGTGGTAGGGATGGACCCGAAAGGCCGCATTCCTGACCGCTTCTCCTAGTCTGAAACCAGGACTGTTTTCTCTTCCCTGCCTTTCAGAGATAATCACAGTGCGCTCAGATTCAACCTCCTCTGGATCATGAGTGCTGTAAAGCATCCGGTCGGCTTCCAGCTCCAACGCCAGGCCGATTTTGTCCGCGGGCATAGTCTCAAAATAAGTTGTCCAATCTAAATAAGTGAACGCGTTCCAAATCCCACCTGTGCGGGAAACCGCTTTCTCCAGCTCATCCGCTGGAAAACGCTCTGTTCCTTTAAATTGAAGATGTTCCACCCAGTGGGAAACCCCGGTTCGGCCTGAGACTTCATCCCGAGAGCCGACCCGATACCAGATCCAGCTGCTGATTAAGGGCGCAGTATGGATTTCCTTGAGTTTTATTTGTAATCCGTTTGATAAAGTGATGGTTGGAATGGGTTCTAGCATGTTCATTGAGATCCGCTGTTAGAGTGTGAGAGAGGCGATCAGTAAATCCAGGGCCAGTTTATTGTCCAGCCGGCTGGTTTTCATCGCTTGATCCACCTCGGAGAGTTGGTGAAAGATGTTTTTTAATTGTATTAAGGTGAATAATTTTGCCTGAGGTAAAATCTTTTTGACCGGATATGATGAAGACAAACCCATTATTTCCGCCATCTGGTTGGGGTTCAGTTTAGGTTTTTCATCCAAAAGTTCCCGGATCTGGATTAACAGCCGGAATTGCCGGACGATCATGCCAAATAGGGGAAGGGGATCGCTGTCCTCCAACAGCCTGCGAAGCATAAACATGGCTCTTTCTCCATCACCATAACCAATAGCATCAACCATAGCAAACACATCGCCATCACGCACATCTGGTGTCAGGTTTCTAACATCGGTTTCGGTGATGGGGCGAGAAAAATCCACATAAGTGAGGAGTTTTTCAATCTCCATCTTCGCCAGACGGGGATCTTCATCAAGATAACTCGCCAGGAGCTGGGCTGCTTCATGGTCAATTTTGCCACCCAATTGATCTGCCTGGTCCTGGATCCAGCGATTGACCGCAGCCCCCTTTGGCAGGGAAAAAACCTGGCTCCAGGAGCGTTTATTATTACTCTGAATCCAACGCATAAGCCAATGATCCTTGTCCAGAATCCGATCCTCAATCAGAACCAGTGCCGTAGTTGGGGGAACGCTGTCAAGCAGATTCTTGAATTTCTCTTGGTTGGCTTTGCTTCTTGTCAGAGCGAGGGGATTGTGCAATATCACCATCCTGCGTTTGGAAAGAAAAGGTATAGTTTGAGTTTCGGCTTGAAGGGCATCAAGATTCTGGATTGTTCCATCCAGAGTTGTGATGTCCATGGCCGCATTTGTAGAATCACCCATTTTGGGTTTTAATCGCTCTTCCAGGAAACAACGGATAGCAAATTCATCATTGCCGGCAAGAAGGTAAATGGAGGGAGAATTGCCACTCATACTAAACTAGGGTTTTTATCCTGTGAGATGTAGTGCTATGCAAAGAATGTTTGGTTATTGATATAACTTGTAGAGACCCGGGATCACTGCTGGTGGTCAACTTTTCCTGAAGCAGAGGTCCCAATGGTCGCGAGAGAACCAATGCTACCACACCCAGGGCAGTGATAATGGGAATCCGTTCAATTTTATCGCGTGGTTTTTCCCCTACACCTATCATTCCTGCAGCTCCAGCCAATCCGGCTGCAAAACCAGAGATTAGTAAATTAGTACCGCAGTTTTTATGAATTGCTAGATGACCTTGACCAGATTGTAATCTTTCCAGAGCATCCAAGATTGTATTGGTGAGCTCGCTGGTAGGGATCTCTCCCAGGATCCAGAATCCCCCTGCGTCTGAATGCCCCGCAAACGATTGTTTGGGATAGTTTTTACCAAGCAAATTCAGTGTGGCGTGTTCTAGTCCGTGATTGCGGCGTGTACGTGAAAAAAAAGTACGCATATGTTTATACCTGACACAGATAAATATGGGAAAACTATTTACATATTCCGCGGCCGGTATGTCCTTGTTTGGTCTTATACCGAGTGGGGAAGTCGTGGATGAAACTCCCCTGGAAAATATACCGGTCAGTAGGATTCCTATTTTACTAGAGAATGGGGATAAATTCTACTGATAGTGATGGTTATAATATATATTCGAGAAATCTATCAATCAAGAAATGTCTACCCATGCTATAATTGCCTCGCTATAATCTCCGCAGGAGTGTAGAAATTAGGATTATGAAAACGCTAATTACAGGAGTAGCCGGATTTTTAGGATCGGCTTTGGCTCAAAAATTAATTGAGAGCGGCCATGAAGTTCTTGGTCTGGATGATCTATCTACTGGAAAGGAAGAAGCTATCCCCGACCAGGTGAAATTTGAGTTAGGTGATATGCTGGACCGACCAAAGCTGTGGACATTGCTGCAGAATGTGGAATGTGTCTACCATTTAGCCGCCCGGGTTGCTGTCCAGGAATCGATTCTTTATCCCCGGGAATACAACACTACCAACGTCGGCGGTACGGTAAGTGTTATGGAAGCCATGCGGGATGTGGGCGTGAAACGGGTCGTTTTCACATCTTCCGGTGCTGTGTACGGTGCACAGAAAGAGCAGCCCCTCAGTGAAGATCTGCGTCCGGCGCCAGATTCTCCTTATGCTGTATCAAAACTCTCCGCTGAGTATTATGTCAAAACGATTGGTAAACTCTGGGGCATAGAAACGGTCACCCTGCGTATTTTTAACGCCTACGGCCCAGGACAACGTTCACCGGCAGACCATCCCCCGGTGATCCCTAACTTTCTAAAGCAGGCTGTGCACGATGGCACTCTGGTCATTCATAACAGCGGTACCCAGACTCGAGATTTTGTCTATCTTGATGACGTTGTAAATGCCATGATCTCTGCCAGCAAAGCTTCTAATGTTGATGGCAAGACCATTAATATTGGAAGCGGCAAAGAGGTCAGTATTGCTGATCTAGCAAAAAGAGTTATTGAGCTCACAGGAGCGAAAACTGAGTTGATCTATAATCCCAAGGCAAAAGGTGGCGTGAACCGAATGAGAGCGGATATCTCACGGGCGGCGCAGCTTCTTGGTTATAAGCCAAAATATCCCTTGCCAAAGGGATTAAAGTTGACTCTGGCAGAGGATCCGCGTTTTCAGATTCCAGACTGATAACATCGTCCAGCCTAATTGCAGGTTGTTTCCCACCTTTTAACTAATTTAAATGCTATGGATGTTCACTCTGTGAAAAACCTGCTCTGGAGTCTTTGAAAAACCGAACTTTTCCTTTTTTTGAAGCCGGTGTTGTACAATAACTTTATGACTGACAGGTTATCAGATTCTTTTTTTGCCCGTGATACCGTGCTGGTAGCCCGAGAGCTGGTAGGGAAGCGGTTGGTGCACCTGGATGGAGGAGGGCGAATTTCTGGAATAATCACCGAGACAGAAGCCTACCGGGGAGAGGAAGATTTGGCCTGTCACTGTCGGGCGGGTCGCACACCGCGAACGGCAGTTATGTATGGTCCTCCTGGTAGAGCATATGTTTATTTTGTCTACGGTAAACATTGGCTGCTAAACATTGTGACTGAAAAGGAAGGCTATCCGGGCGCGGTGCTTATCCGCGCGCTTGCACCAGAAGAGGGATTGGACATAATTGCTCGACGTAGAAACGGTAAACATCAAAAACAGTGGACAAACGGTCCTGCAAAACTTTGTCAAGCCTTGGGAATTGATGGTAAGGTAAACGGGATGAATACCTGCAGCGCAAATACCGTGCTGTTTATTGAAACCGGTACCGAAATACACTCAACCTTAATTCGGAAAACACCAAGGATCGGGTTGGACACTGTCCCAGAGCCGTGGCGAAGCAAACCGTGGAGGTTTTTCTATCCAGGTCCAAATCAACCCCACTCGGCGCGATGATGAGAAATACAAGACCAGATTGCCCTTGGAGATCCTATGTTTAAAAGAAGAGAAGAACCCGCTCCTAAACTTGATGTTGTACCGGCTCAAACCCGGGTGACTTCTATTCTGGGAGAAAATACCAGCTGGAAAGGTGAGTTAACCGGCAAAGGCGGCATCCGGATTGAAGGCTTGTTTGAAGGAAAAATTAACTTGGAAGGTCTGATTATCGTTGATCAGAAGGGCCGGGTGGAAAGTGATTTGATCAAAGCAGATACTGTCATTGTCGGTGGTTCAGTCCGCAGTGATATTCAAGCCAGGAGGGTCGAAATCCGCAGCACAGGAAAGGTATGGGGGAATGTAACTGCCGTCCGTTTTTCCACCGAAGAAGGCGCTTATCTGCGGGGGAAAATCCAAATGGAGGAAGAGGTCCAGGAGAAGGAAAAAGCCGATCAGGAGGCACCGGTTCCTGTGCAGGAAGAACCGAAGACCACAAAACCAGCCCTTAAACCCAAGAAATCCAAACCAAAAGAGGACTAGTTGAAATCGGACCTGATTCCTGGGTTAATATTGATCCTGACCTTGACTGCATGCAGTGGTCTGACCGTGGTCCAAGAAAGCCCATCAATTTCTCCGACCCCATCTGAAACCCCCTTTATTAATGTTCTGCCATCTCAAATTGCTGAAGATTCCCCTCCCCAGGATCTCACCCGGACCCCTGACCCAACCATCAACGCTACTCCGGAGGTGGATGATTCCTGCCAATTTGAGGGAGGATCGGTTCAGCCTTTCAAAGTTTTGAACGCAAGGACCGAGGAGGAAATAACCGGTAGAATCTACACCCCACCCTGTTATAGAGCAGATCCTGAGCGAGAGTATCCCACACTCTATCTGCTGCATGGAGACACTGCGTCGGATCAACAGTGGATTGATCTTGGGATCGAAGAGCTTGCCAATGCCCTTATCTCCCGGGGTGATATTCCCCCATTAATCATCATTATGCCCAGAGAAGACACCTGGATCTCCCTCCCGGAGAATCCCTTTGGGGATCAAGTGGTTAAAGACCTGATCCCCTGGGTGGATACAAATTATCAAACTGCCACTGATCGTAGGTTCCGGGCCATTGGCGGTGTTTCCCGCGGCGGTAATTGGGCAGTCCGGATCGGTATTCTGCACTGGGGATTGTTTGGGTCGGTTGGTGCCCACAGTACACCCCTATTTTTTGGTGATCTGAATCGTCTTCCGGGCTGGTTTGAAGTAATACCTGCCTCTAAAATACCCCGCATCTATCTTGACATTGGGCAGGATGACAACGATCGGATAGATGTTATGGCATTCGAAATGAAATTATCAGACCTGGAAATACCGCATACCTGGCATCTATTTCCTGGTTTGCATGAAGAGTCCTATTGGAAAGCCCACCTGGAAGAGTATCTGTTATGGTACAGTACAGGATGGAAATAAGAAAAGCTGTAATTATGTTAATACCTGTCAGATTTCGATGTTGATTAAGTTTAAGGAAGTAATAAAGATAATATAAGGAATAAAACCATGAAAACACCTGCATATCAAGAATTCAAGGCTATGACCTGGGAAAAAATCCAGCTCCTCTATCAACAGCTGCAGGATCTTGAGCTGTCAGAAGATACTCTGGATTCTTGGATGGAAAAATGGTCTGATTTGCGAAAACTGGTAGGTGAAAGATATGCGCGGCTTAAATTGGCAACAGCCCAGGATACAACAGATCAAGCAGCAGAAAAGGAATATCTTGATTTTATTGAAAAGGTCAAACCTTCCACGCAAGCCGCTGACCAGAAACTGAAAGAGAAACTCCTCGCCAGCGAAATGGTCCCAGAAGGTATGGAATTGGCGCTTAAAAAAATGCGCACGGAAGCAGATCTATTCCGGGAAGAAAATCTACCGCTGATAACCGAAGAAAGCAAACTCGGCACCCAGTACAGCAAAATTCTTGGTACTCAAACAGTAGAGTGGCAGGGGGAGGAAATGACACTGGTGCAGGTTGAATTAGCTCTGTTAACAAAAGAACGAAAAGTCAGGAAAGAAGCCTGGGAACTGATATATCACCGACAGCTCGAGGATAGGGAAGCTATCAATGATCTGTGGAAAAAGTTCATGGAGGTTCGGGGGAAATTGGCTTCCAATGCAGGTTTCTCAGATTACAGGTCCTTTTGCTGGCTCCAGAGGCTGCGGCTGGATTACAGCCCTGAGGAGAGTCGGCAATTTTTGGATGCAATCAAACAGGTGGTGGTCCCTGCAGCAACCAGAGTTTACGATAGATACCGAACTCGCTTGGGCATTGAATGCGTACGTCCCTGGGACCTGTTGGACAATAAATCTACTTTCAGTCTGCCTGCGATCCGGGCTTTTGAAACCGAGGAGGAATTCATCAGCCGGGTTGGGAATATCCTAAACCGGCTTGATCCTATCCTGGGAGAATACTTCAAATTCATGCAGGACAATGATCTGCTGGACTTAATGAATCGAAAAGGAAAAGGTCCCGGGGCATTCTGCACATCATTTGACACGCTGGGCAAACCGTTTGTATTCATGAACGCGGTAGGTCAGAGTGATGATCTCTATACGTTATTCCATGAAAGTGGTCATGGCTTCCATGTCTTTGAAGTGTCTCATCTTCCTTATCACCACCAGTGGCAGTCGAACATGGAGTTTAATGAAGTTGCCTCTATGGCCATAGAACTGCTGGCAGAGCCCTACCTATCGGAAGACCAGGGAGGATTTATGTCACCAGCGGATGCTGCCCGTACCAGATTATTAAACTTGGAAGGAAATCTGCTCTTCTGGCCTTATATGGCAGTAGTGGTTGCGTTCCAGCACTGGGTCTATGAGAACCATGATTTGGCAAGCAACCCGGATGAATGCGATCAGAAATGGGCGGAATTAATTGACATCTTTATGCCGGGGATAAATTGGGATGGCTATCCGGAGGTAAAGAAGACCGGCTGGCATCGAAAACTCCATATCCATCAACTGCCGTTTTATTATATAGAATATGGATTGGCCTCACTGGGCGCATTCCAAATCTGGGAGAATGCCCAAAAGGACCAGGGAAAGGCCCTGCAGCAGTATCGGCAGGCACTGGCGTTAGGAGGGACCGCATCGCTCCCTGAACTCTACCTGGCTGCTGGGGCGAACCTCTCATTTGATGCGGATACCCTGGGTTCAATTGTTCAGCTGATTGAAAAAACCCTGACGGAGTTGGACACACAGTTAGCCTGAGTTTCTGGACCGGGGAAGGATCTTTCTGCCCCTAAGACCACTAAGAACGTTAAGGGGTTTCCACATCTGGCTGTGTCATTTGTCAGTACCTCAAGGAGTATATCTCCGTTATAATGAATTTCCAAAAAGTTGATTGAATCAAAGGGGAACAGATGAAAAAGATACTAAAAGTAGTTATTCCCATGGCAGGTTACGGGAAACGACTCAGACCTCACACCTGGAGCAGACCGAAACAACTGATCAGCCTGGCTGGTAAAACCGTCATTGAACATGTATTGGATACATTTGCCACTCTACCGGCTGACCTAAAAGTGGAATATGTCTTTGTTGTCGGCTACCTGGGAGACAAAATCCAGACCTTTATGGAAGAAGAGCATCCTGAACTGACAGTGCACTTTGTGGTTCAGGAGGAAATGCGTGGCCAATCCCATGCTATCTACTTGGCAAAGGAATATATTGATGGACCAATGATCATGGTTTTTGCGGATACGTTGATTGAGACTGACCTTTCCTTCCTTGATCAAGAGAAATCAGACATTGTCGCTTGGGTGAAACCGGTCCCGGACCCCAGACGATTCGGTGTTGCCGAGGTGGGGAAGAAACAGCGGGTTACCCGGTTGATTGAAAAACCCAAAGCGATGGATAACAACCTGGCGCTGGTGGGATTTTATTATTTTAAAAAAGGACAGGATTTAATCCAGGCGATTGAAATGCAAATGGACCAGAAAGTTCAGCTCAAGGGGGAGTTTTTCCTGGCAGATGCAATTAATATAATGCTGGAGAGTGGAAGTTGTCATATGCGCACCCAGAAAGTCAATGTCTGGCTGGATGCCGGGACATTTGAAGCTGTGTTAAGCACCAACCGCTACCTTTTGGATCATGGACATGATAACTCTGAAAAAGCTGGCCAACGGATGGGGGTTAATATAATTCCTCCAGTATACATCCACCCGGAAGCGGAAGTGGAATCCTCGGTCATCGGACCACATGCCACGATAGAAGCAGGCTGCCGAATTCTGGGCAGTGTTATCCAGAATTCGATAATTGAAAAGAAGACCCAGGTTGAAGATGTGATTCTAGAGGCTTCATTAATCGGTCAGTTTACCGTGATCAAAGGAGAGTCTCACTCTATCAATATTGGGGATCATACCGAGATTGAAATCTGATCCAAACCAAGCCGGGGCAGGTAACATCCAGGAGTCAAAATGAGCCGTGATGTCATTGCCAAGCGTGTTGCCACTTTAAAACAATCAGATCGGAAGGAGTTTATCCTTTACACAGGGGTCCATTATGTCCATTGTGTCCACTCGATAGGGATGATTTAGTCCATAAATTCCATTGTTTCCACAAGTTCAATCCGATTTGCACCCAAACTGCATCTAAGAAAGCGTTCGTCAAGAGGGTTCCTTTTTTCAATAAAGACAACACAATCATACCTCCCGAGACATACTCTTATCTGTCTCGATCCTTATCTTTCTGTTCTTTTTTTCCTGGTGAATCCCTATCAGCAGCAACCTTGATCCAATGCATCTAACCGTGCTCAACTTGAGCTATTCCATTCAAGCAGATCTTATTCAAGATCAGGCACACTATACCATTCGGTTTATCCCAGGGGCCTCATTCACCAGATCGGTTTTTGATAACCAGCAGTTGGGTCAGGCTCCCTGTTCAGCTACTCGTCGCTGCTCATAATCTTCTTCATACGGTTGGTTTCGTTTCAACATAAAATAAACCACCGTCAATAACCGTCGCCCCACTGCCACTTTGGCTCCTCTGCGCCCAATCCGTCGGGCCAGGTTCTCATACACCCGGTACCAACGTGGACTGATCCGACATGCCGTCATAGCAGCACACACCATCGCAGATCGCAAGTAACGTGAACCCTGCTTAGAGATCCGTCCATGTCTCACCACTGTATCGCTTTTATGCACTCGGGGTGTCAATCCAGCCCAGTTGCACAATGCCTTGGGCGATTTGAATCGGATGATGTCACCGATCTCTGCCAGGATCACCGCTGACAGCAGCTTACCTATACCCGGCATACTCATCAGCAGCTCAGCCTTTGGCTTCAGCTCCTCTGGTAGCGGGATATCCTTCGCCAATTCCTTGATCTGAGCATTCAGCTGATCGATCAAAGTCAGCGTCTCGAGGACCACTCGTCGGGATGTAGGGCGCAGCTCCTTCTCAGCTATCTCCTTCAGCCATTCCCGTCCTGAGCGGCCAAACAGATCTGTCACAGGGGAGGCCTGGTTGTATCCCGCCAAAACGGCATGGATCCGGTTCTTCCCCCGCCGCCGTTCGTCTATCAACCATTCCCGGTAGCGCAGATGCTGCCGTAAATCACGAATCTCCTTGGGCGCGGCATAGGCGATTGGCAAAAAGTTTAACCTTGCCAAATGCGCCAGCACTGAGGCATCGATCTGGTCCGTCTTCACTGCTGCTTCCGCGATCATCCGGACACCCTTGGCATGCGCCAGCTCAACCCGCTCAACATGCTTCTCTAAAAGATCATAGAAGAAGGGCCAGTTCCGGGTTGCCTCCATCACCGCATAGGTTTCTTTGGGTATATTTTTGGAAATATAGGATGCCATCTCAGTGTTCTTCAGGCGCCGTTTATCGATCACTTCCCCCTCGGCGTTCATCAGTACCAGGTAAGTTCGCTTGAGATGCAGGTCAATTCCAAGGTAAAATGGATACATAGCGTTCCTCCTTTTGCTAAACTGGTTTGTCACTACTCTTAGTTTAGCACTACGGCAGGAACGCTTTCATAGTATCACCCGAAAATAATTATGGAGATGCAATCAAAAGTAGCATCCTCAATACTATGAATAGAATACAAATCTTGAGGATGCTCATTGTACCTTTCTGAAATTTATCCTAATCAACTATCTCATCATTACCTATCTTAGAAGATGGATCCAGAATATATCTTGTGTTCTTCCCTCCTCCAATACGATTTACTAAACCAAGCTCGACTAATGGATTCAAGTCTGTCAAAGCAGTGTTCTGTGAACTATCTGTTAACCTTGCATATCGTGATGTAGAAATTTGACCAATGTCTACCATATACATTAATCCTGTTACTTGGCGTTCATTAAGAAGACCACTCAATTGGTTAGTGATATTGTCTCGTAATCGACTAAAATGGATTGCTTTTTCCTCCAACGATATGGCAGCGGAAGCAAGTGCGCCTGTATGAAAGATGATGAAATCTGTAACATCAACATCTTCTTTATAATTTTCTCCTTGAACTTTGTGAAGTGTTTTATAGTAGGTACCAAGTTGATTATGGATTTCTTGACTTACTGAAACCATGCCATCTGCAGAACAATCAGTTATGTGCAAAATCATATCAGCAATCAATCGTGCGGTTCGACCGTTCCCATCCTCAAATGGATGAATTGATATTAACCCAAAGTGGGCAAGAGCTGCTGCCACAGGACCAGGATAATTCTGGATCCACTCATCAATATCAAGAACAAAATTCTTCATCAAGGTTGGAACCCATGTTGACTTGGGGGGAAGGTATCTTCGTTCCCTGGTAACTGAGTCTACGATTTTAGATGGTCCAACTCTATATTGACCCCTTGCACGCGCTTGTGATTCGGGCAATCCCTTTAATATCATAGAATTAATTGTTCGGATGATTCCCTCGTCTATTATTGTTGTTTTGTCTGATGCAAGAAAGAACATAAATTCATATGCTTCATCAAGATTTATTTTCTCAAGTTGATCCGGGGCAATCGGATTGGGTTTTTCTGCGAGTATATTCATTGCTTCTTCTTCTCCCAAAGGATTCCCTTCAATCGCAGTGGAGGTGTGAGCGCTAATATAGTGAGCAGTTTCCTGGAAAGCAATCTCATATTCTTTCGGTATCAGGCTTCTCGCTACATAAAGGCGGCTCTCAATAAAACCTAAATCCTTTTTTATTTCAACGTTATCCATATCGACCCCAAGTATCAGTCGCATCTTATTCCTCCGAATATTCTCACTATCATTGATTATATACGATTAATCCAATTTGTCAAGCGTATATTCGCGCAATCTGTGGGAAAATACGTATATTCCCACAATTCCACTGACTGGATATTTGATAGTATTCATCATGCAAGATAAAAAACCATCAGGTATCAGGATGTTCTTTGATATTGTCGGAACCTTGGATGATGAATTATTTGCTAAGAATCTGCTTCAGGAAGAACGCGTAGCAGTCGTTCCAGGTTCGGCTTTTGGCGCGGGCGGAAAAGGATTTGTACGCTGCTCCTATGCAACACGCTACGAAAAGATTGAAAAGGCGCTCGATCGCATTGAAGATTTTGTGAATCAGTGCAGGTGAAAAATTTTCTGTTAGTAAATCTCCCCCTAAACTGAAGAAACCCCTCTTTAAAGGATGACCGGTGGATTAACCTCGATGATCCATTCTGGACCAGGAGGATGATCCCGTACCAGGTCCGCCGGGTTGGGCCCGCGCAGCAGGATCTGCCAGCGTGTTTCCCCTCGAATGCGCGTAAAATAAGGTGGAACCGGTCCAACCAGAGTTGTTGCCCGATAACCTTCTGTTTTGATCCAGCCCTTCAGCGCTGCGGCATATGCCTGCCCCTCAGCTTCGGCAGCCTTTGAATCCCTTGCCCGAATTTCCAATCTGATCAGCTTAACAAAGGGGGGATACCCAAGATCCCGTCGATATTCAATCTCCTGCTGATAAAAATCCCTGTAGTTGTGCTGTGAGGCAGCCTGAATCACATAATGATCCGGCTCAAAGGTTTGCAGGATGACCTTTCCTCCCAGGGGGCTGCGTCCTGCCCTGCCTGCTACCTGGGTCAGCACCTGAAAGGTTCGCTCGGAAGCCCGGTAATCAGGCAAGTGCAGCCCAGTATCAGCCAGCACACTGCCCACGAAAGTGACCAAGGGAAGATCCAGTCCTTTCGCTAACATCTGGGTCCCAATCAAAACATCTGCCTGGTGAGAAGAAAACTGCTCCATAATCTCCCAGTGGGCACCTTTTTTCCTGGTGGTGTCTCTGTCCCAACGAATGGTACGTACTCCCGGTATTAGTTTCTGAAGGGTAGATTCAACCTGCTCGGTGCCGGTTCCTAAATGACGTATCCGGGCACTCCCACATGAGGGACATGTTTGAGGGATTTTTCTCTTGTATCCACAGTGGTGACAGCGGAGAGAGCTGTCCGATTGGTGGGCAGTGAGGGAGGTATGGCAGCGGGGACAGCGCATGGCATAACCACAATCCCTGCAGAATACATATGTGGCACTTCCACGCCGGTTCAAAAACAAAATTGCCTGCTCATCTTTTTCAAGCGTTGAAATAAGGGAATCCTGCAAAGCACGGCTGAAGATTGAGCGGTTGCCCTCTTTGAGTTCTGTTCTCATATCGACGAGTTCCACCCGGGGCATCTCTGCACTATGGAGATCCTTTCGCAGTGGTTGATAACGTAAGGTTTCGGGCTCTCGGCCTGATTGTTTGAGCTGGATTTGAATGGAATCGCGGTGGGCCAGAATTCGTTTGGGAAGTGTTAATAAACGCCACTCGCCGTGGGATGCATGATACATACTGGTAACATCGGGTGTGGCTGACCCCAGGATGCATACTGATCCGGTGATGGCTGCATAGGCGACAGCTGACTCGACAGCGTGGTAGCGGGGGGAAATTTCACCCTGGTAGTAGGAGTCGTCATGGCATTCATCTACCACAATTAAACCAAGGTTTGGAAAGGGAGTGAATAATGCGCTTCGGGGACCAACTATAACGGAGAGCTTTCCCTGGCGAGCTAGCCGCCAGGTATCGTATCGTTCACCCTGAGAGAGTTCGGAGTGCAGCACACCAACCCACTCCGGGAAACGACTCATGAACCGGCTGACAGTTTGTGGGGTAAGGGCGATTTCCGGAACCAGGATGATTGCCTGTTTACCCCCAGCAAGGACATGTTCCACTGCCTGCAGGTAGAGTTCTGTTTTTCCTGATCCGGTTACACCATGGAGAAGGAACGGCGCAGGATTTTTCTCTTCAAATGAGGACAGGATGGCATCCCAGGTAATCTGCTGATCCTCGGTAAGATTCAATTTTTTTGTTGGTCGGACCGTTACCTGTTCTAGCGGGTCGCGTAGAACAGGTATTTCCAGGATCTGTACCAGACCTCGTTGTACCAGCTGCTTGAGATCGTTCAGATTGCTGTCTGTCTGGCGATAAATCTCGGATAAGGGAAGCTCGATATCACTTTCCATTACCAGGTGTACCACAGCCTGTCTGCGGGTTAATGCTTCCGGGAACCCAGGTTTAGCCAGTGTATCCATCTGGGCTATCGCTTCTGCCATTTCACCAATAAACTTGAGACGCCGTTCCATTTTGGGCTTGACGGTCGGAGTACCCAGGGTTGATTGCCTACTGATCACTCCCCGACGCTCAAGAGAGCCGGCAGTTTTCCGCCAATTTTTATACGGAAGAGCCCGATTTATCTGCCTACCCCGTAGGGGACCTCGTTGAATTAATAATTCCAGGAGGTGATTTTGTGACGATGTTAGCTCTGGTAAAAGCGGTTCGCCAGCTTCCAGCAGTGCCAGGCTGCGCTCTGTAAGCCGGTATTCACTGTCCCCTTTGATGCTTAACCCTGCCGGGAGCATGGCATGCAAAGTCTCTCCCAACGGGGAGATGGTTTCCAGAGATATCCTTTCTGCGAGTTTGATTTGGTACGGCGTTACCACCGGCAGGAGATCTAGAATAGTTTGGATATCTTTCGTTTTTGGCACTTCCGGTGTGGAGGGAAATTCCAGAATGATCCCCTGTGCGGTTTGCCGTCCAAATGGCACAGTAACCAATTGGCCGATCTTTACTAACTTTTGGATGGACGAAGGTAGGTGATAATCATATACTCCCCGGACATGAGGGACATTTACCGCAATCCGGGCGTAGGATGGGTTTTTTTGCTCAATCAACATCATGAGATCACACACCCTGTATGCGGACTTTGGAGATTCTCAAACCATCCATGGCTGCTACCTGCAGTTGGATTCCCCCTGCGAGCATGATGGTTTCTCCCTGGACAGGTATCCGATCCAGATGACCTAATAAATATCCAGCGATGGTGTCGTAATTTGGATCATTGAATTTGGTTCCCAGAGTCTGGTTAACTTCATCGATGGCGGTCAATCCGTCCACCAGGACGGTATTCTGGTTAATGCGCTGAATCTCCGGAGCAACTATATCAAATGGATCGCTGATTTCTCCTACAATCTCCTCCAGGGCATCTTCCAAAGTAATTAAACCGGCGGTACCGCCGTATTCATCCAGGACGATGGCAATATGAAGGCTGTGTGTGCGGAAATGACCCAACAACGCTCTAACCGTGCTGCTCTCGGGGATAAACAGTGGTTCACGGGCAAGAGAACCCATAGTCAAGGATTCACCGCTCTTGTCTTGTTGAGCGCGGAGCAAATCTTTAATATGAACCACGCCGATGATATTGTCTAGATCACCCTCAAATACAGGAAATCTTGTAAAACGGTTTTGCACAGCAGTCTGAATACTTTCATCCAAGGGGATCTCCACTGGAAAGGCGATAATCTCTGTCCGTGGGAGCATCACCTGACGCACAAGCAATCGGTTGAAGTCAAAAATCGCATGCATCATTTCCCGTTGAGGGGATTCAATCGTCCCAACTTGTTCCGATTCAACCAGGATCTCCTTTAATTCATCTACGGTATAGATAATCGAATGGCTGCCCCCGGTTCTTTTTACCCCTACCAAGCGTAGTATGCTATGAGTAGCCCAATCTAAAATGTCTACAAACCAGGTAAATATTGTATTGAACCACTTCATAGGTTGAGCAGAGAAGAACGCAATCTTTTCTGGAGATTCAAGAGCGGCTACTTTTGGGACCTGTTCACCAAGGACAACATGCAAGCTGGTGACAATGATTAAAGAAAATATCAGTGGCAGCGCAGTCAGGACCGGTTCGATTCGGCTCCACTGAAACGATATCTCAAGGGAATGAAAAACCGGTTTCAGCAAGACTTCAAATGTGTTTTCCCCCACCGCGCCCAATGCCAGACTGACAATGGTGATTCCTAATTGGGCAGCTGCAATTAAACGGTCCCGGGCTTCCGGATTATCCAACCAAATTAATACCTGCTTTGCGGCAGCATTACCCGCCTCAGCCTGTAGGCGGACACGGGTTTTTCGGGCTGTGATGACCGCAAATTCTGTTGCCACAAAAAAACCGTTTAAGGCAACCAGCAGGAGTATGAACAGAAAGTTCCAAATCATAGGTGATTACAATGAGTTATTCTCTAGTGAGCACTGCAGCTGCGTACCCAACTACACCGGTATTATCTCCGGTAATATCACCAGAATGGGCGTAGTGCAAATGATGGGCAGTAACGGAACCTCGACTTTTAGCAGCCCAGAGTAGAGCAGCCAGAGCATCTAACCCGCAAGCTTCCCCGGTGAACGATCTTTGAGCCTGGTAGAGGCCATCCGGATCCAAGGAGATGATGTGATCAATGATAGTCTGGTCAAGACCCAGGGCTTTCTCTGCCGATTTATTGTGGGACAGGTCAGTACTGGCAGTCAAAAAGACATTCCTTTCTGCCAGAATTTCAGCCAGGATGTCCCCCAGCGCTTGCATTACATCCGAGTCCTGTTGCCGGATCATCAGCGGCAACAGACGGAATTCTTCCGCCAGGGCGCGTTGGAAAAAAGGAAGCAGGATCTCTACCGCATGTTCTCCATCGTTGGTAACCCGGGAGAGTTTTATTCCAGTCTTGTCAAGTAGTCCCTTAGCGACAGTCTCTAACATATCATGATCTACTGGTACTATCCCAAGGGGGGTTTCGTAGGCCTGATGGGTGGTGGTAAATATAACAGGAGAGTGATATGGATGATATGGAGAAAGGATCACAACAAGTTCTGGACTGAGATCTCGAATTGCAGCAAAACAATGCCCTGCAACTTGTCCGGAATACATATGACCAGCATGGGGAGAAACAAGGGCAATAACCTTCCCGGAAATTTCCGGAATTTCTGCCTGGTTGATAAAATCATCCACGCTGTCAGCCAGTGTTTTCGGATCTGCTGGATACCAGCGGCCAGCCAACGGTGAGGGGCGGATATCGGTTAACTTACTCATAGGTTCACTTCGATTGTAGCACATGAGCGTTGTTGAAGTGGAGTCATTTCAGTCTCAGCATTATCGATATCTCTCACAGGGATGGCAATAGTGCGAGATGGCTTATGATATACTATTTTGGAAAATTATTGGTACAGGAGAAAAGGAAAAATGTATAGGATATCTATTGAATATTGTGTTCCTTGAAACTATTTACCCAGAGCCATCAGTTTGATGGGCGCTTTCTTAAAGGAATATGTAAATAATATTTCTGAAATTGCATTAATTCCCTCGGATGCTGGGAGATATGAAATTTCTGTGAATGATGATTTGATTTATTCGAAAGCTCAGACAGGACAGCATATAGAACCACAAGAAGTGCTGCGGCTGTACGAAGAATATCTTAAGGAGAAGGTATAAATGGCTGAAAAGCAGGGCAGAGTATTTTCTGGTGCCAGGCCGACCGGGCGGCAGCATTTGGGAAATTACCTGGGAGCGATCAAAAATTATGTTGCCCTCCAGGATGATTACAGGTGTGTTTACTGTATTGTGGATGTCCATGCTTTAACAACAATAGAGACCACAAAGGACCTGGAACTCAATACTCAGGAAATGACTCTGGATTGGATGGCAGCCGGGATGGATCCGGAACAAAGCATCATTTTTGTCCAATCTCATGTGCAGGAGGTAATGGAGCTGCACACCATCCTTTCCATGGTAACTCCTCTGGGGAAGCTCACTGCTTTGCCGACATTTAAAGAAAAGGTGCGCGATAATCCAGACAATGTGAATTATGGACTGGTTGGGTATCCTGTCTTGATGTCAGCCGACATTTTACTCTATAAAGCAGATACAGTGCCTGTTGGCACAGACCAGATTCCGCACCTTGAATTTGCCCGGGAGGTTGTTCGATCCTTTAACCATCGCTACCAGACAAACATTCTAGTAGAACCCCATGCGAAAGTGACCGAAATTCCCAAAGTACTGGGTATTGACGGTGAACGGAAGATGAGTAAAAGCCTCAATAATCACATCGAGTTAGCAGCGACCCCTGAAGAAACAGAAAAGCGAGTGATGGAAATGGTCACAGATCCTCAGCGGATCCGACGTAGTGATCCTGGTGACCCCGATGTCTGCAATGTGTTTTCTCTGCATAAGGTGTTCTCTCCGCCTGAGGAGATCGACCAGATCAACCAGGATTGCCGCAAAGCGGAGATCGGCTGCGTGGACTGCAAACGTAAACTGGCAAAGAACCTTAATAAACACCTGGTGCCTTTCCGTTCAAAGCGGGCAGACCTGGAAAAGGATCCGGATATTGTAAAAGAAGTCCTGTTGGATGGGGCAAAAAGAGCGCGGGTTATCGCTTCTAAGACGATGAAAGAAGTACGAGAGGCAATCGGTTTTTATGGTACCAAGGTTTAAGCAATGAAAGCGCTCATCCAGCGGGTGCAAAAGGGATGTGTTTCAGTAGGGGGCAAATTGTTGTCAGGTGTTAACCAGGGCTTGGTTATCTTGCTTGGCGTGGGGCCGGACGATACCAGAGAGAAAACCCAAAAACTTGCTCGGAAAATTTCCCATTTACGCATCTTTGAGGATGAAATTGGAAAGATGAATTTGTCCCTGTTGGAAGTGGAGGGCGAAGCTCTGGTCGTCCCCCAGTTTACCCTTTACGCGGATACCAGAAAAGGTCATCGGCCTTCCTTTACAGATGCTGCTCCGCCCGCAGTTGCAGAGCCATTAGTAACCTATTTCGTTTCCTGCCTGGAGGATTTGGGAATATCTACGGCAATGGGTCAATTTGGTGCTCATATGCTGGTGGAAATCCACAATGATGGACCGGTTACGATTTTGTTAGAAGTTTGAGCGAGGAATAACGTAAGAAAGCATATAGAATCGTGGAGAGTAGATCGTAATCTAATAATCTTTTTTGCCGGGTGATAAATCACCCGGCAAAAAACAGCGCCCTAAAGGGCTTTGATAAATATGGGGGTAATTAAATGTCATTTTCTAGGTTGTTCTATCATGTTATTTGGGGGACAAAAAATCGCGATCTAACCATAACTTCTGAGATTGAACCAATATTGTTCGATTATATTCGCAGTAAAGCCATCGGTTTGGGCGGCATAGTATATGCCCTTAATGGTACGAAGGATCATATTCATTTGTTAGTTCACATTCCAAGAACAATTCCGCTTGCACAGTTTATCGGAAAAATCAAAGGGACAGCATCAGCAAAATTGAATAAATCAGGCTTTGGTGATGGTCACTTCTACTGGCAGACTGGATATTCTGTGTTCACAATCAGCGAGAAAATTGTTCCGGTAATAAGTAAGTATGTGGAAAATCAGAAGTTCCATCACGCAGCGGGAACAACAAACTCTCAAAATGAACTATAAATCAATGTGTTCTGATCTCTGTGAAGCCCCCGAATAGGGGCGTTGTTTTCAGCCCGGTCATTGATGACCGGGCGATAGTCAGGAACCTTAAACTCTTAGATGCACATAACACCCGTCCCGTCGGTAGTTGTTAATACTCCCTATCAACCCCCTGATGGTAAAATCTACCCCATGCCTGTGCAATTGTCCGGAATAGATGATTCCCTGCCAATCCGACCTTTTAATGTTCGCTCCGATCTGCTTTCAGTCTCAGATCTTGTAGAACTCTGCTTTGCTGACCGCCTCACACCTGACGGTGAAGCCCTGCTGAGGAAAATGCGCTCCTCTGCCCGCAATAAACGTTTTCAGGAGTGGGCTACCCAGATGGCTGGAAGAGTATCCATGCCGTTTACTGGATATGTCTGGGAGGAGAAGGGTGATATAGTCGGCAATCTGAGTTTGATTCCTTATCATGTCGGGGGGAAACATTACTATATGATCGCCAATGTGGCTGTTCATCCGGAGTATCAGCGGATGGGAATTGCCCGTTCCCTTGTTCGGCAGGCTATGGATTTCCTCCTACCCCGGCAATTGGATGGGATCTGGCTCCAGGTGGACGAAGGTAATCAGGCCGCGGTGGACCTCTATCTCACTCAAGGATTTCAGGAGATTTCCCGTCGGACAACATGGATGTTAGATCCCAAGGATATTAATCGCGAGTTTCTTGACTGGCATGTGCCCGGATTTTCTGTTCAAGTTCACAAGGCGAGACACTGGTCTCAACAAAGGACGTGGTTAGAGAAAAATTATCCTCCGGAGGTTCGCTGGCATTTACCGCTTAGAATTGAGTTCCTGCGGGGAGGGCTCACCGGGAGGATTTCCCGCCTACTTCTGATTGATCCAAGTATTCGGCAATGGGCTGTCACAGCGAAAGATCAGTTGATTGGAGTGGTTTCTTGGCAGTCATCAAAAACGCGGGCAGATTGGCTCTGGATTGCGTCGTCCGCGGAAACTGAGGGTGTCCTGCTGGATGCATTCCTGCCCCACTGGATGAAAAGTCCAGGTTTAAAACGTTCCCTGCGGTTAAATTTTCCCAAACGGAAAACAAACCTGAGTTTGGAAACACACTGGTTTAAACCTTCCCGGACTTTAATCTGGATGAAATATGTCGGGTGATCTGGCCAAGCTTTGAAAACGGGTGGGAGATCTCTGATAAATCCAAACCCGCCTGGTGATCGTTGACTTTATTCCAGAATCGACGTATACTTGGAAGGAATTAAAGGTGGACTATTATGAGATGTATTAGGGGAAAAAGAATATTATTTATTGGTCAGTAATGCACGCATGCTCAAGCTGCGTGCTTTTTATTTTAACCCCGCGGAGGTAGAAAGATGGATTCTGGAATAATTGGAAAAATCCAAAAATCAAAACAATATGCCAGCGAAAGAGAACGAATCAAGATCAATACTCTGTCTGTAACACTTCAGGGTCAAAACAACCCACATCAGGTCTCTTTCCAAGATGGCAAATGGCTTTGTGATTGTGATTTTTTCCAGACCAGAGATCGCTGCAGTCATACAATGGCGTTAGAACGTATTTTAATTCAGGAAGCAGATTTAACCCTGGATTAACGGGTTCAAGACCCATTCTGGATTATATTTAGTACTGTTCGCTCCCCGGGAAGCCCGGCTTAACTCTGGGGAGTGTTTTTTTATTAATTCAAGCTGCTGGGGAGATTCAACTTTTACCAGCTTGACTGTACTTTTTATATAGATATAATGGCATCCATGAAATACCATATTTGGACTTCGGGATGTCAGATGAATGTTGCTGATTCCCGCCGGGTTGCCTCTGCTCTAGAGGGCTTGGATTTCCAACCAACCCCAAGAGCTGAGGACGCAGATGTGATCGTTCTCAACACCTGTGTAGTACGCCAGAGTGCTGAGGACAGCGCTGTCGGGCGGATTAATTCTCTCAAGAACATAAAACGAAACCGGCCGGATGCTGTCATTAATGTCATGGGCTGCCTGGTCGGCATCAAAGGAACAAAAGATCTGGAAGAGCAATTTCCCCATGTGGATGTGTTCTCACCACCCTCTGACCCCGGTCCTTTTATGGCATATTTGACCCAGGAGGAAACCAAAGCCTGGCAGCAAGAAGCAACCTCTCGTCGTTTTGCTTTTATGGACGGGGAATTAACCCTTCCTGAAGCGGACCAGCAGCATCTGGTTTCGGCTTTTATCCCTGTTGTACTCGGCTGCTCCCATGCCTGCACATACTGCATCATTCCTTATCGACGGGGGATTGAGCGCAGTCGTCCTGTCCAGGACGTGGTCAATGAGATCCGTTCGCTGGTCTCTCAGGGTATAAAAGAAGTTACTCTGCTGGGGCAGATTGTTGACCGCTATGGTCTGGATCTACAAGAGAAAACCTCCTTGCCGGAATTATTGAACCTGGTACACGACATTGATGGTTTGGAAAGGATTCGTTTTTTAACCTCCCATCCCAATTGGTTCACAACCGAATTGATGGATACGGTTGCCTCCCTGCCGAAATTGATGCCCCACATTGAAGTTCCCCATCAGGCTGGAGATGATCAGGTGCTGAAAAATATGAAAAGGGAGTATACAATTGATCAGTACCACCGCCTAATTGGGGAAATCAGGGATCGAATCCCCGGTGTATCTATTGCGACCGATGTAATTGTGGGTTTCCCGGGAGAAACAGAAGAACAATTCCAAAATTCATATGATGTGCTCCGTGACCTGAAACTGGATGTAGTTCACATTGCCCGTTATTCTGCTCGTCCCGGTACAGTTGCTTCCCGCAAAATGGAAGATACTGTTCCTGATGATGAAAAATGGCGCCGGTTTCGATTAATCGAAGAATTACAAGAAGAGATAGCGGGGGAGATAAATCTGAAATATCTTGGAGAAATTGTGGAAGTTCTATTTGAAGGTAAGAACAAGGATCGTTGGCGGGGACGAACCCCGACTAATAAGTTAGTCTTTGTTGAGAGTGGACATGATCTACTGGGAGAAGTTAAAACAGTGACCATCACCTGGACTGGTCCCTGGTCGATGCAGGCAAGCCTGCCCCTCGAGAATGGTGTCCAGCGTATTAATACTGAATCCTGAAGCCGTATTATTTAACGGATTATGAGAGATTATTTAAGGGGAATTCATGATAGAACAACATTACCCAGAGCCAACTGTCGGAGCCCTGATTTTTAACCCCGAGGGAAGACTCCTGCTTGTGAAAACCCACAAATGGAAAGGGAGATATACAATTCCGGGTGGTCATGTAGAGTTGGGGGAACGTTTACAGGAAGCCCTCAATCGGGAGGTGAAAGAGGAAACGGGTCTGGAGGTTCTTAAGGCAGACTTCTTGTGTTTTCAGGAATTCATCTATGATGAAAGCTTCTGGGAGGAAAAGCATTTTATCTTCTTTGATTTTATCTGTCAGGTAAGTGATGGAAAAGTGCAATTAAACACTGAAGCAGAAGAATTTATCTGGGTAGAGGTGGAGGAGGCGTTTTCCTACCCGATCGATTCCTATCTGCGAACAGCTCTCGAGATTTTCCAAAACCGATAAATCCGACCAGAATTCCCTTGTTTAAAATATTCTTCCAGGGGGAGTGGATTATGATCCTGTCACGATTGGGAGAGTTTTGGGTACAATAAAATAGATACCAATTTCTTTTCAGGAGTGCGAATAATATGAAAAGATGGTTTTTAGCTTGCTGTCTGTTGTTAATTGTGATCTTAAGTGCCTGTAATCTGCCTCAGGACAACCCCCCGACGGAAGGAAAGCCTGGCGCATTGTATACCGAGGCAGCGATGACAGTTTCTGTCCAGTTAACCGCTGCTGGTATCGGCAAACCGGATTCCACACAACCCCCGGGAACAGCAGTACCGAAAGATACTCTCCTTGCTTCTGCAACACCAACCTTTAAAATTCCTACCCTGACACCAGAGGGAGGGGACGAAGATTCGGAATTGCCCTGTGATCTGGTTAAATTCATTAGAGATGTCACCATCCCGGATGATATGGATCTTGCCCCGGGAGAACATTTCACTAAAACCTGGCGGCTGGAGAATGCGGGGTCCTGTCCATGGACCATTGGTTATCTACTATATTTTGAGAGCGGAGATTCTCTCAGTGGACCTGCCTCTCTGGAATTGACCTCAGAGACTATTCAACCCGGTGATACAGTGGATGTGTCAGTTGATCTGGTTGCTCCCCAGGAGACTGGCACATACGAGGGCTTTTGGAAAT
Source organism: Chloroflexota bacterium (assembly GCA_030609055.1). Taxonomy (GTDB): domain Bacteria; phylum Chloroflexota; class Anaerolineae; order Anaerolineales; family UBA11858; genus B10-G9. Next base: position 8,152 of record JAUWCZ010000011.1, on the reverse strand, counting down.
TACGCAATGTAAAGGGGGATGGTTTTGGCGTGGGAGAATTTAACAAAGCATTCTGGGTTCAAATCAACGTCGTTGAAGGGGCCGGGATGATGTTTGATTTTAATATCTATGCAGACGATGCTGCCTGGGGAAGCGGATCCTTACCTGTGGATTACATTGACCTGGGAGGAGAAATCCTCACTTTTGATGATCCGGGAGATCCCGGTGATCCTTATATCGCTCTCCAGAGTGGTCAGGAGTTGGAGGGAGGTAGAATATCAGGTATTTTACTGGCAGCTTATCCACCGGTGGGAGAAGGGAAATATATCATCGGGCGATTTCCGGATTATAAAGTAAATGCAGGTGATTTATTATTTGGCCGGGTTGGGATAATTACAAATCCAGGTGGAAATTGTGGTAACGGGGATGTGGATTTCAGGATCAATCTCATGGTAGGAGGTAATCCCGCTACCATAATCACTCTCCTAGATTGGAATGAGATCTGTGATGATCAAATGAAGACTTTTGAAATCGACCTGGATGATTATAAGGGGGAAACTGTGCAGATCTTTTTAGTGGTGCTTGCCAATACCGATTCAGACAAGAATTTTGCTGTCTGGGATTCCCTCTCGATTCACCGCTGAATCCTGCCCGCTATGGAGGGAATTCGTCAGGGTCCTGAAAATAAGGTAGAATTAACGTGAATACAGCAGGAAAAACCGAACTGAGCCTACTGAAATATAACCAGCACAGGTGGTAGAATAAAAGCTCAATTCAGTAAGGATAAATTTGTATGAGTGATAAGGAATCAACCAAAAAGATCATAAACTCTTACCGGAAGCGGCAAAACCAATCCTGGCAAAACATTTTGCTCTTTGTAGGCACGATTTTATTGATTATTCTTGGTGCAGCTTTCCTGATTTTCTGGCTGACCGGCACCAGGATGGATATCGGGACAATCTTTGCATCCAAAACACCAACCCCAACGGCAACTTTTACACCCAGCCCGATTCCACCTACAGCGACTATCACGTTAACACCGACTGAGTCGCTGCCTACAAATACTCCTTCACCGAGCCCTTCGCCAACCCGTTCCGGTGCTGTGATCTACATTGCTGAAGAAGACGATACCTTTGCTTCTATCGCAGAGCAATTTGATATGGATATTTTTACTCTACTGGTGTATAACGCCGCCGAGGATCGCCTGGATCTCGACCTATCCAACCCGATTCTGTTTGTGGGTGATGAAGTCCTTGTCCCAGCGCCAGGCGCGACTGTAGCTACCCCTACACCCATTCCTTTCGACGTTCTCCCGGGTTTCCGGGTGGAGTATATGGTTCGCCCAGGGGATTCCCTGGGTTCAATTGCAGTTATTCTGCGGAGCACTGTTGAGGATATATTGATCTATAACGATGACCTGGAAGATCCTAATGCCATTTTCCCAGGACAGATTCTAATTGTGCGAGTGAACCTGGTGACCCCTGCGCCCACGGACGAAGTTGAGGACACACTCATTAACACCCCCGGATCGATATCAACCTTAACCCCCGTACCAATACAATAATAAGCCCCCAAAAAATGAAGAGCCGGACTATTTGTCCGGCTTTTTTGTGTTAATGGCAGGGATAGCTCTTGACAAAAAGAATAGCAGAAAAGTATAATAACCCAACTGATAATGATAATTATTATCAATAAGGAAGGTTTCCATGACACCATCTAACGTGGAGCAGGTTCTTAATACCTGGCAGGATTCGCTGCACCAACACGGCTATCGGATGACCCGGCCCCGCCGCCAGGTGATGGAGATTATTGCTGCCAGTGAAACCGCCCTTACCCCACAGGAGATCTATCAAAAATCTTTGGAGTTGGAACGGTCTCTGGGAATCGCCAGTGTATACCGCACCCTGGAGATGCTGGAAGAACTGGGGTTAATTCAGCAGATCCACCAACCCGGAGGATGTCACGGTATCTGGCCGACTCTGGAGGGCCATAAACATCACTTGATCTGCAGGGACTGCGGACAGATGCAGGTTATAGAGGGAAATGTGGATATCGATGGATATATCACTGCGATCGAAAAGCAGACCGGATATCGGGTGGATGATCATTGGCTGCAGTTCTTCGGGCGTTGTGATGGTTGTTTAAATTAATAATAATAAGATATGTCATGAAGAAACAAATCCGAATTGGGTCATTTTTCCTGATACTGACACTACTAAGTGTTTGTTTTGTGGGCTGTCGTACAAAATCAGGGGGAACCCCTCCGGTAACTGAAAAACTTAGGGTTGTCACAACCACAACTTTCCTGGGGGATGTAGTAGGAATTATCGCAGGGGATGTCATTGAACTTACTGTGCTTCTGGAAGCCGGGCAGAATCCCCACGTTTACCAGACCACGCCCCAGGATCTGGTTAAGGTTTCCAAGGCAGATTTAATCTTTGTAAATGGTCTGGGTCTGGAAGAGTTCTTGGATGATTTACTTGACGGAATAGAGACCACTGCAGCAGTGTTTGAGGTTTCTGAGGGCATTTCCCCGTTGGAAGTGAGGGATCCTGATAGTGAGCACAAGGGGGATGAAGAACAAGATCAGGACCATAAGAGTGAAAAATTACCCAGCAGCAGCGGTGAGGATCCGCATGTCTGGTTTAACCCCAACAACATCATGATCTGGATCGATAATATCGAAGCAGTGCTGGGAGAGAATGACCCCGACAACAATGAGACCTATCGCAACAATGCAGCTGCTTACAGGAGTGAAATTATACAATTAGATTACTGGATCCGGGAACAAGTGGCTCAAATACCCCCTGAAAATCGAAAGTTAGTGACAGATCATACTTCTTTAAATTATTTCGCAGAAGAGTATGGATTTGAGCAAATAGGGGCAGTGATCCCTGCTCAAACTACAGAAGCGGAAACATCCGGACAGCAGCTGGCCGAGCTGATTGATACCATCCGTGAGCAGGAAGTAAAAGCCATATTTGTGGGAATTGATTATGATTCCACTCTTTCTCAACGGGTTGCGGAAGAAACCGGTATTAACTTGATTCCTCTTTATATTAGTTCTCTCTCTGCTGAACCTCCAGCAGAGAGTTACCTGACTTTTATGAGATTCAATATTAAGACTATAGTGGATGCTCTAAAATAAATCAACAGTCTGATCTGTAGGAGTATTAATGGCATGAAAAATCTGATTGACTCTTTCCGCAGACAGTCTTTTTCCAGGCGGTACGCTCCACATCAGCCGGATGCCCCGTTACTGGTACTGGAACAAGTATCTGTCCGTTATGAAACCGGGACCGTATTAAAGAACATTTCCTTCGATATCTCATCCGGGGAAGGAATTGCCCTTGTTGGACCCAATGGTGCCGGGAAAACAACCTTATTTGAAGTCATTGCTGGAATCCAGGAACCTGCTGAGGGCGTTGTAAAGGTGTCCGGATATGAACCTGGAGGTCATACCTGTATTGCCTATGTACCGCAACGCAGCCAGGTGGATTGGTCCTTCCCGGCTACTGTCGACGATGTGGTGATGATGGGAAGGATTAACAAAATGGGACCATTTCTCTGGCCCCAATCGGATGACTGGGATGTGGTCCGTCGCTCAATCGAATTTGTGGGTCTTTCCGATCTTTCCCAACGCCAAATCAGCGAGTTATCTGGCGGGGAACAGCAGCGGATGTTCATCGCCAGAGCTTTAGCTCAGGAGGCAGAATTGATGCTGTTGGATGAGCCCCTTAATGGACTCGACGTCCCAGCCCAGGAAAGCATCCTGACCATCCTGGAGACGCTCCAGGATCGCGAGGTCACATTCATAATTTCCATGCATGATCTCCGATTGGCTGCGGAACAATTCCAGCGTGTGATGCTTCTGAACAAAAGATTGTTGGGGTTTGGATCCCCTGAGGAGGTATTCACCCGGGATCTATTACTGCAAGCATACCAGGGGCATCTCCACTTTGTAGAGGGTGAATTTGACACTCTGGCAGTAGGCGACAGTTGCTGTGAAGGAGATCATGATGACCTTTTTTGAAATTATCTTTACTCCACTGCAATACTCCTTCATGGTCCGGGGGATAACTGCCGCAGTGCTAACTGGTATCGTTTGTGCTGTGGTGGGTGTATACGTGGTACTTCGAGGGATGGCATTCTTTGGAGACGCTCTGGCGCACGCGATTTTGCCCGGTGTTGCCGTGGGCTACCTGGTGACAGGTGGGGTACGGGAAACACTCTTCTGGTGGGGGACAGGGACGGCGGTGATTGTATCGCTGGCAATAGGTGCGGTTAGCCGGGGTGCAAAAATCAAAGAGGATACTGCTATTGGAGTTATATTTGCTGGCATGTTCGCACTGGGTATCGCCATTATCTCCACGATGAGGAGTTATACTGTGGACCTGACCCATTTTCTATTTGGGGATGTACTGGGTGTATCTGGCAACCAATTGATCACTATTGCTGCGTTCAGCGGGGTGATTCTCCTGCTGGTGATAGGATTCTATAAGGAATTCCTGGTCCTCACATTTGATCCCACATTGGCAGCCACCCTAAGAATCCCCACTCGGATTTTTGAGTATCTCCAGCTAGTTCTGATCGCGCTAACGATAGCGGTTTCTTTTCAAGCTGTGGGTGTCGCATTAATGGTTGCTATGTTGGTGACACCGGCTGCTGCAGCTTATCTGCTTACCAAGCGATTGCCGGTGATGATGATTCTGGGGGCGATGATCGCTTCTGCCTCAGGAGTGATTGGTTTGTATCTTTCGTATTATGTCAACGTGGCTTCTGGTCCTGCCATAGTGTTAACCACAACGTTGTTTTTTGTATTGGCCTGGTCTTATAAAACCATCCAAAGAAGGCTGAAGCGCAGGGGCAGCTTCGCTTGAATTATTTTGACAGTTGAATGGATTAAGCGAGCTTGCTTTGAGCCCTCAGGATTTCCTCTTTCACCTGAGGGTTTTCCTCATCTGCAGCTGCTTCCAGAAGAGCTTGTTGGGCTTTTTCCCCGCCAATTTCACCCAGTGCCCAGGCGGCATGACCACGTACAAGGGGTTCCGAGTCCTGCAGAGCCTGTGCTAATGTGGGTACCGATCCGGTTGATTTTAAATTCCCAAGAGCGATAGCGATATTTCTCAAATACCCTTTCCGCTTGGTCCGTTTGATCGGGCTGTTTTTAAATTTAGAACTGAAGGCATCCTGGGAAAGCCCCTGTTCCTTCATGAGATCCAGAGTAGTAAGTTCCGGTCGGGGAAGGAATTCTTCCAGGATTTCTCCTTCCTTAAGTTTGTGCTGGTTCCAAGGGCAAACTTGCTGGCAGATATCACAGCCGAAAATCCAATCACCGAGAAGTGGGCGGAGGTCCACAGGTATAACCTCCCGGTTTTCGATAGTCTGATACGAAATACACAGGTTGGCATCCAGGGTGTAGGGTGCAGTCAGGCTATTGGTGGGACAGGCATCCAGACAGGAGGTGCAGGATCCACAGAGTTGGGAGGAAAATGGAGGATCCGGATTCAACTTAATCCCCAATAGAATTTCTGCCAGGAAAAAATACGAGCCGTATTTTTGGTTGATCAAAGTGGTATTTTTTCCGATCCAACCCAGACCGGCCCTTTGAGCTAGATCCTTTTCCAGGATTGGCCCGGTATCCGTGTACCAGCGGTTTGGGAGCGGTTCACCGATTGAATCTTCCAGGAATTGGACAATGTTCTTCAGGCCCTGTTCTAATACTTCATGATAATCCTGGTTGCTGGCATATGAGGCGATTTTTCCATCCAGCCTATTGAGATTTGGGGAAGGATAAGGTGAACCAAGGACAAGGATGGATTCGCATTCTGGCAGGATATTTTTTGGATCAGCTCGTCGATACAAAGCCCTTTTTGATGCCATCCATTCCATGGTGCCGTGGTACCCCGCGCTGATCCACTCCCGGTAAAATTCGATATGTTCAGGAGGATTAGGCGAAGTCACTCCAACAAGGGGAAAACCCAGCCGGTTGGCTTCCAGTTTAACTTTACGGGTGAGTTCCTTTAAATCCTGCATCTTATGGAATCCAAGAAGGTGCAAAAGCATTGATGATCAACCGCAGGTTCCCCGAGCCGTCCCTGTTTATCAGCCAAATTTCCGGGGGGTCAGAGAGTTTTGCCTGGTTGTACCGGACATAGGCCAGCTGATTCCCATCGGGATGCCAGGCAAAAGATGTATGATGAAAATCGACAGCGGCAGTCAAAGCCTTGGCTTGGTTATCCTCAAGGTCTAGTAGCCACAGCTGACGCCCGGGTGACCACTCTGCCGGATCCAGAGATTTCCGGCTGAATGCTAGCGAAAGACCCTGAGGAGCAAAAATAGGATTTAAGTCTTCCAGGAAGTTGCCTTGAGAGAGATCAACCAGTGTCTCTTCTGTCACGTCATACAGCAGTAGATGCCTGGGCGCCAAGGTTTCACCGATGAACAAAATTTCTGTACAGACAAAATAACGACCATCGGCTGACCAGGTTCCATCCCCGCCGGTTTCATTCTCAAGAGTAAGTTCCTGATCAGTTTCAGGGTTCCAGAAGACGTACATTTGCCGGGTGTGGTTGTAATATGAGAGCCAACCTTCAGGAGACCAGAGAGGATTATCGAGATATTCTTCCGGGTTGCCAATTGTTAGATGAATATGACCATCAAAGTCGAAAACCCGGATCCCGGGATGCTCCCCAGGCTCCCGCGAGATATATTCATAAGCCAGCAAAGATCCATCGAAAGATACACGGGGAGAGCGGCAAAGCCCCCTAGAGCATTCGATTGCGGGAGTGGATTTTCCACTCACAAGGTCCAGAGAGACAATCTTACTTTCCCCGTTTTCATTTAGCACGCTGTAGATGATAGCCAACCCATCAGGGGTGACAGTGTAATCCAAAATACCACTGTCTTCCGCCGTCAGAGTCTGATTATCCCCCGTTTCTGGATTAACCAGATAGAGGTTGCTTTGGCTGTCAGCTGGCCACAGGTAGGCGAGCAGTATGGGACTTACTTGTATGGTCCAGGATCTATTCCTTAATAAGGGCAGTCTTATTTTGGATCGGGCTCCAGAGGATATCCTAACGGAGATGGTTTTACCGGATGGCCAGGGTTTATCTGGGGTAAAAATTACTTCGTCAAACATTTCAGTCCAGGAAAATTTCCCCCGAATTGATGGGTCGAGGTCAAAATTGGATTCGAGACTATCCGGATCCATTGGGCGAGAAAAAGTGATCTTAAGCGGCTGCCTGCCGGCTAAAGATGTATCAGCAGGATCAATGTCCTCAACATGAGGTGCCAGTTGCCAGCTGATGATCAATCCACCTACCACCAGAACCGCGATCAGAATTAATGCCATTTTCCAGTTCATCATTCCAATTATAATCGACATCTTCACAGCCGTTTTTTTAAACCCCATCGATCTACATATGTCATCACAATAGACTGATTTTACAGGTTTGAGAGGCTCAATAGTCGTCCTTGACTTCATGGTAGAATGAACCCCATGAAACGCTGGCAATTCTGGGTTGGAATAGCGTTGAGTGCTGGATTCCTTTACCTGGCACTGCGGGGTCTTGGGCTTAAAGAGATTTGGGAACCATTAAAATCCGCCCGGTACTGGTGGCTGCTTCCCGGTGTGGGGGTGTATTTTGTGGGTGTCTGGGTTAGAGCCTGGCGTTGGCATTATCTCCTGCGTCCCGTAAAAGCAGTTACCACACAAAAGATGTTTCCTATTGTGGCCATTGGCTATATGGGCAATAATATCTATCCTGCCCGGGCAGGGGAACTCCTGCGGGCAGTGGTCCTGAAACGGAAACAGGACATTTCAATTTCTGCTTCCCTGGCGACCATCGTTGTGGAGCGGGTCTTTGACGGGGTGGTCATGTTGGGGTTTGTCTTTTTAAATCTGCCGGAATTGGCGACACTAACTACTGCATCAGGCTTTATCGGCAATATCCAGACTCTGGCGCTATGGGGATCGACTGCATTTTTTGGTGCCCTGGCGGTTTTCATGATGGCTGCCATGTTTCCAGAACGGGCGGAAAAAGTTGCTGCTTGGCTGATTCAGCGTTTGGTTCCCGAAAAATATCGCGAGAAAGTGAAGGATATTATGAGTCGTTTCCTAGATGGATTGGAATCCCTCCGGTCGCCCCGGGAAGCGATTATGGTTTTATTG